>JBAZSR010000012.1:0-38055 GCA_041662295.1 Elusimicrobiota bacterium | reverse complement strand
GGCTGAAGCGATCGCGAGCCGTGACAGGGGCGACGCCGAGGCCAGCTTGAGGCACGCCGAGGCCGCGGTGCGGGCGGACCCAGCGGACCCGATGGGGTATTTCCAGCGCGGCCGAAGCCGCGCCGAGCTCAAAGACCACAACGGGGCGATCGCGGACTTCAGCCAGGCCATGGCCAAGGGCTGGACGGACGCGCTCCTCTTCAAGCTCAGGGCCGAGGCCCTGTTCCAGACCGGCCGGCACCGGGAGGCGGTGGCGGACGCGGACCTGGCCGTGGCGTACGATCCGAAGCTGGCAGGGGCCTACCTTGTCCGTGGCCTGGCGAAGCTGGGCTTGCTCGCCAAGCGCAGGGACCTGGTTTTCCTCAACGCGGATATCGAGAAGGATCTGCGGACCGCGGTCAGCATCGACCCGTCTCTCAAAGGGGTCCTTGCCCGGGTCTGGGCCGCGTCCAAGGCCAGCGGCAACGCGGGGAAGCTGGGTCCGGATGGCGAGGGGGACCAGGTCGGGCTCGGGGCCGGCGTGGGAGCGCCTGCGGACGCCGCTGTGACTTCGGAGCCAACGGGCGGGTTCAGGTGGTTCGGAGTGATCGGCATCCTCGGGGCAGTCATCGGCGGATGCGTCATGGCTTTCGTCCTGATCCTGCGGAGGAAGGCGGCCAGCCGGGCGGTCCTGCCGGCGCTCCTGTTCGCCGGGATCCTGGTCCTGCCTGCGGGCCGGCCATCGGCTTACGAGGGCGAGCCGGATGACGCGACGCTGCGCGAGTGGGGGAGGATCTTCCGCTCGGGTTCAGAGCCGGAGAAGGAGGCCATTGAGAACGCTTCCAAGGCTTGGTGCGCGCATCTGCTGGAGATCGGGTTCACGCCTTCTGCCATGACCTCCTATCAGGACAAGAAGGCGGCCGGCGCTTTCGCCCAGATGAACCCGGTCGAGAAGGCGCGCTTCTACGCCGAGTCCGAGGAGGTCCTCGCCATGGCCGAGCCCCAGAGGCTCGCCAAGGAGGTCGAGGCCGCGCGGGACGACCCGTCCAAGACCCCTGAGGAGCGCGCCGCGGTCGAGGAAAAGGCCAAGGCCCGGGTGGAGGAGAACATCGTCAGGTATCCGAAGAGCTCCTTCGTGCACGCGGCCGCGGCCGAGTTCGCGTTCAAGACAGGCGATTTCGAGGCTGGGATGGCGGCCGCGGACAGGTCCGTGGACCTGGCCCAGGAGCAGGGCAACAGGAGGGCGCTGTCCCACGCGTTGGTCAGCCGAGGCAACGGGCTCCTCGGGGCCGGCGAGTTCGGCAGGGCCCTGGCGGACGCGGAGTCTGCGCTCAAGTCCAATCCGAGGAGCGCTGCGGCGTTCGCCTTGAAGATGCTCTCGCAGGGCCGCGCCAGCAGGGGACAGGGTTTCTCCGGGGCCGGAGCTGGCGCATCGGGCGCGGCCGTGTCCGGCCGGAGCGCCGCTTCCGTCAGCGGTCCGGCGGCCGGCGCGGGCAACCGCTCGGTGCTGACCGCGTCGGCCGGATACTCCGGCGCCGTGGGGCATATCCGTCAGGCTGAGACAGCGATGCGGATGGGGGATTGGGAGGCGGTCATCAGGAACGCCTCCGCCGCCTTGGCGCAGGCCCCGGGCAACGGCCGGGCGCTCATGCAGAGGGCGCTCGCCAGGACGCGGACCGGCGAGCATCAGGGCGCCCTCGATGACGCGGCCGAGGGCCTGAAGGCTGCCCCGGGCGCGGCGCCGCTCCTCGCGGTCAAGGCCGCCGCCCTCAACGGGCTGGGGCGGGCCGAAGAGGCGGCCGCGGTGTCCGAGGAGTGCCTTGCCGCTGGCCAGGAGCACCCTGCGTGCCTGTTCCAGCGCGGCCTCGCCCTGCGCAAGCTCGGCCGGCCCCAGGAGGTGTTCCTCGCGGACCTCAGGAAGGCCGCTGCCAGCGACCCGTCCCTCGTGCCCGCTCTCGAGGAGATCCTGCGGGACTTCGCGGTCGGCTCAACAGGCGCGGGAGGCCCGGCCGGAGCTGGGTCCGGGACCGGACGGTCCGGATCTGGCGCGGAGGAGGATGACCGGTCGTCCGCCTTGGGTTGGGGCTTGGCCGGAGGCGTGCTCTTGGCGGGTCTGGGCGCGGTCTGTCTCAGGCGGCGGCGGGACTAGTGCCGCGTCGCGCCGGGCTCGCGCTCGCCGGGGCGGTCTTCCTGCTCCCGTTGCTCCTCAACAACCTCCCGTTCTGGCGCCATGTCCTGGTCGTTCCAGGCGGACTGGACTTGCGCAGCCTTGCCGTGCTCGCCAGGCATGGGGCGCTTCCCCTGCTGGCTGGCGGGGCCCTGGCGCTGGCTTTCCTGGCCGTCGGCTCCGCGGTCCTCCGGCTCCTCCGGCTCGGCGAAGACGGCGTCCACCCTGCCTTCGCGTTCAGCCTCGGCATGGGCGTCGTCGGCGCGGCCGTGTTCTTCATGGGACTCGCGGGACTGCTCGGGCCTGTCTCCCTCAGGCTCCTCGCGCTGGCCTGCGGCGGCCTCGCTGTCTGGACCGTCCGGGCCGCCTTCACGTCCCATCCCCTGCCGGCGAAGTCTTTTCCGGCTCCAAGGAATCTCTTGGAATGGCTGATGCTCGGGATCCTGGCCTGCTCCGCCTGGCACACACTGATCCTGGCTCTGGCTCCGGCAACCGAATGGGATGTCATCCTCTACCATCTCTCCCTGCCCAAGCTCTATCTGGGGCTGGGGAGGATCACGGAGATCCCCTGGTTCCTGTACAGCCATTGGCCCCATCTCATGGAGGCGCTCTATGCTCTTCCTCTGGGGCTCGGGGACGACGCGGTCCCAGCCCTCATCCACCTCGCGGCGTGCTGGACGCTGGCCGCTGCCGTGTATCGGGCGGGAACCGAGGAGTTCGGCCGGCCCAGCGGCCTGGCCGCGGCCTGCCTCGTCGCCAGCCAGCCCGTGTTCCTGAGGATCGCGGGCACGGCGCACAGCGATGGAGCCTTCGCGCTCTTCCATTTCCTGGGGTGCTGGGCGCTCTGGCGGTGGCGTTCGGGCAGGGGCCCCCGTTGGCTGATCGCCGCGGGGCTCCTGGCAGGGCTGGCTGCTTCGACCAAGCTCATCGCGGTCTCCCTGCTCGCGGCCAATGCCTTGCTGATCTGGCTGAGCCCTTTGCCGGACCAGGGGGCAAAAGGCGGCAGGCCCAGGTCCGGTCTGGCTTCTGCGGGCCTTTACGCCGGTCTTGGTCTGGCCGTGGTCCTGCCTTGGTACGTCAAGACCGCAGTCGGGACCGGCAACCCATTCTGGCCCATGTTCTCCGGCGTCCTTGGCGGCCGATGGGGCGCCGAGGTCCTCGAGGCCGCCTATGTCCATTCGAGCCAGTGGCCGTGGCCGCTCGAAGCGGGGCGCCTCCTGCGGTGGGGCCCGCAGGCCCTTCTCGTCCCTTGCCTCGTCCTGTGGCTCTTGGCTGTCCGGCAGGAGAAGACGCCGGCGTTCCTCAAGTCCTTGCTCCTGCCTCTCGTCCTTTATCTCCCGCTCGTCATCCGCTACGAGGACGCGTGGCGCTACCTCCTGCCGTTCTTCCCGGCATTCGCCTTGACCGCGGCCTGGGCCGCGTCCCGGCTGACGGAGGGCCGCTTCCCCTTGAAGGCCGCGGCGTACGGCATGCTCCTGTTCGGCCTGGCCCCAGCGCTGGCCGCCACGCAGAACAACCAGTTGTTCGCGGTCTTCGGCGCGGTCTCGAGGCTCGAGCCGGGGCGGGCGTCCCGCGAGGTGTATCTGGAGAGGACCCTGGACCACTATCGGCCGTTCCGCGCCCTGTCGTCGGTCCTGCCCCTGCGGGCCCGAGTCCTCTTCGTGCGCGAGGCCCGCGGCTACTATTTCGAGGGGGACTACCAGTGGGGCGATCCCCTCAATCAAGGCCTCGTCGACTATGCCCTCATGCCTGGCCCGGCCGCCCTGGCCGCCAGGCTCCGGGAGATGGGGATCACCCATGTGCTCGTCAACGAGGTCCTCGCATCCGACCAGGGCGCTCTCCGGTCCTATGACCCGCGGGTCATGGCCCTCATCCGGAGCCTTCTCGGCCGCTGTCCCCGGGTCTTCCGGCAGGGCCCCATCGTGGTCTACCAACTATAAGGGTGTCACACCTCAACTTATGGAACTTATTTTTGGCGGTTGAAGTCTGAATCGCAGAGGTTCCTTGCTGAATCACGACGTAATTGTCAGTAGAATCTGTCGTGGGAAGCTCCTGGATAATTAGTTCCATAAGTTGAGGTGTGACACCCGTTATGTGGTAAAATCCCGGTGTGCTGACCCATATTTACATTATCTTCTTCGCGATGTTCGTGCATGGGCAGGGACAACCAGCTGCGACGCAGCCCGCGGTCCTCGACCCCTTCCAGCAGGCGATGGAACAGACCAAGGACACCGATCCCATGGTCCGTTTGAGGGCGGCGCAGGCTCTCGGCGACCTGCGTCGTCCCGAGGCCGGGCCTGTCCTGACCACCCTTTTCAACGACCCGCACCCCTTCGTCCGCTCGACCGCGGTGAACGCGGTCGGCAGGATGCGCTTGGCCGGGACCGCGCCCGCGATCGCGGCCCTGCTCGATCCGAAGAAAGAGAAGGAGGCCCAGGTCCGCCAGTCCGCGGCCACGATGCTGGCCTTCCTCGGCGATGCCTCCGTCGTCGATGCCCTGGCGTCCGCCCTCAAGGACAAGGAGGCCGGGGTCCGCTACGCCGCGGTCCGCTCCCTGGGCGCTCTGCGCGCGGGCAAGGCGGTCCGGCCCATCGCGGTCCTTCTGGACGATCCCGACGGCAACATGCGCAGGACCGCGGCCGGAGCCCTCGGGCAGATCATGGGCAAGGAGAGCGTCGAGGCCCTCCAGTCCGTCCTGCCGGGAGAGAAATCCACGGAGGTCAAGGAGGAGATCGTCCGCAGTCTGGGCATGCTGTCGGACCCATCCGCGGTCCCAGCGCTCAAGGCCGCCCTTGCTGACGGGGTCCCTTCGGTCCGGCTCCAGGCAGCCATGGCCCTGGGCCGGCTCGGTGACCAGTCCGGTCAGTCCCTCGCGTGCGAGATGCTCAAGGATCCCTCTTCCGAGACCCGACAGCTCTCGGCGAACACCCTGACCATGATCGGCGACAAGGACCTGGGCTTGGCCAAGCTCAGCGCCGCGATCGATGCGGAAAAAGATGCCGGCGTCCGCGCGGCCATGGAGCAGGCTCGGACCATGCTGAGGGCGCGGCTTGGCGTGCCGGAGCCCCCTCCTGCGCCCGTTGTCGAGCCTGAGAAGAAGCCTGAGGCCGCGGCGAAGAAGCCTGAGGCTGCGGCGAAGAAGCCCGCTGCCGCGGCGAAGAAGCCCGGAGCAGCGGCCGCAAAGTCTGCGTCCCCGGCCAAGAAGCCCGCTGCCGCGGCCCCTGCGGCTAAGCCCGCGGCCAAGCCCGCGGCACGATCGCCGGAGAAGCCTTCCGGCAAGAAGGGAGCGCCGACCAAGCCATGAGCGACAAGAAAGCGACGAAGAGCCGGTTTCCCCTGATCTTCACGATCGTCTTCACCCTGGTCTTCATCGTGCTGTGGTGGCCGATGTCCCTCATGATCCAGCTCGACGGGGTCTTCTCCCACATCGAGGACGTGTGGATGGACAAGATGTTCGTCCTGCGCTACCCCTCGCTCAAGGAGGGCGACCCACGCATCGTCCTGGCGGCCGTGGACGAGGACACGGGGCGCACGTTGGGCTTCCCCCTGCCGCGCGACAAGTACGCCGAGCTCCTCGGCAAGCTCAAGGGATACGGGGTCAAGGCCGTGGCCTTCGACGTCATGTTCTTCGAGCCCAAGCCCAGGGAGGACAAGAAGCTCGTTGAGGCGACCAAGAGGTTCGGCCGCGTCATCCACCTCTTCCAGAGCAAGACCGAGAAGACCACCCACGGCGATGTGGTCAGCGTGAACATGCCGGTCAGCGGCCTCGACAAGGCGGCCTACCTGCTGGGCTACCCGAACATCGACTTCGTGATCGACGCCGACGGGCACGTGAGGCGGTCGGTCATGTTCGACGTCCGCATCGACGACCCGCGGGCGGCGGGTCAGCCCGCCCCCTCCATGGACGTCGTCTGCGTCGCGGCCCTCACGGACCGTCCTCTCCAGGACCTCCGCGACATCTATTCCGGTCCGCCGCCGCGCGTCATGCAGATCAATTTCCGCAAGCCCAAGACCTGGCTCCAGCACGAGAAGCGGGACATCGCCCAGGCCGACGAGGTCCAGAACCTCCCGAAGGTCCACTCCCCCTACCGCATGATCTCGGTGATGGACCTTCTCAACGGCGAGCTCACGGAAGATCAGCGCAAGGCCCTCAAGGGCTCCCTGATGATCATCGGCTCGACCACGCTGGGCTACTTCGACCACTATCCCTCGCCCTTCGACCCCACGGCTCCGGGCGCGGAGTACCACGCCAACAACATCGACAACCTGATCCACGAGGACTTCCTCGAGCTGCCGACCCGGCAGTCCATGCTCCTGGTGCTGATCGTCATGATCTGGCTGCCCCTCCTGCTCCTGCGCCTGCCGCCCTCCTTCTCCAACGCCGGGGTCGCGGCCATCCTCGCGGGCTGGTTCGCCTGGTCGTGGTTCCAATTCGGCAAGGGCGTCCGCGTGGATTTCATCGCGCCCGCGGTGGCTCTGCTGTCCTCGTTCATCGTCCAGACCGCCTACCGGATCGTGACGGAGGGCGCGGAGAAGAAGTTCATCAAGAACCTCTTCGGCCAGTTTGTGGCCCCCGAGGTCGTGGAGGACCTGGCCAGGGACCCCTCCAAGGTCAAGCTCGGCGGAGAGAAGAAGGACCTGACCATCTTCTTCCTCGACATCGCGCACTTCACCACGATCTCGGAGAAGATGCCCCCGGAGGGGCTCATCCTCTTCCTGAACCGCTACCTCTCGGCCCTGTCGAAGATCGTGCAGGACCGCCAGGGCTTGGTGGACAAGTACATCGGCGACTGCATCATGGCGTTCTGGAACGCGCCCCTGGAGTGCAAGGACCATCGCACCCAGGCCTGTCTGGCCGCCATCGAGTGCCAGGAGATGATGAAGGAGCTCAACAAGAACCTCGAGCCTGGCTTGCCGGAGACGCCGGCGGTGCGCATCGGCCTCAACTCCGGGAACGCGACCGTGGGCCTGACCGGCAGCGAGAAGAAGCTCCAGTACACCGTGCTCGGCGACGAGGTCAACCTGGCCTCGCGCCTCGAGGGCTCCAACAAGTTCTTCGGCTCCAAGATCATGGCCTCCGAGGACACCTATGCGGGCGCCAAGGACCAGGTCGAGGCGCGGGAACTGGGCCGGGTCCGGGTGGTCGGGAAATCCCAGCCCATCAAGGTCTTCGAGCTCCTGGCCCGCAAGGGCGGGCTCTCCGAGGATTGGAAGAAGGCCCTGCCCCTCTACGAGAAGGGGGTGGCTGCCTTCAACAAGAAGGAGTTCGCCGAGGCCAAGGAGGCCTTTGAGGGCTTCGTGAAGATCTTCCCCGAGGACGGGCCGGCCAAGCTCTACCTCACGGTCTCCACGGACTACAGCGTGATCCCCCCGCCGGAGGAGTGGGACGGGGTGTTCAACCTGACCTCCAAATAAACGGCTGATGGTGCTGCTCTGGCGCCTGCTGTTCGGCCATTTCCTGGCCGACTTCACCTTCCAGACCGACTACATCAACATCTGGAAGCGCTCGAACCTGCTTGGGATGCTGGTCCACTGCGTCATCCATCCCCTGGTCTACGCTGTCCTGGTGTTCCCGTACCTGGGCGACGTCTGGCTGGAGAACGAGTGGGTGGGCTTCACGGGCTGGCAGTGCGTGTTCTTCATCTTCCTGCTCCACCTGGCCGAGGACCTGCTGCGGGTCCTGGCCATCCGGCGGTACCGGTCGCTCGACAACACCTGGTGCTTCCTGTGGGACCAGATCGTGCACGTGGCCACGGTCTTTTTGCTGACGCCGATCGCGCTGGCCGGCGGCGGGGAGGCCGTTCTTATCCCGGAGGTCTGGCCGGTGCTCGGCATCCTGTTGGTGCTCGCCACGCACGCCGGGACCATCCTGATCTACTTCCTGGAGCGGGACCTCTTCGCGGTGGGCTTCCCCTCGCCCTGGGAGAAGTTCTTCACCATGAGCGAGCGGCTGATCCTGTGCCTGCTGTGCATGCTGCCCGGCCGAGGGTGGCTCCTGCTGGCCGCGGGGTGGCTTTGGCTCATGTACCAGGCTCGGGCGCGGCGGGTCTTCGACGCCAGTCAGTTCAGCCTGGTCGTGGGCGCGTGCGTGGCTCTGATGTGCGGCATCGCGGGCCGGGTGCTGCTGGCGGGCTGACGGTCAGGAGGCTTTCATGAAACCTTTCGTCCTCGGTAATCTCGTCTCGACCGGCGACCTCGTGGAGGTCGCCGTCCTGGGCCGCCGCGTGGTCCTGTCCAGCCAGGCGAAGGCCCGGCTCCGCTCGTCGCGCCGCGTCGTCGAGAGCGCCGCGGCCGGGCGCGAGCCCGTCTACGGGGTGAACACGGGGTTCGGCGAGCTCTCCTGCGTCGCGATCCCGAAGGACAAGCTCTGGCTCCTCCAGCGGAACCTGGTCCTGAGCCACGCGGCCGGGGTGGGCGAGATCATGCCCTCAGACGAGGCGCGCGGGCTCATGTTCCTAAGGGCCAACGAGCTCAGCCGGGGCTACTCAGGGTGCCGGCCCCAGGTCCCGGCCCTGATGGCGGACCTTCTCAACGCGGGCGCCTCGCCCGTGGTCCCGAGCCGGGGCTCGGTCGGCGCGAGCGGGGACCTCGCTCCCATGGCAGCCATGGCCCTGGCCCTCATCGGCGAGGGCGAGCTGACGCTCAAGGGGAGGCGGCAGGCGTCCTCCGCGGTTCTTAATCGCCTCGGCTTGAAGCCCCTCCGGCTCGAGGCCAAAGAGGGGCTCTCCCTGCTCAACGGGACCCAGGCCATGCAGTCCGTGGGAGGCTTCGCCCTCTATCGCGCGTTCCACGTTTTCAGCGCTGTCCAGATCGCGGGGGCCATGAGCCTGGAGGCCCTGGCGGGCACGCCCGGTCCCTTGGACCCCGCGCTCCACAGCCTCAAGCCTCATTTCGGGCAGGGTCGGGCGGCCGAACAGCTCAGGAAGCTCCTGGCAGGGAGCTCGATCCGGGAGTCCCATCGCTACGACGACCCCAGGACCCAGGACCCGTACAGCCTGCGCTGCATGCCCCAGGTGCACGGGGCGGCGGCCGACGTGCTCGCCAACTCGGTGATGACCCTGACCATGGAGATGGCCTCGGTCACCGACAACCCCGTGGTGGCCGAGAACAGGATCGTCTCCGGCGGCAACTTCCACGGCCAGGCCCTGAGCTTCGCCTTCGACGCCGCCGCCGCCGCGACCGCGGCGCTGGCCAACATCTCGGAGCGGCGCGTCTTCCAGCTCCTCGCGGGCCAGGCGCCGGGCCTCAAGCCCTTCCTCGCCCGCGACCCAGGCGTCGAGTCGGGCTGGATGATCGCGCAGTACACTGCGGCCGCCCTGGTCTCGGAGAACAAGGCCCTGGCGCACCCCGCGTCCTGCGATTCGGTCCCGACCTCCGCGTTCCGGGAGGATTTCGTGAGCATGGGCATGAACGCGGCCTTGAAGCTCAAGAAGATCGTGTGGAACGCGGCCCAGGTCGCCGGGATCGAGTTCCTCTGCGCCGCCCAAGGCGTGGAGAGCCGCAGGCCCTTGAAGCCAGGCCGCGGCGTGGCCCGGGCCCTGGAGCTCCTGCGGCGGAGGATCCCGTCCGTGGAGGGCGACGCGGTGCTCGGCCCCAGGCTCGAGGCCGCGCGCGAGCTCATCCTCGACGGCTATTTCATGGAGGTGCTGTCATGACGACCCGCATCCGCGCCCCGCGCGGCTCGAGGATATCCTGCAAGGGTTGGCACCAGGAGGCGGCTCTCCGCATGCTGATGAACAACCTCGACCCGGAGGTCGCGGAGCGCCCCGAGGATCTCGTGGTCTACGGGGGCCGGGGCAGGGCCGCGCGGAACTGGGACTGCTTCCGCGCCATCGTCCGCTCCCTGAGGGGCCTCGAGAACGACGAGACCCTGCTGGTCCAGTCCGGCAAGCCCGTGGCCGTCTTCCGCACGCATGAGGCCGCGCCCCGCGTGCTCATCGCGAACTCGAACCTCGTCGGCCGGTGGGCGAACTGGGAGCACTTCGACGAGCTCGAAAGGAAGGGCCTCATGATGTACGGCCAGATGACGGCCGGCTCCTGGATCTACATCGGCACGCAGGGCATCCTCCAGGGGACCTACGAGACCTTCGCCGCGGCAGGCCTCAAGCACTTTGACGGCTCTCTTTCCGGCCGGCTCGTGGTGACCGCGGGCCTCGGCGGCATGGGCGGCGCCCAGCCCCTGGCCGCGACCATGAACGGAGCGGCCTTCCTCGGCATCGAGGCCGACCCTTCCCGCATCAGGATGAGGCTGAAGACGAGGTACGTGGACTGCGCGAGCGAGGACCTCGACGAGGCCTTGGAGATGGTTTTGAAGGCAAAGAAGGAGAAGAGGCCTCTTTCCGTGGCCCTTCTGGGGAACGCCGCCGAGGTCATCCCGGAACTCGCCCGCAGGCGAGTTCCGGTGGATGTGCTCACGGACCAGACCTCGGCGCATGACCCGGTGCACGGCTACATCCCCAAGGGCCTCGACGTCGCGGCGGCTGCCCGCCTGCGCGCCAAGGACCCTAAGGAGTACCGCAGGCGCGCCATCGCCTCCATCGCCGAGCACGTGCGCGGCATGCTGGCCTTGAAGGCCCAAGGCGCGGCGGTCTTCGACTACGGCAACAACATCAGGCCCATGGCCGTGGAGGGCGGCGTCAAGAACGCCTTCGACTTCCCCGGCTTCGTGCCCGCCTACATCCGGCCCCTCTTCTGCGAGGGCAAGGGGCCCTTCCGCTGGGCCGCGCTCTCCGGCGACCCCAAGGACATCGCGGTCACGGACAAGGCCGCGCTCGAGCTCTTCCCCGAAAACGAGGGCCTGGTCCGCTGGATCAAGCTGGCCCGGGAGCGCGTGGCCTTTCAGGGCCTGCCCGCGCGCATCTGCTGGCTGGGCATGGGCGAGCGCGCTGAGATGGGCCTGAGGATCAACGACCTCGTGCGGCGGAAGAAGATCTCCGCGCCCATCGTCATCGGCAGGGACCACCTCGACTGCGGCTCCGTGGCCAGCCCCAACCGGGAGACCGAGGCCATGAAGGACGGGACCGACGCTGTCGCGGACTGGCCGATCCTCAACGCCCTCTTGAACACTGCCTCGGGCGCCTCGTGGGTGAGCTTCCACCACGGAGGCGGGGTGGGCATGGGCTACTCCCTGCACGCGGGCCAGGTCACGGTCGCCGACGGCACGAGGGAGATGGACCGCCGTATCGAGCGGGTTCTCACCAATGACCCGGGCATCGGCGTGGTCCGGCACGCGGACGCGGGCTACCCGGAGGCCAAGGCCGCGGCCCGCAGGCATCGGATCCATATCCCGAGGCTATAGGCGCCTCCCGTCTTCGACCCATCCATGGGCCCATGCTTCTGACCCTCGCGGCCGCGAACCTGGCTGCTTGGCTCATCCTCCTGTTCCTGGGCCGGTCGAGCCTGCGCTCGGCGTTCACGGGTCTGGGCCGTTGGCCGTGGCTCTTCCTGGCCGGGCTCGTGCTGGCCCAGGCCGCGGTCCACGTCCTCTTCGTGGGGCCCAAGCACCTGGTCTTCATCGATGAGTTCTGGTACATGCAGGCAGGCAAGAACCTCCTGGGCCTGGGGCATGCCCCTGGCTACGCGAAGTCCATAGGCTGGCCATTCCTGATCTCCCTGTCCTACCTGGCCGGGGGGATCGACAACTTCAGCGCCATCCGCCTCTCGACATTGCTGGGCTGTCTGGTTCCGGTGAACCTCTTCCTCGCTGGCTGGCTGCTGACCGAGGATCGCCGCGCCGCCGCGGTCGCTGCTCTCTTCATGGCGTTTGTGCCGCACCACCTTGTGTGGTCGGCCACGGCCGAGACCGCGGCCGCGTCCCTCTTCTTCGTGACAGCGTCGGTCTGGGCGTCCCTCGCCTACTACAGGAGCGGCGCTCCCGGCCTCCTGCGCCTGGCCCTCGCGTCATGGGCCATGAGCGTCCAGGTCAGGCCGGAGAACCTTTTTCTGATGGCCCTGTTCGGCGCCGGCATCCCGTTGCTCGTCCGTCCCCGGCCGCGTCCTGACGCGGGCTTCCTTCTCGCCTGGCTGGCCGCGGCAGCGGTCTGCCTGCCGAACATCCTGGTCTACGCCGGGTTTCAGTCCTCTGCCCAATGGCTGGCCGTGGACTCCGGGGGAGGGGCGGCTGGCGCGAACTTCAGCCTCAACAGCCTCCTGTCCAACACGGCTCGATGGGCACCGGCGTTCCTGGACGGGACATTGCATCCGGTCCTGTTCACGCTCGCGGCCGCGGCAGGCGCTTGGGATATGGCCGTCAAGCGCCGCTGGTCCGCCGTGATCCTGTTCGCCTGGATCGGGACGCTGTATCTCTTCTACTTCAGCTCCTGGCTCCGCTTCTACGGCGGGACTGAGGCTCTGTTTCCCAAGACCAAGCTCTTCTCCTTCTTCTACCCCGCCCTCTGCGTCCTGGCGGCCCGCGGCTGCCTCCTGCCCGCGGCGGCCAAGCCCTGGGGTGGCTGGGCCGCGGCCGCGCTCATCCTGGCGGTGCTAGCCGGCTTCGGCGTCCGCGCCGCCGGCGCGCCGCTCCGGGCGGCTCCTGAAGAGCTCGAGGCGAGGATGGTGTCCGAACTGCGGCAAGGCGTGCCCGCGGACTGCGTCGTCTTGGCCAACGCTCCGGTCATCGTGGATTGCGTGGGCTCGGCTCGGACCGCGGCCACGGAGGATTTCCTCGCCTCGGAGGAGGTGCGCCGGCTCGTCTTCGGGGTTTCGGGGTGCGTGCTCCTGCTCAAAGACATCACGGACGAGAAGGCTCGCGAGTACGGCCGGCCAGAATTTGCGACCGCCTTCTCCCGGATGTCGGAGCGGTTCAGGCTCGACGAGCGCGCGGTCTTCAGCCTCAGGGAGAAGAGCTACCGCCTCTACGGGGTGCGGCCGAAGCGTCCCTAGGCCGCTTGTCGACGCGGTCCCGGCCCGCCAGATGGCGGTAGGCGGACTTGAGCTGGAGCTTCATCACCCAGTCCACGGCCTGGTGGTCCTCATAGGCCTGCTCGTAGTTCCGGATGAGGGTCTTGATGTTCTCGTCCCCGCGGACCCTGCGGGCCAGGCTGAACCACTTGAGCCTCTGCCATTTGACGATCTTGAGGATGTAGAGGGCTGTCAGCTGGCGCGGGGTCCAGATGCGGATGTCCAAATCGCGAAGACCGTCGAAGAGGGTGGGGGGGATGCCCTGATCAAGGGCTATGGCCCGGCCGATCTCGAATCCGGCCATGCGGTTGCCCTCGAGCCGGAAGTGGCACTCGTCCAGGAAAAGGTCGCTGCCTGGCAGGCCGTCCGCGGCGTACTCCTCGACGATCCGCTCCATGTCGAGGACATGGACGCGCGGCCCCTTCAAGCCGCGGACAACGGCGTTCCAGCCTGAACGCGCTCGCTTGAAGGACTTGTCGAGGTCCCGCGCCTTGAGATAGAGCGGCCGGGCGATGTCAGGGCGGTCTCCGGCGTCCCAGCACTTCGCGGCGAGATAAGCCTGGAGGCTGTTCTCCATGCCCGAGGCCGCCGGCAGGCGGAGGATGTCCCTGCAGCGGCCGGCGTTCGAGAGCTCCGAGGCCTTGGCCTCGTCGAAGTCGACGATGTCCGCCGGCTTCCAGTCCCTGATGTTGACGGGCACGGTCAGGACATAGAGGTCCACGTTTCTCTCTTTGGCGAGCTTGGCCAATTCGGCCATGTTCTTGGAATAGGCCGCGGTGAGGTCCTTCATGGCCTGGGGGAAGGTCCGGCGGTCCTTGAGGTCGTAGCCTGAGAACAGGGGTCCGGCGCGCTCGTTGTTCCCGGACATGACCACCAGGGCGTCCGGCTCGCCGACCTCCACGATCTCCTTGGCCGCGGCCAAAACATATGCGAGGTCGAGTCCTCCCATGGCAGCGTTGACCACGGAGACCTCGCGGCCCCGGGTCTTCATGGCTGCCTTCAGGAAGGCGGCCAGCCAGGTCGGGATGCCTCCCTCGTTGGGCGCTGCCAGGAGGTTGAAGAGCGTCGAGATCCGGTCGTACATCTGGTGGACGTAGGGCGTGCCCATCATCGCGGACCCGCCCAGGGCGAAGACCCGGAACTCGCCCGGACGTTTGGTCCGGCCGAAGCTTCCGGGGATCATGGCTGGATGGACCGCGACGTAGCGGTCCCCCTGGAGCTCGAAGAAGCGGCCGCTGTAGGCCCGCAGGGACCGCACCGAGTAGATCTCGCCCGCCACCAGGAGGATGATGACCACGGACAGCAGGCCCAGCAGGGCCATGCAGGCCTTGAAGACCGTCTGGAGTCGGGGCGTCAGCCTGGGCCGCGAGGGCATGAGGATATGTTAGCAGAACGCGGCGGATCGGTCCGCTAAGGCTGGGAGACGGCTTTGCGGACGAGGGCGCGGAACTCGGCGTCCATCGTCCTGCCTTCCTCTAGGTAGGACTTGACCGCGGGGTAGAGTTTCTCCGCCAAGGCGTTGATGGCCTTGTCCTTGTAGAGCGGGCGTTCCTTCTCGCTGCCGTCCATTTTGAAATAGGTCCAGGCATTGCCCACCGTAGTGGCAAGGGCCTCCTCGATGAGGCCGCCGGTGGCCACCCAGCCTTTCTTCTTTTCGCGGCCAACGGCAGCGATCAGCAAACGCAGGGCCTCCGGATCCATGCGATGAAAGAGGATGTGGCAGTACTCGTGGAAGATGACGCCGAGGTTGTTGATGTTCTCGGTCTCGCCAGGGACCATGGGCACGGCCAGGGAAGCGATGTCGCGCAGGACCAGAGGGCGCATTCCCTCTTCTTTGGAGGGGACGGGGGTGAGCACCACGAGCATGGTGCCGTCGTATTCCGCGCCGTAGAATGCCTCGGCCTTGGAGAATAAGGAGGAATACCCGCGCTTCTCTGCCAAGGCGATGAGGATGTCGCGCTTCTCGACAAGGAAGCCGCGGCACGGGTCCCAATAACGCTTGTTGTAGAAGGGGCCGAGGGCGGCGAGGGACTGCTCCAGGACGGACCGGACCTTGGGGTCCGGCAGGATCTTCGCGGCGCGCGCGTAGAAGTCCTCCGCGTCCGCGGCCTCGGCTGAGGCGACCCAGAGGTCCTCGGCGATCTCCTTTTTGGAGAGGACTTCGCGGAGCTGCCTGAGCGCTGGGCGGGCGCCCACTGCGTCCGTGCGGGGCGTTTCGGTGAAGGCTTTCTTCAAGAAGGGGTCAGGGAGGGGGGATGGATCATCCGGGTTCCCTTTGACGGCCTCAACGTCGAAGAACATCGAGGCTGCAGCGAAGGTGTAGAGCCCGTGGATCTGGCTGATCTTGATGGAGATATGCGGAGCCAGGGGTGTCTCTTGTTCGGGGGGCGTCGCGGCTGAGGAGCGGGTGAGGGCGGCTGCCAGAACAGCGGCGAGGAGCATGGCGGCCAGCCCGGCCTGAAGGCTTCGTCGGAGCATATCCTTTTCCTCTACCAGGAGGTCTTGAGCGGTCCGATCGCTGCCTCGACCGCTGAAAGAACCTTGCACTCGGCCACGGCCTCGGCCATGGCGTTGTGGTCCTTGAAGAGGGGCCGGTCCACGTCGAGGTGCGCCACGACCTGTCGGACCGCTTTGTGGGCGGCCATCGTGCCCTTGCCGAAGCCGAAGGTCCGGAAGTCCAGGCCTTGGGCCGCTGCGATGAGCTCGATGGCGAGCACCCCGCGGCCGTTCTCGAGGATCTGCTTGGCTTTCAAGGCGCCGTTCATGCCCATGCTGACGAAGTCCTCCTGGTCGGCCGCGGCCGGGATGGACTGGACGCAGGAGGGCGCGCTGAGGATGCGCTGCTCGACGATAAGGGTGTCGGCGGTGTATTGACTGAGCATGTGGCCGGAGAACATGCCGGCCCCCTTGGTGAGGAAGGCGGGCAGGCCCACGCTGAGGGCGGGGTTGAGGAGCCGGTTCAGGCGCCTTTCGGAGAGGACGCTCACCATGGTCAGGCCCGCGGCCACCATGTCGATGGGCATGCTGATGGGCGTGCCTTGGAAGTTGGCGCCGGTGAGCACGGTGTCGCTCTCGTGCAGGAAGATGGGGTTGTCCGCGACGCCGTTCAACTCGGTCTCGAGCTGCTTGCGGGCGTAGGCCAGGCAGTCGCGGAACGCGCCCACCACCTGGGGCGTGGAGCGCATGGAGTAGGCGTCCTGGACCTTCACCTTGAGCTTGCCCGTGGCGAGGTCCGAGCCCGCCATGACGGCGCGCAGGTTGTCGGCCGAGGTCACCGCGCCCTTGAAGCCGCGCAGTTCGTGGAGCCTGCGGTCGTAGGGCTTCATGTTGGCCAGCAGGGCCTCGAGGCTCATGGCAGCCGCGATCTCGGCCTGGGCACACCAGCGCTCCGCGTCGAAGATGAGCAGACACCCGATCCCGGTGATGAGGTTGGAGCCGTTGATGGCGGCCAGGCCGTCGCGCGCCTTGAGGCCGGGCGCCTTGATGCCGGCCTTGGCCAGACCGGCCTTGGTGGGCATCCGCCTGCCTTTGTAGAAGCATTCCCCTTCGCCCATGAGGGAGAGCGCCACCTGGCTCATGGGAGCGAGGTCGCCGCACGCGCCGACCGAGCCCTTCTCGCACACGACCGGGGTCACGCCTCTGTCGAGCATGGCCGCGTAGGTGAGCGGGATCTCCGGTCTGCAGCCGGAGCGGCCCTTGGCGTGCACGTTGATGCGGCTGAGCATGGCGGCGCGCACGTGCTCGACCGGGGCGGGTTTCCCGATGCCGGCCGCGTGGTTGTAGATGAGGTACTTCTGGAACTTGCCCACTTGCTCGTCGGTCAGCACGACCTCGGAGAACTCGCCGATGCCGGTGTTGACCCCGTACATGATCTCCCGGGCCTTGATCTTCTTCTCGAGCATCCCGCGGCACTTCTTGATGCGGCCGAGCGCCTCGGGCGTGAACTCGACTTTCGCGCCGCCGCGGGCGACCGCGACGACGTCCTCGATCTTCAGCGAGGCCCCGTCGATCTTGATGGACATCCTAGTCGGCCATGAGCGAGACGAGGACAGCCTTCTGGGCGTGCAGGCGGTTCTCGGCCTGGTCGAAGACGACCGAGTTCGCGCTGTCGACGACCGAGTCGGTCACCTCCTCCCCGCGGTGGGCGGGCAGGCAGTGCATGAACAGGGTGTCGGCCTTGCCGGTCATGGCCATGAGCGCGGAGTTGACCTGGTAGGGCTTGAACAGGCGCACGCGCTCCTCGTGCTCCTTCTCCTGGCCCATGCTGGCCCAGACGTCGGTGTAGATGACGTCCGCGCCCTTGACGCCTGCGAGCTCGTTGGTGACCGTGACCTTTGCGTTCGACTTGCGGCAGTCGTCAGCGGCCATGGCCATGACCTTGGCGTCCGGCTCGTAGCCCTTGGGGACCACGCAGACCACGTTGACCCCGAGCTTGGCCCCGCCGAAGATGAGGCTGTGGGCCACGTTGTTGCCGTCTCCGACATAGGCCAGGGTCAGACCCTTGAGCTTCTTTTTGTGCTCGAGGACCGTCAGGTAGTCGGCCAGGCCCTGGCAGGGGTGGGAGAAGTCCGAGAGCCCGTTGATGACAGGCACGGTCGCGTACTTGGCCAGGGTCTCGATATCGGAGTGCGCGAACACCCGGGCCATGATGCCGTCCACGTAGCGCGAGAGCACGCGCGCGGTGTCGGCGATGGTCTCACCGCGGCCGAGCTGCATGTCGTTGCCGGAGAGGTACATGCCGTGCCCCCCGAGCTGGCGCATGCCCATCTCGAAGGAGACGCGCGTGCGCGTGGAGGGCTTCTGGAAGATCATGGCGAGGTTCTTGCCGGCCAGGTGACGGTGGACCTTTCCGGCCTTGCGCTCCTTTTTGAGCTTGAGCGCGAGGTCGAACCAGGACTGGATCTCCGCTGTGGAGCAGTCGGAGAGCGTGACGAGATCTTTGCGGGTCTTCTTGCTAGTCTTTTTCATGTGTATGGATGATATGCGTGCCGGCCTTCCCTTCGAGGGCGGCGGGCAGGCTGTCGATGTCAGTGATGATGACCTTCCTCCCCTCGTTGGCCATATGGAGGAGGGCCGCTTCGACTTTGGGCTTCATGCTGCCGACCGCGAAGTGCCCGTCGTCGAGATGCTTCTTGAGCTCCCGGACCGTGACCCGGGAGAGCGCGGACTGCTGGGGCGTCTTGAAATGGATGAACACGTTGGGGACCGCGGTGAGGATGATCAGGAGGTCCGCCCGGATGGCGCTGGCCAAGCTGGCCGAGGCGAGGTCCTTGTCGATGACGGCCTCGACGCCCTTGTAGGTCCTGTCCGGAAGCTCCACCACGGGAACGCCGCCGCCGCCCAGGGCGATGACGATGTCGCCGAAGAGGACCTGCGTCTTGATCATGTGACGCTGGATGACCTTGACGGGCTTGGGGGAGGGCACGACGCGGCGCCAGCCGCGTTTGGCGTCCTCCATCATGGCCCAGCTTCGCTGGGCGATGAGCCGTTTGGCCTCTTCTTCCGTGTAAAACCTTCCTACGGGTTTAGTAGGGTTTTTGAATGCGGGGTCCGTGGAATCCACCACCACCTGCGTGATGCTGGTCACCACGTAGCGGCGGATGCGCCGGCGACGGAGCGCGTTGAGCATGCCGAGCTGGAGGAAGTGCCCCATGCTGCCCTCGGACTCGGCCACGCAGGTGTCGAGCGCGAGCGGCGGGACCTCGGCGGCCGCGAGTTCCTGCTGGAGCACGATGTTCCCGACCTGAGGGCCGTTGCCGTGGGTGATGACCAGGTGGTATTCCGGCTTGAGGAGGCAGGCCAGCTTCTCGCAGGTCTCCTCGGCATTGCGCGTCTGCTCCGCGTTGGTCCCCTTCTCGGAGGGGGTGAGCAGGGCGTTGCCGCCGAGGGCTACGACGAGCAGGTCGTGTTCCATCTTTCAGCGGGCGGAAAGCGGGCTTTTCGCCCGCTCGCCGTTTCTTAAGCCGTCTTCTCCAGCACTTTCTTCACTCTCTTGAAGGCCCAGTCGAGCTCTTTTTCCGTGATGACCAGCGGCGGCGCCAGTCGGATGACGTGCTCGTGGGTCTCCTTGCAGAGCATGCCGAGTTCCATGAGCTTCTCGCAGAAGCGGCGGGCGCCGCCCGCGGAGGGGTGCAGTTCGATGCCGATGATGAGGCCCCGGCCGCGGAACTCCTTGACGTGCCGGCTCTTGATGGTGCGGAGCCTCGCGAGGAAGGCCTCGCCCAGCCTGCGGGCGCGCTCATCGAGCTTCTCGTCCTTAAGGACCTTCATGGAGGCGCGGGCCACGGCGCAGGCCAGCGGGTTGGCGCCGAAGGTGCTGCCGTGGTCGCCGGGCTTGAACACGCCGAGGACCTCGGAGGAGGCGAGCACCGCGGAGATGGGCATGACCCCGCCGCCGAGGGCCTTGCCCAGGATGAGGGCGTCGGGCCGGATGTCCTCGTGCTCGAAGGCGAACATGCGGCCGGTGCGGCCGAGGCCCGTCTGGATCTCGTCGAGCATGAGGAGGACGCCGGCCTTGGCGCATATCTCCCGGACCTGCCGGAAGTAGCCCTGGGGCGGGATGAGTATCCCGGCCTCGCACTGGATGGGCTCGACGAGGAAGGCCACGGTGTTGGGCGTGATGGCCGCCTTGAGGGCCTCGGCGTCGCCGAAGGGCACGAGCTTGAAGCCCGGGGTGTAGGGCCCGAAGTCCCTGCGGTACTGCTCGTCGCTCGAGAAGCTGATGAGGGTCACCGTGCGGCCGTGGAAGTTGTTCGTGCAGCAGATGATCTCAGCCTTGTCCTGGGGCAGGCCCTTCTTCATGCAACCCCATTTGCGCGCCATCTTGACCGCGGTCTCGACCGCCTCGGCGCCCGAGTTCATGGCCAGGGCCATGTCGAAGCCGGAGAGCTCGCAGACCTCCTTGAGGAACGGGCCGATGACCTCGGTGTGGAAGGCGCGCGAGGTCAGGGTGACCTTCCGCGCCTGGTCGACGAGCGCCTTGATGATGGCGGGGTGGCGGTGGCCCTGGTTCAAGGCCGAGTAGGAGCTCAGCATGTCTATGTAGCGCCGGCCCTCGGGGCTCTTCACCCAGACGCCCTTGGCGCTGGAGATGACTAGGGGGAGCGGGTGGTAGTTGTGCGCCCCGTACTTCTCGGCGAGGTCGATGAACGGCTGGCTGAGGCTCAGAGTCTTCGTCTCGGTCATGGTCATGGTCTCCACCGGTTCCCTAGCAGGTGCTGCAGCAGCACGCCGGCCGGCAGCCGGACCGGACGGCCTTCTCCACCATGCGCTTGAGCGCGGTGCCCTGCTCGTCGAGCTCGTACGTCACCCGCACGCTCGGCTTGTTGATGCTGAGCAGCCTCGTCAGGTCGATGGGCGTGCCCACGATGACGAGGTCGCAGGGCGTGGCGTCGATGGTCTGCGCCAGCTCGGACATCTGCTTGCTTCCATAACCCATGGCAGGCAGGATGTCCGTGATGTGGGTGTATTTCTGGAAGGTGCTCTTGATGGAGCCCACGGCGTAGGGCCGCGGGTCGACGATCTTCTTGGCCCCGCAGGCCCGGGCGGCCACGTGGGCCGCGCCGAAGGTCATCTCGCCGTGCGTGAGGGTCGGCCCGTCCTCGACGGCGAGGACCCGCTTGCCCCGGACGGCCTTGCGGTCGGCCACGGTCACCGGGGACTTGGCCTTGACGATGACCGCGCGCGGGTTGGCGGCCTTGATGTTGCGCTCCACGAGGTCGACCTTGTCCTTGGCGGCGGAGTCGATCTTGTTGATGACCACGATGTCCGCCATGCGCAGGTTGGTCTCTCCGGGGTAGTAGGACAGCTCGTGCCCGGGGCGTAGGGGATCGGTCACCACGATGAGGAGGTCCGGCCGGTAGAACGACATGTCGTTGTTCCCGCCGTCCCAGAGGATGACGTCGGCCTCGGCCTCGGCCGCGCGCAGGATGCGCTCGTAGTCCACGCCGGCGAAGAGGACGTTGCCCGCGCTGATATGCGGCTCGTACTCCTCGCGCTCCTCGATGGTGCACTTGTGGAGGTCCATGTCGTCCATGCATGCGAACCGCTGGCAGATCTGCTTCGTGAGGTCGCCGTAGGGCATGGGGTGGCGCACCACCGCGACCTTCAGGCCCATGGCCTTGAGGTACTGGCTGACCTTCCGGGTCGTCTGGCTCTTGCCGCAGCCCGTGCGGACCGCGCAGACCGCGATGACCGGCTTCTTCGACTCCAGCATGGTCGCCCGCCAGCCCAGGATGCGGAAGTCCGCGCCCGCGGCGTTGACGATGGCGGCCTTGTGCATGACCGCCTCGTGGGCCAGGTCGGAGTAGGCCATGACGCACTCGTCCACCTTGTGCTTGCGGATGAGCTCAGGAAGCTCGGTCTCCGCCATGATGGGGATGCCCTTGGGGTATTTCGGGCCCGCGAGCTGGGCCGGGTAGACGCGGCCCGCGATGTCGGGGATCTGGGCGGCCGTGAAGGCGACCACGCGGTAGTCCGGCCGGTTCTTCCAGAAGACGTTGAAGTCGTGGAAGTCGCGTCCGGCGGCGCCGATGATGATGAGGTTGCGGGTTTCGTGTTTTGCAGCCACAGGAGGTACCTGCCTTATATTTATTGTGATGCTGGATGGTACGTCGGCCCAGTATAGCAAACGATGGTGCCGGGTGTTTACCAAATTCACTTATTGGATTGTCATCTGCTGGTGTCAGAGATTGCGCTTGTTGCGTTTCTTGAGAAACGCAACAAGCGCAATCTCTGACACCAGTGTGATATCCTCTACATATGAAAGGAAGGGTCGCGGTCGTCACTGGGGGCAGCCGGGGGCTCGGGGCGGCCATCGTCTCGGAGTTCGCCATGAGGGGGGCGGGGGTCCTCTTCACCTACCGGTCGAGGGTGCGCGACGCGGAGGCCCTCGTCCGGAGCCTCAAGGACGCGCCGGGCCGGGTCGTGGCGTTGCGGGCCGACGCCCGCAAGCCGGCTTCCGGCCGGGCCGCCGCCGCCCGCGCGGAGAAGGAGTTCGGCAGGCTCGACATCCTCGTCAACAACGCGGGCGTGGTCAGAGACCGGGCGTTCGCCCTGATGAGCCCGGAGGAGTGGGGAGAGGTCATCGACACGGACCTCCACGGCGTGTTCCACCACTCGAAGGCCGTGCTTCAGGGCTTCTTCCGCCAGGGCTGGGGACGGATCGTCAACATCGTCTCCGTGTCCGCCCTGCGCGGGGTGGAGGGGCAGTGCAGCTACGCCGCGGCCAAGGGCGGGGTCGTGGCCCTCACCAAGACCCTGGCGCATGAGACCGCCCGGTTCGGCGTGACCGTCAACGCCGTGGCGCCGGGCGCCATTGAGACCGGGATGTTCTCCCGCCTGCCGGCGGCCCAACGGGAGAAGCTGCTGGCCATGGTCCCGATGGCTAGGCCGGGCGCCCCCAAGGAGGTCGCGTCGCTCGTCGCCTTCCTCGCCTCCGAGGAGGCCTCCTATATCACGGGCGGGGTCTTCGCCGTGGATGGAGGCTTGAGCGCCTGATCCTCAGCCCCATGGGCACGCTCGCGGGCTGTCTCACGGAGTCGCTGAGGCGTCACCCGGACCGGCCGGCCGTGGCCTGGCAGGGACGGGTCCTCACCTACGCTGAGCTTCACGCCCAGGCCGAGGCACTGGCCGGCGAGCTCCTTCGCTCCGGGGTCCGCCCCGGCGACCGGGTCGTCCTCTACCTCGAGCGCTCCGGCCCGGCCGTGGCAGCGGTCCACGGCTGCCTCATGCTGGGTGCCGTCTACGTGCCGGTGGATCCTCGCAATCCCTGGCCGAGGCTCCAGGCCCTGCTCGATGACTGCAAGGCCGCGGCCCTGGTCACGGAAGCGCGGCTCGTCCCGCGCAAGACGAAGCCCTCCTTTGG
Organism: Elusimicrobiota bacterium; assembly: GCA_041662295.1. Lineage (GTDB taxonomy): Bacteria > Elusimicrobiota > Elusimicrobia > UBA1565 > UBA9628 > JACQWX01. Next base: position 15,145 of record JBAZSR010000012.1, on the reverse strand, counting down.
GGTCCGGCTCATTCTCCTGGACCGGGCGCCGCGGCGCTCGCGGACCTGCCTGTCGTCCCGGCGTGCCAAGGGCTCGGACCCCGCTTACGTGCTCTACACTTCGGGCTCGACCGGAGGCCCCAAGGGCGTGCTCATGGCGGACCGCAATGCCATGGCGTTCGTGGAGTGGGCGGAGCGCGAGTTCCTGCTTGAGACCGGGGACCGGGTGGCGAACCTCGCTCCGTTCCAGTTCGATCTCTCGGTCTTCGACATCTTCAACACCTGCTGCGCGGGCGCGTGCCTCCGGATCATCCCCTATCCGGACAGCCTCTTCGCTGGGAGGATCGCCCGCTTCCTGATCCGGGAGAAGATCACGGTCTTCTACACGGTCCCGTCCGTGCTCTTGAGCGTCGCGGCCCTGGGCTCTGTCCGTCCTGGCGCTTTCGGACGTCCTGCAGGTCCTGCGGCGCCGGGCGGAGGGAGGACGTCCTCGCCCTGCGCGTTTCCGGACCTTCGGCTGCTGCTGTTCGCCGGAGAGGTGATGCCCCCGCGGGCCCTGTCGGCCTGGATGACCTTGGCTCCGAACGCGGTCTTCTACAATCTCTACGGACCGACCGAAACCAATGTGTGCATGTCTTATCAAGTGCCGCGGCCCAGCCCCGCCGGAGGCGCGGCCATCCCCATCGGTCGTCCGCTGCCCGGCACCGCGGTCCGGGTCGTGGACGAGGACGGCCGGGGCTGCGGAGCGGGCCGCAAGGGGGAACTCTGGATCAAGGGACCCACGGTCATGCGGGGGTATGCGACGGGCAAGGGCGGTCTCGGCAAGGACGGATACTACCGGACCGGTGACATCGTGTCGTTGGAGAAAGACGGCGCCTACCGTTTCTGGGGCCGCCGTGACGACCAGGTCAAGGTGCGCGGCTGCCGCGTGGACCTCAAGGAGGTCGAGGCGGCCCTCTCTGGTTTGGCCGGGGTCAAGGCGTGCGCGGTCTCGGCCGTCGGAGACGGAGAAGCCAGGACCCTCGCGGCCCACGTGGAGCCCCTGTCCGGCCGCCGCGTCTGCGAGAAGGGCTTGCTGGAGGCCCTTTCAGGACTGCTCCCGCCCTACATGGTCCCGACCAGGATCGTGTTCCGGAAAGCTCTGCCGCGCCTGGCCACGGGCAAGATCGACCGCCGCGGCCTGGCCGAGTCCTTGAAGCCCGATCTTCCGGTCGCCGCGGTGCGCCGGGTGCTCGAGGAGAAGGTCCTCCGGGGCCGGACTTTGAGGGACGACGAGTCCTTCTGGGCGTCGGGGGCGCTCGACTCCTTGGACCTCCTCCAGTTCGTCCACGGGCTTGAGCAGGCTTTCTCCATCCGGATCCCGGAGAAGGACGTCACCCCGGAGGTCTTCGCCTCGCTGGAATCCGTGAGCTGCTACCTCGCCAAGAAAGTACAATAGACCCATGACGAAGACATCCCCTTCGGACCAGCCCGCTTCAGCGGTCGCGAGCCTTTGCGCCGCGCTCGGGCTCGGGGCGGACAAGTCCCTGACGCCGGCGGCCTTCCGGGGGGCCTGGAAGGCGTTCGGCCGCCTGGGACTCATGGGCCTGCCGTTCCCCCGCCGCTGCGGCGGCTCGGGCAGGTCCCTGGCCGAGACGGTCTCGGCCCTCGAGGCGCTCGGCCGGCACGCCGGGTTCGACGGCCTGGCCCTCTCTGTCGGCGCCCAGATGTGGGCCGTGGGGGCGCCGCTCCTCGAGTTCGGGTCCCCGGAGCAGCGGAAGGCCTTCCTCGAGCCCCTGTGCCGCGGCAGGGCCGCGGGCGCGCCGGCCATGACGGAGAAGGGCGCGGGCTCGGGCGTGCTCGGCATGAAGACCGAGGCCGCGGCCGAAGGCTCGGGGTGCCGCGTGACCGGGGAGAAGACCTGTGTCACGAACGCGCCTTTCGCGGACTTCCTCCTCGTCTGGGCGCGCGTCGCGGGCCGGCAGGGCCCCATGAGCCTCGACTGCCTCATCATCCCCAAGGGGACCCGGGGACTTTCGGTCTCGCCCTTGCGCTGGGAGCTCGGTCCCGCGGGCGCCGTGTCCGGGACCGTGAGGCTCAAGGGATGCGTCGTCCCCGCTGGCCGGCGGCTGGGCCGGTCGTGCCAGGGACTGACCGTTTTCCTCCACGCCATGGCCCAGGAGCGCCGGTTCATCCTGGCCCCGGCCGTGGGCGCCATGGACAAGCGCCTCGAGGAGACCGCGGCGTTCGCCAGGGAGCGGACGCAGTCCGGCAGGCCCATCGGGTCCTTTCAGGCCGTGGCGCACCGCTTGGCTGATATGAAGATCCGGCTGGAGGCCTGCCGCGCCCTGTTGAGGTCTGCCGCGCTCAAGGACGCCGGAGACGACGCCCATTCCGCCGCGGTCAAGGCGTTCATCAGCGAGTCCTGGGTCGCCAACTGCCTCGACGCGGTCGAGCTCCATGGCAGCCGGGGCTGCTTGGACGCGGGCCTGGCGGCCGAGGTCGGGGCCGCGCTCGCAAGCCGCCTCATGTCCGGCACCAACGAGATCCAGAAGAACCTCATCGCCGCGAGGCTGGGGTTGAAGAGCGCCTGACAAGGAGAGATGCCATGAACACCTCCGGGAAGGACAGCACGGACAGCCTCAAGGACGCCATCGAGATCGCGGGCGGCAAAAGGCGGGTGGACCTGCTCCTCAAGAACGCCCGGGTGATCAACACCTTCTCCGGGGACGTGCACAAGGCCGACGTGGCCGTGCATAACGGCCGGATCGTTGGCTTCGGCTCCTACGGCGCCAAGCAGAGCCTCGACCTCAAAGGGGGCTACCTCTGCCCCGGCTTCATCGACGGGCACGTCCACCTCGAGAGCAGCATGGTCAAGATCCCGGAGTTCGGCCGCATCGTCGTGCCTCGCGGCACCACGACGGTGGTCATCGACCCGCACGAGATCGCCAACGTGCTGGGCATGGACGGCATCCGGTACATGCTCTCCTCCAGCCTCGACTGCGTCCTCGGCGTCTACGTCATGCTCCCCTCCTGCGTGCCTGCCACGCATCTTGAGACCGCCGGAGCCGAGCTCTCGGGCCACGACCTCTCGCTCCTCCTCAACGACGAGCGCGTGCTCGGCCTGGCCGAGATGATGAACTATCCCGGCGTCATCGGCTGCGCCTCGGAGGTCCTGGATAAGATCTGCATCGCCAAGGGCAAGCGCATCGACGGCCACGCGCCGCTCGTCACCGGCAAGGGCTTGAACGCCTACGTGTCGGCCGGCATCAAGTCGGACCACGAGTGCACCACCGTGGGTGAGGCCCGCGAGAAGCTGCGAAGCGGCATGTTCATCATGATCCGAGAGGGCACCGCGGCCAAGAACCTCAGGGCCCTCCTGCCCCTGGTCAACTCGGAGAACTCGCGCAAGTGCCTCTTCGTCACGGACGACCGGCACCTCGAGGACATCTTCAAGCAGGGGCACATGGACCACATCGTGCGCTCCGCCATCAAGCTCGGGGTGGACCCCATCCGCGCCATCCAGATGGCCAGCATCAACGCGGCCGAGTACTTCGGCCTGAAGGACCTCGGCGCGGTGGCGCCGGGCTACCGCGCGGACCTCATCGTCTTCGACGATCTCAAGCGCCTGAAGATCGCGAAGGTCATCAAGGACGGCCGCCTCGTGGCCCAGGACGGGGTCCTCCTGCCTTCCGCGGCCTCGGACTACAAGGGCAAGGTCCGCGGCACCATCAACGTGCGCTGGATCGAGCACGAGGACTTCGCCATCAAGGCCGAAGGCAAGAGCGCGCGTGTCATCAGCGTCATCCCCAACCAGATCGTGACCAAGGGCCTCGTCCTGCCCGTCAAGGCGGACGGCGGGTTCGTGTCCTCGGACACGGGCCGCGACATCCTCAAGATCGCGGTCATCGAGCGCCACATGGCCTCGGGCCGCATCGCCAAGGGCCTGGTGAAGGGCTTCGGCTTGAAGAAAGGCGCCATCGCCTCCTCCGTGAGCCACGACTCCCACAACATCGTGGTCATCGGCGTGCACGACAGCGACATGTACACCGCGGCCGTCCAGGTCGTGAAGATGCAGGGCGGCATCGTGGCCGCCTGCAACGGCCAGGTCCTCGAGGCCCTGCCTCTGCCCGTGGCGGGTCTCATGTCCGACCGCAGCGCCGAGTTCGTGGTGGAGAATCTGCGCCGCCTCATCGACGCGGCCCACGGCATGGGCTCGAAACTCGACGACCCCTACATGGCGATGTCCTTCCTGACCCTGCCGCCCATCCCGGAGCTCAAGATCACGGACCGCGGCATCATCGACGCCGTGAACTTCAAGGTCGTGCCGCTCTTCGTGTAAGGATCTGGAGCCATCGGAGGCCTTTCCAGCCGGGCCCTTTGTCGAAAAGGGCTTGGGCCCAAAGACTTAGGCCGGACTCCCTCGCTTGGAGTATGATTAGGCATGGCTGGACGGCTCGTCGCAGCGTGTCTCATCTGGCTCGTCACCCCCGCTCACGCCCTGGCCGCGGTCGCGGTCCGGCCGTCCCTTCCCGCGGTCTCGGCGTCATCCGCCCGTCTTGCCCCGCTCATCGAGCTCCGCGGACTGCTGAGGTCCTCCTTGTCCGCGACCGCCGGTCCTTCCGGAGTCCCTTCCGCGTTTATGCGCTCGCTCGATGCCGCCAAGCCGGGCCTGGTCCTTGAACTGGCCGAGAGCCTGCTCCCCTCCGAGGCCGTCGCGCCATCCAGGGCGCACGAGGTTGTCCCGCCTTCCGCTCCCAAGGCCCGGCCGCTGGCAAAGACCTCGGCCGGAGCCGTGCTGTCCGCGGTCAATGCCGTGCTCCGCGACATCCCGGAGGACAAGCTGCGCTCCATGCCGGCCGAGGACCTCGCCAGGCTCTCCGGCTTGATCCTCGACCAGCTCTCTGCCGGGACCGAGTCCCGCGCGCCGGTCGAGGCGCTTTCCATCCTGGCGAAGGCCAGGATGGAGAAGTTGGAGCCTCTCTGGGGCAAGCCGATCTCGGAGGTCCAGCGCAATCCCTGCGCCGGGGGACGCTTCCCGGACGTGCGCGACGTCAGGGGGGTCCCTTCCGGCAGCCGGGTCCTTCCTCCCGCTGAGGCCTCACAAGTGTTTCGGCACTACACTTCTCCCGCGGGCCTGCGCTCCATCCTTTCCTCGGGAAGGCTGCGCAACGGGCCGCTCGCCTACCTGCTCAACGTGATGGGCAATGTCTGGCGCTATTTCGGGGACATGACAGGCGTCTTCCTCACACTGCCGGAAGTGGAGGGAGGGGCGGTCGGTGTCGCGAAGTCGCGGGCTTATGTGGACGTCAAGGTGCCGGCCGGCCTGCCTGTCATCGAGGTCGAGCCGGGCCGCATCTACCTCATCCCCCTGCCCGTTCGGACCAAGGACGATCTCATGAGCCGGTTCCTCCGCTGGATCAAGGGTTCGGTCGTCAAGCCCGTCGAAGCCGAGGAGAGCAGAGCGCTCGACGCCGAGGGCGGGCCGGGTCCGGCCCTTTCCGTGCCGGTCGAGATCGTTGGCAGCGGCGGCTGAAAATCCCCGCGGTCCTCCATAATTCATAGGATATCCCCGCTCCCAAGCTCCGTCGTCGGCGCCTTGAGGGAGGAGGAACCTTGCCCAAAGAGACCAGACTGCTGTTGACGAGCGTGATGAGGCCCTTGGGCACCCCCTATGGCGATATCGACAGCGTGGGCTACGAGCTCCTGCACGCCCAGGTGACCCGCAGTCAGGGCATCTTCAGCCCGCGGGCGGTCCACAAGCAGTTCTCCCTCGACTACATCGCCGAGAACCTCGAGAACCCGGTCACGGTCCTGCACTACCCGTCCAAGTCCGAGTTCATCAGGGAGCTCAAGAAGGGCTACGACTACGTGGGGGTCTCCTTCATCATGGTCACCTACCACAGGATGAAGGAGACGGTCGAGCTCGTACGCAAGCACGCCCCTGGGGCCAAGATCGTGCTAGGCGGCTACGGCACCTCCCTTCCCGACGAGGCCCTCGCGCCCTATGGCGACCACGTCTGCCGGGGGGAGGGAGTGGCGTTCATGCGGGAGCTCCTGGGCCAGGCCCCGCTCGAGCGGCACCAGCATCCGGTCATCGACAGCGCGCTCAAGGTCTTCTCCAAGACCGTATCCTACACGGGCATGATCTTCGCGGGCTTGGGCTGCCCCAACGGCTGCGACTTCTGCTCCACCTCGCACTTCTTCAAGAGGAAGCACCTGCGGCTCCTGAACACCGGGGCCGATGTCTACGAGGTGGTCAAGCGGCACCTCGCAATCAACCTGGACGCCCAGTTCACCATCCTCGACGAGGAGTTCCTCCTCAACAGGGAGCGCGCCCTCGAGTTCCGGGACAAGGTGGTGGAGGGAGGCAAGCCCCTCTCTATCTTCGTGTTCGCGAGCATCAAGGCCCTGAGCCTCTATGAGCCTTCGGAGCTGCTCGCGATGGGCATCGACGGGGTCTGGATCGGCTACGAGGGCGAGCGCTCCGGCTACGCGAAGCGCGAGGGCAGGTCGGTCGAGACGATCTTCCGCAGCCTCCACGCCAACGGCATCACGATCCTCGCGTCCATGATCGTCGGCTTCGACTATCAGACCCCGGAGATCGTGGACGCGGAGCTCCGGGGTCTGCTGGACCTTCGGCCGGACCTCATCCAGTTCACGATCTACAACCCCAACCCCGGCACCCCGCTCTACGAGCGCGTGGCCGCAGAGGGCCGCATCAGGGAGCATTACGCCCGGGACCCCCGGAAGCTCTGGCACGACGCCTGCGGGTTCAGGTCCGTCACCAAGCACCCGGTCATGTCCGCCTCCGAGATCGAGGCCGCCCAGACGCGCTGCTTCAAGCAGGACTTCGAGGTCCTGGGGCCTTCCATCTTCCGGGTGATCGACACCATGTTCCGCGGCTACCTGGCCCATCGGGACTCGGCCGACCCTTTCCTGAGGCTGAAGGCCCAGCGCTTCGCCAGGGAGATCCTCAACTCCTATCCCACCTTCCTGACCGGGGAACTCCTCGGGCCCAATGCCGCGGCCCGGGCCAGCGTCGCGGCCCTGCGCCGCGAGATCCACGCCGAGTTCGGATCCCCGACCCGGCGCGAGACCCTGCTCTCCTGGGCGGCTCTGGGCGCGGCGTTGTGGACCGGCGTGAAGCTTCGGTTCAACCTCTTCCAGCACCCGGAGCTCACCCGCACTGCCTACCGGATGCCTCCGGAGGGCTTCGTGCCCGCGAGGTTCCGCGAGAAGTTCGCGGAGAAGTGGGAGACGCTCAAGGTGCGGGCCTACGAGTCCCGCTCCCGGCGCGAGCTCGTCTTGCGGCTCGACGGGGTCCTGGAGAGGCACCACGGGACCGAGCTTGCGGCCTGGCTCAAGGCCTACCTCGAGGAGACCAAGGGCAGGCTCGTGCTCGACATGGCCCGGGTCCGGTCCATGGAAGCCTCCGCGGGCCGCGACCTGCGCACGGCGCTCAAGGCCTATCGCGCCCGCATCGCCGTGGGCCTTCCCGCGGGCGCCCGGGCCGCGCAGTTCCTGGTCTGGGCGAGCATCTTCAAGAACTACCACGCCTGAGCCGGCGGCTCTGGGAGGCCCGGAAAAGGTCGCGGCAGGGGCTCCGCTGACGTTCCTGGGCTGGGCGGTCTGGCGGAGCTCCCTGCCGTCCCCTCAGTATAGCCGGACTCCTTTTTTTGTCAAGGGGTCATGCCACCTGCTGGTGTCAGAGATTGCGCTTGTTGCGTTTCTTCCAGGAAACGCAACAAGCGCAATCTCTGACACCAGCAATAGGCACCTTTGGTAGAATACGGCGGATGAGGTATCTGGTCGTCAACATCGGGCAGCTCCTGACCATGGCCGGCGGCAGCGGCCCGCGGCGCGGCAAGGAGCTGGGCTCGGTCCGGCCGCTCCAGGACGGGGCCGTGCTCGTGGAGGACGGGAAGATCGCGGCAGTCGGGTTCAAGGATCTTGTCCTCAAGGACGAGCGCGCCAAGGGCAGCCGCATCGTCGACGCCGGCGGCAGGGTGGTCACGCCCGGCTTCGTGGACAGCCACAGCCATCCGGTCTTCGCCGCCCCCAGGCTCTCGGATTTCGAGGCGCGCAGCCAGGGCAGGACCTACGAGGAGATCGCGTCCTCCGGCGGGGGGATCCTTTCCACCGTGGAGAAGACGCGCGGGGCCACGCAGACCTCCCTGACCGCGGGGCTCCAGGCCCGGGCCGCGAAGTTCCTCGAGTCGGGCACGACCACGCTCGAGGCCAAGTCCGGATACGGGCTCGACCTGGACACGGAGCTCAAGATGCTCCGCTCCATCGCCACCGCGGGCTCAGCCGGGCCGCTGGAGCTGGTGCCGACGCTCCTGGCCGCGCACGCGGTGCCGCCGGAGTACAGGGGGAAGAAGGACGACTACCTCCACCTCGTGGTCTCGGAGATCATCCCAAAGGCCGCGGCCGAGGGGCTGGCGACGTTCGTGGATGTGTTCTGCGAGCAGGGCTTCTTCAGTGTGGAGGACGCGGCCCGGGTGCTGGAAGCCGGCGCCAAGGCGGGTTTGAAAGGCAAGGTCCACGCCGAGCAGCTCACCCTGAGCGGCGGCACCAAGCTCGCCGCCCGGCTCGGCGCGGTCTCGGCGGACCACCTCGAGGCCTGCGGGGAGGAGGACATCCTCGCCCTCTCCTCGAGCGCTACGGTGGCGACCCTGCTCCCGGGCTCCAACTATTTCCTGGCCAAGCCGTACCCGCAGGCTAGGCGCTTTATCGACCTTGGGGCGGCCGTGGCCCTGGCCACGGACTTCAACCCGGGGAGCTGTCCGTGCTGGGACATGCGCATGATCCTGTCCATCGCGTGCACCCAGATGAGGATGACGCCGGCCGAGGCCCTGGCCGCGGCCACGATCAACGGCGCGCACGCCTTGGGCCTGGGCGCGACGCACGGTTCCCTGCAGACCGGCAAGAACGCGGACATCGTGTGCTGGGACTGCGCGGACTACCGCGAGATCCCGTACTGGTTCGGCGGGACCTCGGTCTCGTGGGTGATGAAGGCCGGCGCCGTGGTCCACTCCCGGGAAGGGGTCAAGTTTTGAAGGTCGTCCTCTTCGACATCGACGGCACCCTGGTGCGCGCGGGCGGCGCTGGCAGGAAGGCGCTCGGGCTCGCCGCGGAGAGGCTTTACGGCCGGCCCGGTCTGGTCGACGGTCTGGACCTGTCGGGCCGGACCGACGCCTGGATCTGCCGTCAGGTCTTCCGCCGCGCGAAGGGCCGCGCCCCGAGCGTGAGGGAGTTCGCCGAGCTCCGCGAGACCTACCTCAGGCTCCTTCCGGCCATGGTGCGCAGGTCCGTGGCGGAGGGGCGCTACGTCCTGCCGGCCGGGGTCAAGGCCTTGGTCCGGCGGCTCTCGAAGGAGAATGGCGTCCTGCTCGGCTTGGGCACCGGGAACTTCGAGAGGGGCGCCAGGATCAAACTGGGGCCCGGGGGCTTCAACCGCTATTTCGCGTTCGGCGGGTTCGGGTGCGACGGCCTTGACCGCTGCCGGATCCTCAAGACGGCCGCACGGAGGGCGAGGAAGCTCGCTCCGGGAGAAAAGCTCGAGGTCTTCGTGGTCGGAGACACTCCGCACGACGTCTCAGCCGGCCGCAGGGCGGATTTTACAACCATCGCGGTCGGCACCGGGTTCGCGCCTTTCAAGGAGCTGGCCGCGTCCAAGCCTGACCACCTTGCCCGTGATTTTAGAGGTATGAGCAGATGGCTTGCCTGGCTCGGCATCGCTCCCCGGAGGTGATTGCATGAACAGCCGCGTGCTCGATTGGCGTTCCGCTGCGAGGGACTTGAGCGAAGCCCTTTCCTCGACTGATCCGACCCCGGGCGGCGGGGCCGCCGCGGCCGTGGCCGGCGCCATGGCGTGCGGCCTCGGGGCTATGGCCTCCGCCATCAGCCTCAAGTCCAAGAAGCTCAACCCCGAGGCCAAGCCGGACCTGGAGGAGTACGGGAAGAAGATGTCCTCCCTGAGGGAGCGCTTCCTGAAGCTCGCGGACGAGGACGCGGAGGCCTTCGAGCGGTTCATGCTGGTCCTGGGCATGCCCAAGGAGGATGCCAACCGGGTCCGCCGGATGCAGGAGACCGCCCTGGCCGCGGCCGAGGTGCCTCTGTTCACCGCTGAAGCCGCTGCCGAAGCCTACAAGGACACCCAGAGGGCCTCACGCCTGGCCGCTGGGACCGTGGCCTCGGACCTGTGGTGCGCCTGCCATCTCTTCAAGGCCGCTGCGGAGAGCGCCAAGGAGAACGTCATCATCAACCTCCGGGTCCTCAAGGACCCGGCCCGGACGAGCCGCCTCCAGGAGCGCCTGACCGCGGCGCTCGCGGTCTTCGCGTAGGGTGTCCGGCCGCGTCCGGCCCCGCCCCGCATGAAGCGCCTCTTCTCGTTTAAGTCCGAGGCGCGCCCCGTCTTTCGCCTCGCGGCCCCCATCGCACTCCTTCAGACCGGGATGGTCTTCTATGGGACCGCCACCACGCTCATGGTCGGCAGGATCGGGCCTGAGGCCATCGCGGGCGTGGGCCTGGGCAACTCCCTCTACTTCATGATCTTCATCTGCGCGGCCGGGGTCCTGCTGGGCATCGACCCTCTCTCCTCCCGCGCGTTCGGCGCGGGAAAGCCCGCCGAGTGCGCGCGGATCCTTTCCCACGCGACGCTCCTGGCCGTAGCCGCGGCCCTGCCGGTCTTCATCGCGGTCTCGGCCGCGCCCGTCGTCTTCCGTCTCATCGGGGTCGATCCCGCGGTGGCCGAGACCGCCACGACCTTCCTCAAGGCCCTGCGCTGGCACGTCTTCCCAGCGCTGCTCTTCACTGCGAGCCGGCAGTACCTCCAGTCCATGGGCATCACGAGGACCCAGCTCTTCGGAGTGATCGCGGGCAACCTCCTCAATATCGTGCTGGGCTGGGGGCTCATCTTCGGCCGCTTCGGCCTGCCGGCCATGGGAGTGCGGGGCGCGGGCTGGGCGCTCGTGGCCTCGAACGCGCTCATGACCGCCTTCCTGCTGGTCCGGGTCAGGAGCGAGTTCCTCCGGTCCGGGTTCCGCTGGCAGGGGTTCGACCGTGGGCTCATGGCGTCTTTGCTGCGCATCGGCCTGCCCGCCGGCGCCCAGCTGTCCCTTGAGGTCGGCGCGTTCAGCACCGGCACCCTGCTCATGGGCCGCATCGGCGCGACCGCGACCGCGGCCCATCAGATCGCGCTGAACCTCGCGAGCATCACCTTCATGGTGCCCCTGGGGATCTCGCATGCGGCGAGCGTGCTCGTGGGCCAGGGTCTCGGCCGCGGCCGGCCCTTGGCCTCAGCGCGCTCCGGGTGGGCCGCGCTGGCCATGTCCGGGACCTTCATGGCCCTGATGAGCGTCCTCTTCCTCGCCATCCCCGGGCCGCTCGCGCGCCTCTACACCGGGGATCCCGCGGTGCTCAGGCTCTGCGTCTCCCTGCTGGCCGCGGCCGCGGCCTTCCAGATCTTCGACGGGATCCAGATCGTCATGACCGGTTCCCTGCGGGGGCTTGGCGAGACGCGCATCCCCATGGCCGCCAACCTCCTCGGACACTGGGTTCTGGGCCTGCCTGTGGGAGCGCTCCTGGCCTTCAAGCTCGGCGTGGGAGCTCTCGGGATCTGGATCGGCTTCTGCCTCGGGCTGGGCTCCGTGGCCGTGGCCCTGCTCATGGTCTGGGCTGTTCGGGCCCGGGAGCTCGCCGCAGGCGCCTCTGCCATGGGGCCGCACCCGGAGGAGGCCGTCGACCTGTCCCCGGGCGACCTCGGCCCGGCTTAGCAGTCTGGGGATGGGTTGACTCAGGATGCCCGGAGCTTGAGCTTCGACTTCACCCAGGACGCGAGCAGGTCCTTGGCGTCCTTGTCGAGCAGGCACCAGGCGGCGGCCCAGTAGAGGGCCAGGCCCAGGCTCCCGGCGCAGAGCAGTCCGAGCCAGCCGTGGATGCGGCCGTGCAGGGCCAGGGCGAGGGCCCCGAGGCCCAAGGCCGGCAAACCGGGCCGGAACCATGCGGCAACAAGGAAGGCGCCCCAGCCTGTGGCGAGGAAGCGGCGGTGCACGAGGACGAGGCACAAGGGCAGGGTGAGCCACTCGGCCGCCAGCACAGCCAGGGCCGCCCCCTTGATGCCGTGCCTGGGGATCAGGAGGGGCCAGAGCGCGAGGAGCACAGCGAGCTTCGCCACCTGGAGCCAGGTCGGGATCTCGGCCGCGCCCTTGGCCACGGCCAGGGCGTTGGGGATGAAGGTGCAGAAGTAGGCGAGGTTTGCGGCCAAGAGGAAGCGGAAGGGCCAGGTGCTCTCTCGGCTGAAGTCCGGCCCCAGCCAGAGGCCGAAGAACTGGGGGATGAGGGCGAAGGCGAGCACGGTCAGGGGCAGGACCACGGCCAGCGCCAGTTCCGTCACCTTGAGGTAGAACCTCTCGAGGCGCTCGGTCTCGCCTCGGCCGTGAAGGTCCGCGAGGAGGGGGAAGGCGGGACCCGCGACCGCGCCGCAGAGCATGTTGAGCTTCTGGATGATGGCCGAGGACACGACGTAGTAGCCCATCTGGGAGAGGGGGAGGAACGCGCCGATGAACACCCGGTCGAGCTGGAAGGTCAGGACCCAGAGGAGGTAGTTGGCCCAGCGCTTGGCCGAGAAGCGCAGGAACTCAGGCCGGATGGCCGCCGAGGGCTCGGAGGCTTGGGCCAGAAAGCGCCTTCCGGCCCAGAGGGAGGCGGCCGCGAGCAGGGTGTTGGCGCAGAAGAAGGCCGCGGCCACGGCCTCGATGCTCTTGCCGGCAGCGAGCAGTCCGCAGGCGGCCACGGCCGTGACCCCGGCCTGGAGGGCTTGGAAGACGTTGTAGTTCCTGAAGAGCTGTCCGCCGTAAAGGACGTTGACGCCGAACTGGAGCGCGAAGTAGGAGGGCGCGGCGGCCGCGACCCAGGCGAACACCCGGCCGGCCGCGGGGAGTCCCTCCGTCCCCACTCCGAAGACCTCCCCCGCCACCCAGAACCGGGCCAGGTAGAGGGCGACGCCGCCGACCACGGCGGCCGCCAACTGGAAGAGGAGGGTCGAGCGCAGCAAGTCCCCCAGCGGGGAAGCGGCTTCCCTGCCCGAGAATTCTGCGGTGAACTTCTGCACCCCATCGCCGGTGCCGAAGACCAGCAGCATGAGGTAGCCGCAGACCGTCCACATCAGGGTGTAGAGGGCGTACCCGCCGGGACCGAGGCGGTGGACGAGGAAGGGGGTGGCGAGGAGGTTGACGGCCAGGACCGCGGCCTGGCCGAGGAGGAAGAGGGAGGTGCCTTCGAGGATCCTCGGGCCGAGGGGCGCGGACGGCGGGGCGGCGTTCTGCTCGGTCATCAGCGCGATATGATACCAAGCGAGGGCCCCCCTTGGAAGGCGAGGTTTGACACGGCTCCGGGAGGGGGTCTATACTTTCCACGATGGAGCACTGCAAATACTGCGGCTGCGTCGGCCTCTTCTTCGGCCTCGACAAGGCCGGCTTGTGCGCGAACTGCCGGCATATGGCGTCGCTTGAGATCGGACTGCGCCGCCAGGCCCTGCGGGACGCCAGCCGCATGATCGAGACCACGCTCAACCCTCAGTCCAAGATCGCGGGGCTCGACATCGTGGTCGAGAACCTCCAGGCTCTCAGGAAATACGAGGACCGCGGCATCCCGAGCATCGAGGGCTCGCCCGCGGCCCTGCTCGACGCCGCCCGGGCCAGGCAGGTTGAGCTTGTGCTCGAGACCGCGCGGGCGGAGCGCAAGGACCTCCTCGCCCAGGTCGAGAAGATCGACGACCTCGAGGCCAAGCGCCGCCTCTACGCCGCGTTCCTCCTGAGGCTCACGGAGTACAGCGGCAAGCTTTCGGACCCTTCCCCGCTCGAGGAACTGCGCCGGCAAGTCCACCGCGCGGTCCACCAGGTCCAGCTCGACGCCGTCATCCGCGGGGCTGTGGAGGCCGAGGCTGCCGGCCAGCGGGAGGGCGCGCTCAAGCGCTATCGGGAGGCGGTCGAGTTTCTGCGCAAGGCCGATGTCGACGGCGAGTTCCGCGCCGGGCAGATGCTCAAGCTCAACGCCAAGATCAGGAAGCTCGGCTCCAAGATATAACGGGTGTCAGGTCTTAACTTGCCGAACTAGCTTTGAGCGTTAGTTCAACATAAGGCCTGACACCCGTGATTTGTTGATGTTGTATGGTAAGATGCGATATCCGTCATGCCGCCGCTCGGGAGCGACCGATCATTCAAGGAGGGCCGTCCACGATGACGACCAACAAGAAGCTGCAGGATTGGGTGAAGAAGACCGCCGAGATGTGCCAGCCGGACAAGGTCCATTGGTGCGACGGCTCGCAGGAGGAGTACGACCGGCTGATGAGCGAGATGGTCGAGTCGGGCATGGCCGTCAAGCTCGATGAGAAGAAGAGGCCGAACAGCTACTATTTCCGCTCCAATCCGGGCGACGTGGCCCGCGTGGAGCAGAGCACCTTCATCTGCTCTAAGATGAAGGAGGACGCCGGACCCACCAACAACTGGTGCGAGCCCGAGGAGATGAAGGCCAGGCTGACCAGGTTCTACACGGGCTGCATGAGGGGACGGACCCTGTATGTCATCCCCTTCAGCATGGGCCCGCTGGGCTCGGACATCTCCTACGTCGGCGTCGAGCTGACGGACTCCCCCTACGTGGTCTGCAACATGAGGATCATGACCCGCATGGGCAAAGCCGTCCTCGACGTCCTGGGCGACGGCGACTTCGTCCCCTGCCTGCACTCGGTCGGCTCGCCCCTGAAGCCCGGCGAGAAGGACTCGACCTGGCCGTGCAACCCCAATAACAAGTTCATCGTCCACTTCCCCGAGGAGCGGATGATCTGGTCCTACGGCAGCGGCTACGGCGGCAACGCCCTGCTCGGCAAGAAGTGCTTCGCCCTGCGCATCGCCTCGGTCATGGCCCGCGACGAGGGCTGGCTCGCCGAGCACATGCTCATCATGGGGGTCGCCAACCCCAAGGGCGAGAAGAAGTACTTCGCGGCCGCCTTCCCGAGCGCCTGCGGCAAGACCAACCTGGCCATGCTCATCCCGACCTTGCCGGGCTGGAAGGTCGAGTGCGTGGGCGACGACATCGCGTGGATGAAGTTCGGGCCGGACGGCCGGCTCTATGCCATCAACCCCGAGTTCGGGCTCTTCGGCGTGGCCCCAGGGACGTCGAAGAG
>JBAZSR010000011.1:0-38562 GCA_041662295.1 Elusimicrobiota bacterium | reverse complement strand
GTGGACGGGGAGGAGGCCGACTCCTGCCGCAAGCTCATGCTCTCGGCCTCGGACCGGCTCATTGAGGAGATCCAGGCCCAGCGCGAACTGTCCGTGGCCGAGAGGGGCGAGTTGGCCACGAAATCCGCGGACGTCGGGTCGCTGCCGTTCCTCAGCGACCTCGCCGGCCTCTACGAGAACCATGACGTGGCCAAGGGCAAGAGTATCCGGATCGACGAGGCCGCCGCGTCCCTGGTCCTCCATACCGACCGCTCTCTGCTCGCGCGCGTGGTCGGCAACATGCTCAAGAACGGGCTCGAGGCCTCCAAGCCAGGCGAGACCGTGACCCTGGGCTGCGCTCGGGAGGGGGACGACGCCGTGTTCCGCGTCCACAGCCCGGCGGCCATGCCGGAGAAGGTCCAGCTCCAGGTCTTCCAGCGCTCTTTCTCCACCAAGGGCGGCAGCGGCCGGGGACTTGGCACCTTCAGCATGAAGCTGCTGGGCGAGGGCTACCTCAAGGGGAAGGTCTGGTTCGAGTCCTCAAAGGACAAGGGCACGACCTTCTTCCTCAGGCTTCCCAGCAAGAAGGCCTGAGGCCTCCGCCGGGGCTCTTGGGTCAGCGCTTCCTGGGGCAGAGCATGAAGTCCATGTCGGAGTTCTCGCCCGCCTTGCCCCGGAGCGTCTCCTCCTCCCCATCGACGGCGCAGTCCATCCTGCCGCGGAACTCCTCACCCACCACGTCGGGCTCTCCCTCGATGTAGCCGGCACGGTAGTCCGGATGGGTGACGGAGGCGTCGTAGGCGCCCGTCTCGAGGGCCGGAACGTCCACCCGGTAGTTCCCGCCCGCGTCCGTGACCGCCTGGTAGACGGTGCCCGCGGACTTGAAGGTCACTTGGGCGGAGGCCACCGGCGCCGCTGTGCGCAGGTTGAACACGGTGCCGTCGAAGCGCCACTGGTCGGCCGCGACCGGGGCCGGCGGAGCCTCGACGGCGGGCGCGGAGACGGCTGGAGCCGGAGGCGGGGCCGAGGCCTGTCGCCAGTAGTAGACCCCGCCCAGGACAGCCACGATGAGCCCCCCGTAGAGGATGACCGGGCTCGAGCGCTTCTCGCCTTCGAGGCTGGGCAAGGCGAGCTTGCGGCTGGTCCACTTGGCCAGGACGACCCCGCACTTGGGGCACTCCGCGACTTCGGGCGGATAGTCGACCTGGCAGGTGGGGCAGCGCATGGCTCTACCAGTTCTCCGCGAGGACCTCGAAGTAGGCCTGGGGGTGGGCGCAGGCCGGGCAGTTCTCCGGGGCGGAGGTCCCCTCGTGCACGAACCCGCAGTTGCGGCAGCGCCAGGTCGTCTTGGCTTTCTTCTTGAAGACCGAGCCCTCGGTCACGGCTTTGAGGAGGCCGCGGTAGCGGCGCTCGTGAGCCTTCTCCGCGGCCGAGATGAACTCGAAGAGCTTGGCCGCGGCCTCGAAGCCCTCGGACCGGGCGGTCTTGGCGAACTCCGGGTAGAGGCGGCCCCACTCGTGGGCCTCGCCGTCCGCCGCGGCCTTGAGGTTCTCCGCCGTGGTCCCCACGATCCCGGACGGGAACACGCCGTCGAGCAGGCACTCCCCGCCCTCGAGGAGCGAGAAGAAGCGCTTGGCGTGCTCCTTCTCCTGGTCCGCGGTCTCCTCGAAGGCCCAGGCGATCTGCATGAATCCGTCTTTGCGCGCCCGGCCCGCGAAATAGGTGTACCGGTTGCGGGCCTGCGACTCGCCCGCGAACGCGGACATCAGGTTCTTCTCGGTCTTCGTGCCCTTGATCGTCTTCTTCGTCTCTGTGGTCATGTCAGCCTCCAAGGATGCCGCCCGCCATGAGCAGCGCGATGACGATGCCCAAGATGGACTCGCCAGCGATGATGCCCGAGCTCACCGGGATGATGTAGTCCTCGGCGATCTTCGGCTTGTTCTTCTCCAGATAGAGCGCGATGCCCGCGCCGATGAACATGGAGAGCGAATTGAAGAACGGGATGACCATGGACAGGCCCAGGCCCATGGCCGAGGGCACGTACTTGCGATAGGCTTTGGGGACCGCCAGGTCGATGAGGGGGATGATGATGCCCACGAGGCCTCCCACGAGCAGGCCGATGCGGGCCGCGGGGTGCAGGGAGTTGATCCCGTTGGCCAGGAGCTTGGCCACCGCGGCCCAGACCTGGGCCGAGGGCGCGGGCCACTTGTCCGAGCCCAGGACGTCGGCGGTGGGGACCAGGAGGTAGAAGGCCGGGACCACCACGATGACGCCCATGAAGATGCCCAGGTACTGCGCGATGAACTGCTTCCTGGGGTTGGCGCCGAGGAGGTAGCCGCTCTTCAAGTCCGTCAGGAGGTCCGCCGTGGACCCGGCCGCGCCCGCGGTCACGCTCGCGGTCATGAGGTTCGTGGTGATGTTCGAGGGTGCGAGCACGCCGAAGGTCAGCTGGGTGATCTTGCCCATGGCGCCGACCGGGGTGATGTCGGACTCGCCCGTGGCGCGGGCCGCGACCAGGGAGAGGAAGAAGGTCATGATCACGGCCACGAATCCCATGAAGAGCGTGGTGCCGAAGGCGAAGTAGAGCACGGCCATGCAGCCCAGGCCCGAGAACGCCACGCCGGCCGCGAACCACGAGCCGGGCACCTCGATATGGGCCAGGGGGTCGCCGGGCTTGTCCTCGCGCTTGATGAAGATGTCCGTGATGCCCGAGAAGGCGCGCAGGACGGTCTTCCACTGGAGCGCGAAGGTGAGCATCCCGGAGGTGACCATGAGCGCCGCCCCGCCCCAGGTGGCCCAGCTCATGATGGCCCGGTAGCCGAGCTTGGTGGTGTCGATGGCGCCCAGGCTCGCCATCCAGGGAGCGAGGAAGCCGTAGTTGACGACCGCGCCCAAGAGCATGGACCAGGCCACCTTCCAGCCCATGATGGCGCCGGCCGCGATCATGATGGAGCTCATCTCGAAGGAGATGGTCCACTTGGCCAGGGGGAAGCCCGAGATCGAGCCCGGGAACTGGAGCATGCCCGGCAGGGCCAGGG
Organism: Elusimicrobiota bacterium; assembly: GCA_041662295.1. GTDB lineage: Bacteria > Elusimicrobiota > Elusimicrobia > UBA1565 > UBA9628 > JACQWX01. The sequence goes on along the minus strand of JBAZSR010000011.1, from coordinate 35,545 downwards.
CCTTGGGGATGCCGGCGTCGCGGAACCAGGCCACGAGCGCGCCGAGAAGACCGCCCCAGCCCAGGGCGCGGGCCTTCAAGACCGCGTCGCCGCCCTTGGAGTGCAGGCTCCTCAGGGTCGTGGCAGCCGCGATGCCGGAGGGGAACTTCAGGCCCTCGATGTTGATCATCTGGCGCTTCATGGGGATGGCCATGAATACGCCCAAGGACGCCAGGAAGAAGGTCCACGCCACGAGCGTCGGCCACGGCATGTGGTGGCCCGTGACGATCAGGAAGGCCGCGATGGCCGAGCACATGGTCCCGCCCGTGGAGTAGCCGGCCGAGGAGGCCGTGGACTGCATGCAGTTGTTCTCGAGGATGGACATCTCCGAGTTGAACGACTTGGGGAAGAGGGTGATGAGCGTCTTATAGATGGCGAATGAGAGGATGCAGGCCGTGATGGCCACGCCCAGGCCCCAGCCCGTCTTCAATCCCACGTAGAGGTTCGAGAGGGACATGAACCCGCCGAGGAGCGAGCCCATGAGCACGGCCCGCAGTGTCAGCTGGGGCATGTTGTCGCCTTGGTAGACCTCCTTGTACCACTTCATCTCCACGTCTTCGGGGTCCTTGTGCGGGGCCTGGCCGCCCATTTCGGGTTCTTCGATGAGCTCGACCTCCTCTTCCGTGCGGACTTCTTCGAGGGGCAGGTCCGGCCGTTCGGGCGTGGTCATTCGGAGATGATACAACAATGGGGTCAGACCCTGACATTGCGCTGACCTGACATTGGAATGTCAGGTCAGCGCAATGTCAGGGTCTGACCCCAGCAGCGGGTCAGTCGAGCCAGTCCTTGTCCTGCAGCTTCTTGGGCAGGTACTTCTTGGTCAGGAACTGGAAGTCCTTGTTGGCCAGGGCGTCGAGCTCGAACTTGAGGCCAACCGAGAGCATGTGGCGGATCTCCTTCTGCCACTCCTTCTTCTGGAACCAGGGGTAGTTGAGGAGCTCCTTGGCGCGGTCGGTGTCCTTGTCGTTGAGCTTGATGCCCACGTTCCGGGGCAGGCCGTAGCGCTCGGGGTCGAGGGAGGACAGGCCGATGAACTTGGCGTCCGGGATGGCCATGCGCTGGCTCTCGAAGGCGAGGTTGATGGAGCCCTGCTTGACCACGGAGTAGATGTAGTAGCCCCAGGGGTCGTTGTCCACGAGCACGTAGACCGGGATCCTTCGCTCGTCGTGCAGCCTTCGGGCCAGGCGCCGGACCCCGCGCGGGGGCTGGCCGTTGCCGGTCAAGAGCACGCAGTTGTACTTCTTCCAGAACTTGTCCTCGGCCAGGCGGTTCCACTGGGTACCCTTCTCGACGAGGAGCACGAAGTCCGCGGTGCAGCGCTTGATCCGGACGTACTCGGGCTCGACGATCGAGGGGACGGAGTAGCCGCCCTTGCCGAGCTTGGAGCAGTCGACCGAGTCGCCGTCGTCGACCACGGTGAGCGGGCCGATGATGGTGCCCGCGTTCTCCGCGCGCACGTGGAACTCCTCGCGCAGAGCCGTCAGCGCCACCTCGAGGTCCTCGATGAGGGGGTCGGACTCGTTCTGGCCGTCGAAGGTGTTCTCGTGGGAGTCGCCGATGGTGTGCTTGGCGCGGTAGTAGATCTCCCTCAGCGAGGTCGTCAGGTCCGCGCGCTGCAGCTCCGAGAGGGCGTCGGCCACGAGGATGGTCTGCATGAACTTCTTGGCCATGCCCACGTTGAAGAAGGTGCGCTCCTGGGTGTTGGAGCCCATCTCGATGATGCGCTTCTTCTCGTTGAATTTGACGTTGCTCAGCGAGCGCACCGGGATCTCGATGGAGGGGTCGCGGCCTCGCTCCGCGGCCCGGACCACGAGGTCGGCCAGGCCCACGAGCTTCTTCGTGACGCTGGTTGTCGTGTGTGCCATGGTCTACCTCCCCGCCTTGGACGGCTTGGCGGCCTTCTTCGGTGGCGGCGGGACCTCGGCGGGAACCCCGGCCGGCGGCGGCGGAGCGGCGGCCGGGGTCTCCGGCGCGCCCTCGGGCAGGAGTTCGGGCACCGCGCCCTCCACGCCCTCGGCCGTGACGATGATGGAGTCCGGCAGGCCCTCTGGCCCGCCCTTCTTGCCCAGGAGTTCGTCGGTCTTCTCCCCGCCCGTGCGCTTCATGGCGATCTTCATGAGCTGGCCCTTCAGGCGCTCGACCGCGAAGCGCCCCCCGCCCTTCAAGCGCTTGCAGGCCTCGGCCACCTCCTCGATGTAGAGCTCGAAGATGTTCCTGCGGTGGAACTCGTGCTTGGCGTGCTCCTTCCTCTTCAGGAAGACCCCGAGCCGCCTGCCGCACTCCTGCATGGCGAGTTTGATCTCCTTGCGGATCTCGTCGTAGTCCGCGATGGCTTCCTTGGACTCGCTCGTGAACGGGACCCAGACCGAGGCCATGTGCACGAAGATCACCATGGGCCCGGCGGGCAGGGCTCCGCGCGACTGGGACACCCCGTAGTTGCGCCAGCTCGTTTCGAGCACGGCCTGGTAGGTGGCGCAGGCCGACTGCTGGTAGAGGAGCGGCACCCGGTTGGCGAAGCGCAGCACGCGGGCGAGCTCGCTCTCCTCGCCCTTGTGCTCGCCCTCGGCCACCGGGCCCGTGCGCTTGGCCTCGACCTCGCCCGGGCCCTTGCCGAAGGCGAGACCCGCCTCGATGATGAAGGGGTTGCCGCGGTACACGGCGGGCGGCCGGGTCACGGCGGTGTAGAAGTCGGCCTTGATCTGCTTGTAGAGGCCGGTGAGGATGGCCTTCTCGCCGATGGGCGAGATGCAGTTGGTCGGAGGCGCCATGATCTTGGTCGCCTGGATGGCCTTGTAGAGCTTCTCGGCTTCCGGGCCCATGATGTTGCGGGGCTTGGCATGGGGCTGGAGCCCGGCCGTCGCGCAGATCTCCTCGGCGACCTTGGGCGAGACCCGGCTGAAGTCGGAGCAGAGGAACCCGGAGAGCCAGTGGCTCTTGGTGTCGTGGAGCATCTTGAGGAGCAGGCCCAGCTCGATGCCGTAGGGGTGGGGCTTGATCTCGCGCGGCGGGACCGGGAGCTCCTTGATGGTGCGCTGGTAGACCCTGGTCTCGCCCTCGGGCGAGACGTAGGTGATCTGCGCGTGCGGGTTGGCGATGGCCGTCTCCTCGAGGTATTCGTCCACGGAGGCGCGGCCCTTCTGCCACTTGCCCTCGAGCTCGATGGAGACCTGCGTGCCGCGGTGGTTCTCCCACTCGATCTGCTTCTTCTCGAGGATGCGGGGCTCGTTGGTCTTGGTGTTGATCTGGACCTCGAAGTAGTGGGCCGGCTGCTTCTCGCCGGTGCGGGAGATGATGGTCACGGGCTTGCCCGTGGTGAGCTGTCCGTACATCCCTGCCGCGGAGATGCCGATGCCCTGCTGGCCCCGGCTCATGCGCAGGCGGTGGAACTTGGAGCCGTAGAGGAGCTTGGCGAAGATGCGCGGGATCTGGTCGCGCACGATGCCCGGGCCGTAGTCCACGACCGTGACCCGGAACCTCGTGGCCTGGGCAGGGGTGACGGGCGTGGCCTCGGTCTGCACGGGCTCGAGCTTGACCACCACTTCGGGCAGGATGCCGGCCTCCTCGCAGGCGTCGAAGGCGTTGTCCACGGCTTCCTTCACGCAGGTGAGCAGCGCTTTCCTGGGGTTGTCGAAGCCGAGCAGGTGCCGGTTCTTGGTGAAGAACTCGGAGACGGAGATCTCCCTCTGCCGCGCGCCCATCTCGACCGCGGACAAACCGGAAGGCTTCTTGGCCGCGGGAGGGGCGGGGGGCTCGGCAACGGCGGCCGCTGCCTTGGCTTCGGGCGCGGGAGGGGTCTTGGCCGCCTTGCCGGTCTCGGGCTTGCGGGTCTTGGACGCTGGTGCTGGGGATTTCTTCTTCATGAGGGCCATTATTATAGAGAGAAAAGCCTCCCGCGTCAAAATCCGAGGGCTCCAAGGCCTTACGGAAAGCCTTATTTATTGATATGATTCGTCCTTGGATTTTGCCGTATAAACCGGGTTGGGGGTAGGTGCATGAGAATGATCCATCCGCGCGTGCCAGCGCTCGTTGCGGCGGCGCTCTTGCTGGCCGCGGGCTCCGCAGGAGCGGCCGAGCCGTCCAAGAAGTCCAAGTCGTCCCAGCCGGTGATGTCCCTGCCGGCCGTGCCCATCGGCGCCGAAGAGGGCTCCGACGAGGGGTTCGCGGACTTCGAAGGGGAGTTCGGCAAGCCCGAGGCGGCGAAGAAGGTCTTCGACCCGCTCCGCGGCTACAACCGGGTCATGTACCATTTCAACGACAAGTTCTACCTCTGGGTCGCCAAGCCCCTGTCCATCGGCTACGGCATCCTCATCCCTGAGCCCGGCCGCGTCATGCTCGCGCGCGGGTTCACGAACTTCGCCTTCCCGGTCCGCTTCGTGGGCGCGGGCATGCAGGGCAAGTTCAAGTCCATGGGCATCGAGCTCGGCCGCTTCCTCGTCAACTCCACCCTGGGATTGGGCGGGCTCTTCGACCCGGCCGAGGCCTGGTTCGGTCTGAGGCTCCAGGACGAGGACGTCGGGCAGGGCCTCGGCAGGTGGGGCGTGGGCACGGGCTTCCCGGTGGTGCTCCCCATCCTGGGTCAGACGAACCTGCGCGACGGGGTCGGCCTCATCGGCCAGTCCTTCCTCACCCCGCTCAACCCGGTCTACGGGTTGGCCGACTGGTCGACCAACATGAGCGTGACGGCCGGCGGGCAGTTCAACTTCATCTCCCTGCACATCGGGGAGTACGAGAAGATCAAAAAGGACGCCCTGGACCCCTACACCTTCATCCGGGACGCCCATCTTCAGAACCGTGCCAAGCGCGTGAAGGAGTGACCCCATGCTGACCAGCCTCGTTGCCGTCTGGATGCTTTCCGCTGCCCCGGCCTCGGCCGCGCCGGCCCTGGCCGACGCCAAGGAGGTCCGCTCCGTGGTCGAGTCCACGGTGAACTCCGTCCTGGAGGTCCTCAAGGACAAGGGTCTTTCCAAGGACGTCCGCAAGAAGAAGGTCCTCGACGTCATCGACCCTGTCTTCGACCTGGCCCTCATGGGCAAGCTGACCCTCGGCCGCGGCCACTGGGGCAAGCTTGACGAGGGCCAGAAGAAGGAGTTCGCGAGCCTCTTCATCGCGACCATCAAGGACTCCTACTACGAGAAGATCGACCTGTTCACGGACGAGACCGTGGATTTCGACGACCCGGTCCCGGGCGAGCCCGGCAAGTGGCAGATGCTCACCCGCATCAACTCCAAGGGCCAGCGCTACGGCCTGCTCTACAAGCTCTATAAGGACAAGGGCAAGGGCGGCTGGAAGGTCTATGACGTGGAGATCGAGGGCATCAGCCTCATCCGCTCCTACGGCGCCCAGTACGACCAGTTCCTGCAGAAGGGCACGGTCCCGGGCCTGCTGGCCAAGATGAAGCAGAAGGATACCCCGGGCGACCTCAAGGCCGCGACCAAGAAGAGCGCCGGTAAAGCCGGCAAGCCTTAGTCCGGCCTCATGGCAGCCTCCTCGTCGGGCGGGTCCTGGAAGGAAACAGCGAAAGCCTGGTGGATCCGGACCTATGACCGGTCCTGGGTCTGGTACGACCGGTTCCTGCTCGGCCGGCCCGCGCTCTCGCTCCTGGCCCTGGCGCTCCTGAGCGGCTTCTTCCTCTACAACGTCCGCCACTTCAGGCTCGACGCCTCGGGAGACACCCTGGTTCTTGAGCACGACGAGGACCTGCGCTACTACAGGCAGATGAGCTCCCGCTACGAGAGCGGGGACTACGCCATCATCACCTACACCCCGCCCGAGGACCTCTTCTCCAAGGCCTCCCTCGACCGTCTGCGCCGCCTGCGCGCGGAGTTGCGCGCCATGCCGCGCGTGGCCTCCGTGGTCTCCATCCTCGACGTGCCCCTCATGTGGAACCCGCCCGGGACCTTGAAGGAGCTCAAGGACAACATCAAGACCCTTGAGGACCCAAGGGCCAAGATCGACTACGCGGTCGAGGAGTTCCGCAACAGCCCCATCTACCGCAACCTTCTTGTGGGAGAGAGCCTCAAGACCTCGGCCGTGATCGTCAACTTCAAGGTGGACAAGGCCGCCCAGGCCGTGGCCCACCGCAGGCTGGCCCTGCGCGAGAAGCGCTACGCGACGGACCTCTCCGATGAGGAGGAGGCCGAGCTCGCCGGGCTCGAGGAAAGCTACCGGGCCAACAAGGACGAGAACGCGGTCCGGCGGCACGAGGACGTGACCGCCATCCGCGGGATCATCGCGGGCTACCAGAAGGAGGCCAAGCTTTTCTTGGGCGGCATCCCCATGATCGTCGAGGACATCATGCGCTACGTGCGCAGCGACATCATCGTCTTCGGCGTGGGCATGCTCGGCTTCGTCATGCTCTCTTTGGGCTTCATCTACCGCCATCCCCGGTGGGTCTTCCTGCCCATGCTGGCCTGCGTAGCCTCCGTGCTCGTCATGATGGGCGGCATCGGCCTCATCCGCTGGGAGGTCACGGTCGTCTCCTCCAACTTCGTATCCCTGCAGATCATCCTGACGATGTCCTTGGCCATCCACATCGTCTCGCGCTACCGGGAACTCCTCTGGCTCAAGCCGGGGCTCTCCAACCGCGAGACCGTGCTCGCCTCCGCCAGGGACGTCCTCGTGCCCTGCATGTACTGCAACCTGACCACCATCGCGGGCTTCAACTCCCTCATCCTCTGCGACATCCTGCCCGTGACCCAGTTCGGCTGGATGATGGGCGTGGGTCTGCTTGTCTCCATGGTGATCGTGTTCTGGTTCCTGCCCTCGGCCATGGTCCTGCTTCCCAAGCCCGCGGTCAAGGAGGAGTCGGAGTGGGGCGCGCCCACGGAGTTCAACTTCGCGCGCCTGGTCCACCATCACAAAGGGGTCATCTACGCCGGCACCCTGCTGGTGGCGGCCCTGACCACGGTGGGCATCTTCAAGCTCCAGGTCGAGAACAGCTTCATCAACTACTTCCGCAAGTCCACGCCCATCTACCAGGGCATGAAGTTCATCGACGACGAACTCGGCGGCACCACGCCCTTGGACATCGTGCTCAAGCTCGAGAAGAAGAAGGCGGCCCCGGCCGCTGCTCAGGCGGCTCCGGCCGCTGACGACGAGTTCTCGGGTTTCTCCGAGTTCGAAGGCGAGGTCAAGGACGACCCGAAGTACTGGTACACCTCGGAGCGCCTGGCCACGATCGAGAAGGTCCACGACTATGCCGCGAGCCTTCCCGAGACCGGCAAGGTCCTGTCCCTGGCCACCCTCTACAAGACCGCCCGGAGCTTGAACGAGGGCAAGGACTTCGACGATTTCAGCCTGGCGCTTCTTTTCAACACCATGAAGGGCAACTTCCGGGAGATCCTTGTCAGCCCTTACGTCAACATCGAGGGCAACGAGGCTCGCGTGTCCCTGCGAGTGCGCGATTCCTTGAAGTCCCTGCGCCGCGGCGAGTTCATCAGCCGCGTCAAGCGGGACCTCGTGGAGAAGCTGGGCATCCCGGAGGACCAGTTCCGCGTGAGCGGCCTCATGCTCCTCTACAACAACATGCTCCAGAGCCTCTACGCCTCCCAGATCAAGGCCATCCTCGGCACCCTGGCGGCCCTGCTGGCCATGTTCCTCATCCTGTTCCGCTCCCTGACCATCTCCCTGGTGGCCCTGGCCCCGCAGTTCCTCGCGTGCCTGGCCATCCTGGGCGTCATGGGCCTGGCCGGCCTGCCCCTGGACGTCATGACCATCACCATCGTGTCCATCTCGGTGGGCATCGGCGTGGACGACGCCATCCACTACGTCTACCGCTTCCAGGAGGAGGTCAAGCGCGACCGCAACTACCTGCGGGCCATGTACGCGTGCCATCTCACCATCGGCAATGCCATGCTCTACACCTCCCTGGTCATCACCATCGGCTTCTCCATCCTGGCCTTCTCCAAGTTCATCCCCACCGTGCTCTTCGGCATCCTGACCGGCGTGGCCATGATGACGGCCTGCATCTCCTCGCAGGTCCTGCTCCCGGCCCTCATCCTGCTCGTCAAGCCCTTCGGTCCGGGCACGACCGAGCTCCCCGAGCAGCAGCACGGCGTCCAGCCGCAGAAGGCCGCGACTCGCGCCTGACCCCGCTGACGCCGCTGACAAACGGCATATTGCGGGCCCGCCTCCCAGGTGTAACACTATAAGGGACGCAACCAGGCCCTCCCCGGGGAGCGAATCCGGCGGGGGCCCGGAGGCAGCCATGGACCAGACACCGATCCGCATCCTCTTGATCGAAGACGAGCCCGAGAGCGCGCTCATGCTGGAGGCGTTCCTGAAGGCCGCATCCCGTGCGTCCTTCTCCTTCTCCCTCGAGCGGGGGGAGACCCTCGGACAGGGACTGGCCCTGCTCAGGGAGAGGGAGTTCGACGTGGTGCTCCTGGACCTCAACCTGCCGGACAGCCGCGGCCTCGACACCTTGAAGGAGGTCAAGGCGCGGGGCCGCGGCGTGAGCATCGTGGTCCTGACGGGCTTGAGGGACGAGGACCTGGGCCGCCGGGCCATCGAGGAAGGCGCCCAGGATTTCCTCTCCAAGGGGGAGTTCGACAGCGAGACGCTGCGGCACGTGATCCGCTTCGCCTGGGAGCGCGGCCGCCTGTGCGGCGGGTACGAGCACATCCTGGAGTGCTCGCCGGACGGCGTGGTCGTGGCGGACCTCGACGCGGTGGTGCTCTACGCCAACCCCGCGGCCGCGGTCCTCTTCAACACGCCCTTGGCCGAGCTCGTGGGCCGGTCGTTCGGCCGGCCGCTCGGGCCCGAGGAGCCCTCCGAGATCCGCCTGCGGACGGGCGCCGGCGGGGAGAGGACCCTCGAGCTCTGTTCCGCCCGGATCGAGTGGCGGGGCCGGCCCGCTTGGCTCGTGACCGTGCGCGACGTCACGGTGCTCAAGATGATCGAGAAGGTGCGCTCGCGCTTCGAGGAGCGCGGCCGGCAGGAGGCTGCGCGCGAGCGCTTTCTGCAGGCCGTGGCCCACGACCTGCGCTCCCCCATCAATGTCATCGCGGCCGCGGTCGAATGCTTCGCGGACCTCGTCCAAGACGACGGGAGCCCCCAGGCTCGCCTCCTTGCGACCGCGCGCGGCGCCTTGAAGCGCGTGTTGAGGCTCGTTGAGAGCCTGCTCGGCCTCTGGCAGCTCGAGAGCGGCCGCGTCACCATGTGCAAGGCGCCCTTGGAGCTGCGCTCCGCGGTGGAGTCAGTGGCACGCGAGGCCGGGCTGTCCCATCCGGGCAAGAAGGTCGTCCTGGACATCCCTCCGGGCCTGCCGGCCGTGTTCGGCGACGAGGACCTCCTGTCCCGGTTGATCGCGAACCTGCTCGACAACGCGTGCCGGTTCGCCCGCGAGACCGTGACCGTCGCCGTGCGTCCGGCCGGCCCGAGGAAGGTGAGCCTCAGCGTTTCCGACGACGGTCCTGGCGTGGCTGAGGCCAAGATCAGCTGCCTCTTCGACCGGTTCAGTCAGGCCGAGCGCTTCGCGGACGAGAGCGGCTACAAGGGCACGGGTCTGGGCCTGGCCCTCTGCCGCGAGGTCGCGCGTCTCCATGACGGGAGCATCTCGGCTGAGCCTGCGCCCGGAGGGGGAGCCCTCTTCAAGGTCGTCCTCCCGGCCTACTGATGCTGGTGTCAGAGATTGCGTTTGTTGCGCTTCCAACTGAAAAGCGCAACAAACGCAATCTCTGACACCAGCGTATGGTAAACTGACCTAATATGGCCCGCATCCTGAGCGTCGAAGATGACCCGGACCTCCAGCAGCTCGTCTCCTTTGCCCTCCAGAACGAGGGCTACGAGGTCCACTACGCCTTCACGGGCAAGGAAGGCTACGAGAAGGCCATCCAGCTCAACCCGGACCTCATCCTGCTCGACATGATGCTGCCGATTTTGAGCGGGGTGGAGGTGCTCAAGCTCCTCATGAAGAACAAGACAGCCCGCGAGATCCCGGTCATCGTGCTCACGGCTTACGCCCAGGACGCCAACTTCGTGGAGAGCGCCATCCGGGCCATGGGCGCGGTGGAGTACCTGCGCAAGCCCGTCCGCATCGAGGAACTCGTGCGCTGCATCCGCCGCACCCTTGCGAGCCGGCACGCCCGCACGGACCCGAACCTGAGGCTCGAGAAGGGGAGCGTGCGCATCGACCCCAAGTACCGCTCGGTCTGGATCGACGACAAGATGATCGCCATCCTGCCGAGCAAGCGCTTCGAGCTCCTCTTTGCCCTTGTCCAGCACTCCGGGGAGGCCGCCTGGCAGACCCTGGCCCGGACGATCTGGGGCAGGGAAGGCACCAAGAACGACGTGGAGAAGGCCGTCCAGCGCCTTCGCGAGGACCTCGGTCCCGAGCACGGTCTCCTGGTCAAGACCACGGACAACGGCTACAGGCTCGATTCCTGAGAAGGGTCAGATCGAGCGGCGGAACAGCGTCACGCCCAGGCCCCCGTTCATCGTCTCGAGGCTGGCCTCGAACTTGAGTCCAGTGGCTCGGACGAGTTCGGGATAGGGGCAGAGCAGGGAGACCTTCCAGCCGGGGAACTTTCTCCACAGAAGGCCGCCGAACGCGGCGTAGAGGTCGCGGAGGTCCTTGGCGCCTTCCAGCCTGATCCCATAGGGCGGATTGGTCGCGATCCAGCCTGGGCCAGGAGGAGGCTCGACCGCGGAGACCGGCTTGACCGAGAACTCGATGGCATCAGCCATGCCTGCGCGGGCCGCGTTGGCCCGCGCCGCCTCGATGGCTCCCGCGTCCCTGTCCGAGGCCTTGATGACCGGGCCGGTCGTCCTGATATGGCCGCGTTCCTCTATAAGCAAGGATTCCCAGGCCTTGGCGTCGAACCCCGGCCAGTCCATGAACGCGAACCGCCGATTGAGCCCCGGCGGGACCCTCCGGGCCAGCAGGGCGGCTTCGATGGCAATGGTCCCGGAACCGCAGAACGGGTCGAGGAAGGGGGAGGTCCGGTCCCAGCCTGAAGCCAGCAGCACGGCGCTGGCCAGGGTCTCCTTGAGCGGCGCCTTGGCCGTCTCCAAGCGGTAGCCCCTGCGGGACAGGGACTCGCCGGACGAGTCGATCCAGACGCTGCAAAGGTCGTCCTGGACCCTGACCACCACGAGTTGAAGCGGCTCCTCGGCCGCCTTGTCCTTGCGCCGCCGGACCGGCGAAGGTTTCCTCAGCCTGGCCTCGACCGCCAGCGCGATGCGCTCGGCCACGGCCTGCTCGTGGTAGAGGCGGGAGCCGGCGCAATCCACGTTGATGGACAGGGGCCTGCCGGGCTTGAGGAACCTCTCCCAGCGCAGGCCGCCCGCCTTCTGGTGGAGCTCCGCGAAGGATGATGCGTGGAACTTTCCAACCAGGACCACCACGCGGTCGACGCAGTGCAGGCGAAGGTTGGCCTGGAACACCGCCTCGAGAGGCGCCCCAAAGGCCACGGCTGCGGCACCGGGTTCGGGAGAGGGGGCTCCGGCTTTGCGCAGGCCAAGCTCCCGGAGCTCCTCGGCGGCCAGTTCCTCGAGCCCGGAAGCGCAGAGCGCCAGGAAGGTGTCCATGGTCCAGGCCTCAGGCCTTGTCCCAGGGCTCGACCCGGCCGAGGAGCAGGCGGTCCCCGTCGAAGCAGAACACTCCGCGGAAAGGCTTGGCCGAGAGCAGCCAGGGCATCCAGTGTTCGTCGTCCGCCCACATCTCCTTGTAGGGGATGGCCGAGAGCTGGACCCAGAAGGGGAGCGCTTCCTTGGTCTCCACGAGCTCGCCCTTGGCGCCGTCCGCGACGAACACCGAGCAATGCAGGCCGTAGCCGTCCTTGAACTGGAACAGGAGCTCGCCGGCCTGCCGGGCGCCTGTCGGGGTCACGCCGACCTCCTCGCGGGTCTCCCGGAGCGCGGCCTCAAGCGGCGTCTCGCCAGGCTCGATGCGGCCTCCGGGGCCGTTGATCTTGCCCGCGCCCAAGCCCAGCTTCTTGCGGATGAGCAGCATCCGGCCGTCTTGGACCACGAAGCAGAGGACGGCTCTCTCCGTGGGCGTCCAGGTCTTCCAGTCGGGCTCGTCCATCCCGGACATGATACCAAGTTCGGCTGGTCGGGCCTTCAGCGTGCGAGGGGGGCGAGCTTGGCTTCGAGGGCCCGGGCGAGCCTGGTCACGGCCGGGGTCTTCGAGGACTTGGCGGCGAGGATCACGGCCAGGGCCTCGTCCTTGGCTGCGCGGCTGCCCAGGACGAAGGCTCCCTCTGCGGATTTGAGCGCCACGAGCGAGGGGTACGCCAGGGTCACCTCGTCGCCGCCGTGCCCCGCGGCCCGGCCGGGCTTGGAGCAGTCGGCCATGCTCAGGCAAGGGGGCTCGGTCGCCACGGAGCGCAGGAAGGCCCAGTCCTCCGGGGACGAAAGATTCCGGCCGAGCAGGAAGACGATGGTGCCGCGCTCGTTGCGCCGTTCCTCCGGCAGTTCCCGGTACATCCTGCGGAAGAGCTCCTTGGCGGCTGGGGAGAGGTCGTTGAAGTCGCGGTCGAGCCTGGGGTCGTTGTCGTTGCGGGAGAGCAGGATCTCGGAGAGGGTCCTGAGCTTGGCCAGGTCCTTCTTGGAGGGAGCGTCAGGGACCGGCGGAGCCTCGTGGTGGGAGAGCTTCCAGGCCACGGTCCCGACTGCCGCGAGGACCGCGAGCCCTGCGGCGAGGAGCACGGCCCGCCTCATCTGGCGAAGTCGTCCTGCATCTTCTGCTTGGAGGCCTTGTCCGTGATGCGGCCGAGTTGGTCGTCGCCGTAGAGGCCCGCGTCCATCCTCACCTTCGCGGTGCAGTTGGCGCAGTGCTTCTGGATGTTCTTGAGCATGATGGTCGAGGACCCGTAGGAGCCCTTGTGGGTGTTGTCGCAGGCCGGCTCGCCCGCCAGGGGCGCGCCGGTCCAGATGCTCCGCATGTCGCGTCCCTGCCCGTCCTTGAAGGGAGTCGGGCAGGTCGCGTGGCCCCAGAAGAAGTGCGTGACCTCGGTGTGCCGCGCCTCGTGGAACACCACCATCATGCGCGCGATCTGCGGGTGGTCGAACTTCACGAAGTTCTCGGTGAGCCACATCTTGGAGGGGCCCGCGAAGGGGATGACGCAGGCCACGGCGTTGCCGCTGCCGCAGTCGTCCATCCCCACAAAGGAGATGCGCTCGTCGAACCAGGAGAGATATCCGGCTCCGTCCACCTTGCCGAAGATCTCCTGGTGCAGGGGGGTCGCGCCGCCGCCCTTGATCCCCTTGATGAAGGCCAGGTCCGTCTCCATCTGGGCCTTGATCTTCTGGGGCACATCGTCGCCGTACTTCCAGCCTTCGGTGTCGAAAATCTTGAACTGCTGGGCCTGGACCTGCGCTGCAGCGGCCTCGGCCTCTTCCGGGGAGAAATAGAAGAGGTCGGACGAGGGCCGCTTGCCAGGCGCGGCCGGAGGGGTCCCGGGGCGGGTCAGTTTGATCCGCATCTCCGGCAGGTCCGTCTTGGCGCCCGCCTTTCCGTCGAAGAGGCCTCCTGCCTGGTCAGGCGCTCCGGCCCAGACCGAAACAGCGGAGAGGCCCAGAATGGCGGCAGTCCCGATGAGTCTGTTCATGTCATCTCCCAATACCCGTCCTTAGAATAGGGATATATTAATAAGGCCGCATGAAACCAAGGACCTAGGCGCAGGTAGGTCTTTGTGCCCATGGCCTGTCGTGGGAGGGAACTTCTCCAGGGGTCGCTCCTGAAGTCTCTGGTAAAAGTATAATCCTGGCTAGGACCATGCCCCGCGCCCTCTTCCTCGCCCTCCTCTTCGGGATGCTGCCTCTGTCCGAGGCCGGGGCTTCGGCCCTGTCCTACCGCGCCGAGACACGGCGGGCTCAGGAGGCTCTCCGCCAGGGCGATTGGGAGACAGCGGCCTCAGCCTCCCTGGCGGCCGAGAGGCTCTCCCCGGGTGAGCACCTGGCCTATCCGCTCCGGGCCATCGCGCTCTCCATGCTCGACCGCGACGGCGAGGCCGTCGCGGAGGTGAGCACTGCCATTCGCATGCACCCCAAGGCAAGCGGCCTTCACAGCGTGCACGCCTTCGTCCTCAACAGGGCGAGGCTGTTCAAGCAGGCTGAGCGGTCCGTGGACATCACCATCGCTGGCAGGTCCAACAGCGCTTGGGCTTGGTACCAGCTTGCGTACGCCCAGGCGGGCATGGGCGACCGGCAGGGGAGCATCCGGTCCCTGGAGCAGGCCGCGGCTTTCGATGCCCAGCGCTTTGGCGAGCGCCTCGAGCGCGGGCGCTCCTTGAAGGGCGCCAAGCAGCTCCTCGCCGCGTTCGAGGCCGATCCCGCCCTGGAGTCCTGCTATTACGTCTTCGGGCTCCGGCGGAGCTGGTTGGGGCGGCTTCCCCTTTTCTGGCTGGGAGGGGGCGCGGCTCTCCTGGCCGCCGCATTCTTCCTGCGGGGCTGGCTGGCCGGACTCCTGACGGACTGGGCCCTGGCCAGGACCGGACTGACGCCCACGCCCCGCACAGGAGGAGGCATCATGGGCCTCCCCGGCGCTGATCCCCCTGCCGCGGACAGGGCCCCGCCCTGCCTGCCCCAGGGCTACCGCATCGCGCGCCAGATCGGGATCGGCGGCATGGGCGCGGTCTTCGAGGCCGAGGATCTGGCGCTCCAGCGCCGGGTCGCGGTCAAGCGCATGCAGGACGAGATCCGCGACGACCCCGCGGAACGCGAGCGCTTCCTCAAGGAGGCGCGCACGGTGGCCAAGCTCCGGCACCCCGGCATCGTGGAGATCCACGCCATCGTGGAGCACGAGGGGGAGGTCTTTCTTGTCTTCGAATACCTGGAGGGGAGGACCCTCGAGGCAGCCCTGGCCGGCGGCAAGAGGCTCGACCTGCGGGAGGCGCGCCGCCTGGTCGGCCAGGTCTGCCCGGCCCTGGCCTACGCCCACGGCCAGGGCGTCATCCATCGCGACCTTAAGCCCGCGAACATCATGCTGCTCAACGACGGCAGGGCCAAGGTCATGGACTTCGGCATCGCGGGAGGCTCGCTTGACTCCCGCACCCGGCGCTCCCGGGCCGAGGCCGCCATCGGCACCCCTCCCTACATGGCGCCCGAGACCGAGGAGGGCGTGGTGAGGCCCGAGTCCGACCTCTACTCCCTGGCCGTGTGCGTCTATCAAGCGCTCGCGGGGGAGCGGCCCTTTGCCGGGTCCGGCGCGGGCCTGCTCGTGCGCAAGCGCGAGATGCGCTTTGCGCCGCCCTGCGGCAAGGTCCCGGGACTGCCTCCGGCCATGGACATCTTCTTCGCCTCCGCCTTGCACGCGGACCCTGAGAGGCGGCCGCCTTCCGCGGAGGACTTCGAGGCTGGGTTTAAGATGGCGGCGGGACCGGTCTGAGCGGGGAGGGCGTCCAGGGGCCTAGCGGCTGCCGGAGACGCCGTGGAGCGCGGCGATGTTCTCGAAGACCATGCCCGAGATCTGGCGGATGACGTTGCCGCGGGCCCTGAGCCAGCGGCCGTAGTTGCGGGCCGCGCTTTTCTTCTCGATGATGCCGATGATGGCGTAGGGGTACTGCTTGCCGTCTTCTCCCTTGGCTAGGATGACGCCCATGTCCCCGCAGAGGTGGCGCGTGCTGCCCGTCTTGCTGAAGACCTCCGTGTCGTCGGGGAGGTTGACGCGGGTGTGCAGGCGGTCGCGCTTGGGCAGGCCCATGAGCCGCTTGATCTCGTCCGAGCCGGGCAGTTCGTCTTTCCAGAGCGCGAGGAGGAACCTGCTGTAGTCGCCCACCGAGGCCTTGTTGCGGTAGGTCCTGCCGCCCTGCGGGATGTACTCTACGAGCTCCACATCCTTGAGGGTGTTCCCGTAGTGGGCTTTGAGCAGCTTCTGCACAGCGGAGGGCCCGCCCAGCTTCTTGATGGCCCAGTTCGTGGCCGGGTTGTTCGAGCGCTGGATCATGCGCTCGAACATGCGCCGGGCCGCGGGGTCGTACTCCTTGCGGCCCTTCTCCACCTCGTGCATGTAGGCCAGGGCCACGAAGGGCTTGATGAGGCTGGCCGCCTGGAGCTTCAAGTCCGCGTTGATCTCGACGAGCTCCTCGTCCGTGGTGAAGTCGTAGACCGACCAGGCCGTGCGCTCATCCGAAGCCAGCAGCCCCTGCTTGCGCAGCTCCTTGACCCGGTCGTCGATGAGGGTCGCCAGGGCCTTCTTCTCGTCCTGGTCCTCCTCCTCGTCCTTCTTGTCCTCCTCGGGCCGACGCACGCTCATCGCCCCGTTCTCCGCGACCTGGGTCGGTCTCCCGGCCGGCACGGCCCTGCCGGAGCCCAGGCCCCGGCGCTTCAAGAGCCTCGTGTGCGCCCGCGCCGCGGTCTCCGCGCCTTCCTGGTCGCCGTTCCTGCGGTAGACCAGGCTGTACCCGCCCTCTCCCTTCAGGACCACCAGCCTCTTGGCCACCCTGGGTCCGAGCACGTGGCTGACCGCCCGCTTGCGGCTCGAGGCCTGCGCCAGGTTGGCGTTGTCCAGATAGGAGACGTTCCAGCGGTCCCCTGGCTGGCAGAAGGCCAGGGCCGGAACGAGGAGAACGACGAAAGAGAACGCGGACTTCATGGGGATAGGGCGTAATATTAACAGGTGTTTATTGAATCTGCAAGGCCTAGATGAAAAATCGGGAACAAAAGGAGGGGGTCGCTCGTATATAAGTATGTGGCCGACCGCCTGCTCGAGGTCCTGAGGGAGCGCTGGGGTCACCCCGATTTCTTGCCGCTCCAGCGCCAGGCCGTGGAAGCCGCGCTCTCGGGCAGGGATTGCCTGGTGGTCCTTCCCACTGGCGGCGGCAAGAGTCTCTGCTACCAGCTCCCGGCAGCGCTTCGGGGAGGGCTCGTCGTGGTGGTGTCTCCGCTCATCGCTCTGATGGACGACCAGGTGCGATCAGGCAGGCTGGCCGGCCTGGCAGCGGACGCACTGCACTCCAACCAGGACCCTGGGACGCGGCGGCTGGTCCTGGACCGGCTTTCCAGCGGTCTGACCGATCTCCTCTACACGAGCCCCGAGCGCCTGCTCAAGGGCGGGATCCCTGAAAGGAGCCTTGCCAGGACTTGGCTCGCGGCCGTGGACGAAGCCCAGTGCGTGCTCCAGTGGGGCAGGGGCTTCAGGCCCGAGTACGGCAGGCTCAAAGGCGCGCTCTCTCGGATCCCTCGCGCTTGCCGCCTGGCCCTGACCGCCACTGCCGTCCCGTCAGCCGGCGGGGACATCGCCGCGTCGCTCGGGCTCAGGGAGCCTGCCGTCCTTGCCGGCCATCCGGACCGGCCCAACCTCGTCTACCGTGTGCTTGCTAAGAGAGACCCGTTCCTCCAGGTCCGCGCCATCGTGTCCCGCAGGCCCTCCGGAGGAGCCATCGTCTACTGCCGCACCAGGAGGAGGGTCGAGTCCCTGACCGAAGCCCTGGGCTCGACCGGGGTTCCCTGCAAGCCCTATCACGCGGGCCTCGGGCCCGAGGAGCGGCGCCTGACAGGGGAGGCCTTCATCGCGGGAGAGCTCGACGTGGTGGTCGCGACCGTGGCCTTCGGCATGGGCATCGACCGGCCGGATGTGGCCTGCGTCGTGCACGCTGACGCGCCCCGCTCCCTTGAGCACTACGGCCAGGAATCCGGCCGCGCAGGCAGGGACGGCTTGCCGGCCGAGTGCGTCCTCCTGTATGATCCGCGGGACCTCGAGGTCGTCAGAAGCCTGGGCCGCATGGACCCGGATGCCAGCCCCGCCAGTCTCAGGGAGCTCGACTCCGACCTTTCCGCTGTCGGCCGCTACGCCTGCGCCAGCACGTGCAGGCACCTGTTCCTGGCCAGGCACTTCGGCGCGGCCTATCCAGGGCCCGGTTCCGGGAAGGCCCGCGGCTGCGGGGCTTGCGACCTCTGCCTCGGGGAGACTCGCCGCAGACCTGGCGCGGCCTTCCTCTATGATGCTCGGGAGACGCTCTCCCGCGCTTGGAAGGGCTGGAAGGCTATCTAGGGCGGATGACCAGGGGCTCCATGGTCTCGAGGCTCGCCCCGAACTCCGACTCGGGCTCGCTGAGGATGAGGGAGCCGAAGCGCTTGCGGAGAGTCATCCTGCCCGAAGGCAGTCCGCTGGCGAGCCACTGGAGCCCCATGGCTCCCCCGCGTCCCACCCTGCCCGGGATGCTGAGCTCGAATCCGCCCTGGGCGTCCGTGGTCGTGGTCGCCCTGCTCACGACAAAGCCGGCGGTCCGGCCTTCTTCCGCGTCGGAGGACGCCGCGGCATGGCTTTCGAGGATCACCTCGACTCCGCCCGCGGGCCTGCCTGCCCAGCCCGCGAGTCTCCCGCTGGCGCTGAACTCGAACGAGCATTCCCTCCGAAAAGGAGCGGACAGGAGGTCGGCCGGCACGGCCAGCACGGTCAGGGGGACCATGGCGACCATGGATGCCAGTCCCATGGCGAAGTATCTCGGATCAGGGTCCCGGACGAAGGTGTTGGCCGACATCGTCTTGTAGCTGCGGCTCATGCCCTTCGTGTGCTCCATCGCGAGCTTCCGCCCACGGCAGTCCAGGCCCGTCACCTGTGCCGATGAGACCACGACCCTGTAGGCCGAGGTGGCCTGGCCGTGGGCCAGGCCGCGGGACCAGAGCAGGAAAAGGATGGCGGAAAGGGTTTTCAATGGGTCTGAGGAGCCGGCTGTCCGGCCTCGATGACCCATGTTAGTAAATTAGACGTACCCGCCGGTCCTAAAGTGGTATCGTTGGAGCGATAGACCACGGACCCGGCCATGGCACCCATCAACCTTCCCCCGCTGAAGGGGATCATCATCGAGGACGATCCCGACGCGGCCGCGTTCATCGCGAATCTCCTCCGGCCGCCCTCTGTCCCGGCCTTCGACCTGGAGATTGTCGGGAGGCTCTCGGACGCCCTGGCGCGTCTGGAGCCGGGCGGTTTCGATTTCATCCTGCTCGATCTCTTTCTGCCCGACAGCCAGGGACTGGCCACGGTCGGCAAGGTCATGGCCAAAGTGCCCAAGACCGCGGTCGTGGTCATGGCCGATTTTCAAACCGGGCCGCTGGCGGTGCTGGCCATCCAGGAGGGCGCGCAGGACTATCTGGTCAAAGGCCACATGGACCGCGGCATGCTCATGCGGTCCATCCGCAACGCCGTGGAGCGCAAGACCATCATTCAGCGCAAGGACGAGTCGCTCCAGAATCTCAGCCACGAGCTGCGCAACCCCTTGGCGGCGCTCGTCGGCAGCATGCGGGCGCTGTCCGAGGCTGGCCGCGGCTCCGGCATCCCCGCCTCGATGAACAGCCTCATCGAGATCGCCTCCCGCAGCACGAACCACCTCTGGGCCATGATCGAGGACCTCCTGGACGTCACCCGGGTGGAGACCGGCAGGCTCCCGGTCGTGCCCGAGTTCCTCTCGCTCCGCGAGCTCATCGGCCAGAGCGTCAAGGGCTGCGCGGGTCTGGCCTTGGAGAAGGGCATCGCCATGGCCGCGGACCTCGCCCCCGGCCTTCCCCCGGTCCTGGCCGACCCGGTGCGGGTCCGGCAGATCCTGATCAACCTAGTCAGCAACAGCCTGAAGTTCACGCCCGAGGGCGGGAGCATCCGCGTGGAAGCCCGTGTCCTGGCTGATGACCCGGCCTTCGTGCGCGTTGACGTCCGGGACACGGGCTGCGGCGTCTCCGAAGAGGAGAAGGAGCGCCTGTTCCAGCGCCTCTACCAGACGGAGTCCGGAGGCGGGGACCATCACAAGGGCCTGGGCCTGGGCTTGTTCATCTGCAAGGAGCTCGTCATGAGGCAGGGCGGCCGGATCTGGGTGGAGAGCGTCCAGGGCACGGGAAGCGTCTTTTCCTTCACCCTCCCCGTCTTCTCGCTGGAAGGCAACCTCCGCCGGGTGCTCGGAGGCTCCCCGTCCGGAGTGCGGGGCTTGGCGCTCGTCGCCGTGGACGTCCTCTCCGGCTCGGCCGGGCTCAAGCCCCTCGCTCGGGAGCATGCCCTGCACGCCCTGGCCGGCCTGCTCAAGCCCGCGGGTCCCGCCCTGGACCTCGTGCTTCCCAGGCCGGAGGAGGATCGGGCCGTCTACCCCCTGCTGCTGGTCGTCCGGGCGGACCGGGAGCAGGCGCGGGTCGTGGCTGGGCGGATCCTGAACAAGACCGCGTCCTCCCCGGTGCTCAAGGAGCTCGGGGTCGTGCCGAATGTCTCCTACGCCTGGGTGGACCTCGCCGGGCCCTTCAAGACGCCGGCCGACCTTTGCGCCGCCGCGGCCGTCCGTCTCGGGGAGGTCATCGAACCCTGGGTCCGGGAGTGGCGCTCCGGCAAGCTCGGCGTGGAGCTCGTCGAGAAGGCCGAGCCTCTCCCCTGAGTCCGGCGTCCAAACAAAGCTTGGCGGGCCGCTCCATTTGTCGCATAATATCTCAAACCGGACCAACTCCCAAGGGGGAACGATGAAGCGATACAAGAACGTCAGCGGCAATTCCACGGTCACGGGCTACGAGATCGTCAAGGACGCCGTCACGGTCCGATTCGCGACCTGCGCGGTCTACAAATACAACGTCCAGAGCGCCGGTCCCGAGAACATCAGGCAGATGAGGGAGCTCGCTCTTGCAGGCAAGGGCCTGGGCACCTTCATCGAGGCCAACCTCAAAGAGCGCTTCTCCCGGAAAGTCAGGTAGTCGGAGCTGTCGAGCCGGAGCGGTCCGGGAGGACATCCTGCCTGCGAGGGCCTCCGCCCGTGTTCCCATGCAGGGCGCAGGTTTTGTCGCATTCTCCCCTCGGGATCGTTGGCAGCGCTGGATTTGCCCCTTTTCCAAACCCTGAGCAAGGAATGCGACATAACTCTCGACGGAGATTCCAAAAATCAAGCGGAAGGGGTGAAGGTGTCAGGGGTCTCTCTTCCGATTTTTATAGTCTCGACGAGGGTTTTGTCGCAATGTCCGTTTCGTCCCTCGGAATCAGGGCATTCGAGCAGTTCTGATTAATTCAGGGCGGGAATGCGACAAAACTCCGGGGCGCGGGTGCTCGGACCCGGGCGGCGGGTGCTCGCCCCTGGGCGATCAGGGCTCTGGCAGCTGCCCGGCATCCGCCAGCAGAGCCTTGAGTTCCTGAAGGGCCTCGATCGTCTCTTTCGAGAAGGCCGCTGGATTGGCGCGGTAGGAGGCGCGAAGGCCCGCGAGCGCGGCATCGCAGCTCTTGCGCAGTTCCGCGTCCGACGGGTCGCCGTCGGCCAGCTTCTCCTGGAGAGCTGCGACGGCCGCTTCCACTGATTTCTTGTCAGTCGGGATCTTTCCCATGGCGTGTCCTCGGCGATGTCAGCGGGTCCTCAGCGGGACCGGCGCCGCCAGAAGCCCCGGTGATGCGATTTTCCCGGAGCAGCATGTCCGTGGGATGGCCCCTGCGGCTTTCCGTGCGTCGGTCCCTGGGCATGGCCGTGAGCCTGGTTGTGCGTTGAGCTGTGCGCCGGCGCATGCGGCTGACCATGCCCGTGCGGCTGGCCGTGCGGCCGCCCATGCGGCTGGCCATGCGGCTGGCCATGGCCGTGATGCCAGGGTTTCGTCGGCTGAGGCGCCCCGGGCTCCTGCGCCTTGTTGTAGTTGAAGCCTTCCACCCGCCGCCGCTCGATGGGCCGCCCCAGGCGTTTCTCGATGGCCCGAACCCCGTCGGTGTCCGCGTCCGTCACCAGGGTGTAGGCGTCCCCTGTTTTGGCGGCCCGGCCCGTGCGGCCGATGCGGTGGGTGTAGAGCTCCGGGGTGGTCGGCACGTCGAAGTTGATGACGTGCGTGATCTCCGAGATGTCGATGCCCCGGGCCGCGATGTCGGTCGCGACCAGGATCTGGAACTTGCCGCTGCGGAAGCCGTCCATGGCGTGGCGGCGCTGGTTCTGCGAGAGGTTGCCCTGCAGGGAAGAAGCCGCGAACCCCGCATCCGCCACTTTCTTGCCGATCTTCTTGGCGCGGTGCTTGGTGCGCGTGAAGACCAGCAGTGAGCCGCCTCCTGCCCTGCGGATGAGCTCGAGCAGGAGCTCTGCCTTCAAGTGCTCGCGCACCGGATAGAGCGCGTGCGAGACCGTGGTGAGCGGCACGGTGTGGTCGATCTGCACCGTGACGGGGTTCCTCAGGCATTCGTGCGCCAGGCCCCGGATCTCGTCGGGCATGGTGGCTGAGAAGAGCAGGGTCTGCCTCTCCTTGGGCACCCGGGCGATGATCTTCCTGATCGAGGGCAAAAAGCCCATGTCGAACATCTGGTCGGCCTCGTCGAGCACCAGGACCTCGACCGCGGAGAGGTCCGCGTGGCCCTGGCCCATGTGGTCCAACAGCCGTCCCGGGCAGGCGATGACGATCTCGGCGCGGCCGCGCAGGGCCGCGGTCTGCGGGCCCATCCCGACGCCTCCGTAGACGCTGGCTGCCCGGAGCCCTGTGTGCTTGCCGAGATCGTGGAAGGCCGCGCGGATCTGCTCCGCGAGTTCCCGCGTGGGGGCCAGGACCAGGGCCCGCACCTTGCTCCGCGGGCCTGTCATGAGCCTCTGGAGCATGGGCAGGGCGAAGGCAGCGGTCTTGCCCGTGCCTGTCTGAGCCAGGCCCAGGACGTCCCTGTGCGCGAGCACGTGCGGGATGGCATCCCGCTGGATCGGCGTGGGCACGCGATAGCCCATCTCTTTGAAGCCTGAGACGATGCTGGGGTGCAGCTTGAATCGTTCGAAGTCCATGGATCTCCTGCAGCTGCGGTCCGGTGGGGGGAATGACGCCTTCAGGCGGGCACGCGGATGAGCCTGGATGGATTATACCATTTTGTCGTCGACAGCAGGGTCTGCTTCGAAGCGCTGGGCCGCAGGCCGTCAGATTACAGCGCCGCGGGATTTGAGCTTGCGGCGCAGAAGCCCGCAATCGAGCCGCGAGGGAAGCACTCCAGCGGCCGCGCACAGGGCTCCTGCCGTGCCGGCTGCCTGGCCCAAGGCCATGCAGGTGGGGGAGAGGCGCGCTGAGGCGTTCGCCTCGTGCGTGGCTGAGATGGCCCGGCCTGCCACGAGGAGGCCTTCCACGGCCTTGGGGAGAAGACATCTGTAGGGGATCCCGTAGCTGGCCCCGGCCTTCATGCGCTTCATGGTCAAGCCCGCGCCCTCGGGATCGTGCAGGTCGATGGGGAAGGCGCCTCGGGCCACGCTGTCCGGGAAATCCCGGCCCTCGAGCACGTCTTCCGCCGTGAGGGTGCAGCGGCCTTGGATGCGGCGCGTCTCGCGCACCCCGACCCGGGAGGCGGTCTCGACCAGGCGGCTGTGCGAGAAGCCGGGCAGGCGTGTGCGCATGAACGCCGCGGCCTCGCGGACCTGGAAGAGGGCCGCGAGCGCGGCCGCGCTCGACTGGGCCGCGTCCACCCCGGAGAGACCGCTGACGCGGGTCATGTTCACCAGCACCTCGCCCGGCGCCGGCAGCTCGAAATACAGCACCCGGTCGCGGAATGGGCCAAGGATCCCATCCGCCTGGGCTTTGCGCACCAGGGAGAAGAATCCCGAGACCGCCAGGAAGGGCAGGCGGCCGAGGCCGCGCCGCGCTTCAGGGCTGAGCACGAACTCCTCCGGATGCGCCCGGCAGTAGCGGCGCACGGCCGCGCTGTCCACGCCGGCCATGCGGAACATCAGGGTCATGGGCTGGGCCTTGTTGTCGCGGCCGCGGCCGAACGAGAAAGGGACTCCTGCTGCCGCGGCCACGTCCGCGTCGCCCGTGGCGTCGACCACGACCTTGGCCTTGATGGCGCTCCGGCCCGACTTGTTCTCGACCACCGCGCCGACGACGCGGCGGCCCGTCATCCAGGGAGTCGTGACCAGGGTGTCGAGGAGCGTGCGCGCCCCGGAGTCCGCCACAAGCCGGCACACCGCCAGCTTGAGCGCCTCGGGGTCCATGGGCGTCACCGTGGCGGCGCAGCCCAAGGGGTCCGGGATGTGGCCCGGAGAAGCGCCTTCGGCTTTGAGCAGGTCCACGAGCTCTTGGGCGATGCCGGCCACCACTTGTCGCCTGGGGGAGGCGTGAAAGGTCATCAAAGGAAGGACCAAGGCCTGCGTGGCCGAGCCGCCGAGCATGGCGCTGCGCTCCACCAGCACGGTCCGAGCGCCTTCTCGAGCCGCCGCGATCGCGGCGCAGTACCCTGCGGCGCCCCCGCCCGCCACCAGGACGTCGCAATGGTCCGTGATCGGGATGCGGCGGGAAGGCTCGGTCAGGAAGGGCATGGTATCGATACCTCGAAAAGACGGTTCCAGGGCAGGGAGAAGCCGGAGATCGGAGCGTCCTTGAACAACGGCCTGAGCACGGCCCGGCTCCAGCCTCCCAGGCGGCGGTCGAGCTCGCGCTGGGCCTTGCGCTGCTCGGCAGGCCTCAAGCGCCACTCGTCAGCCTTCAGGCGCTCGCGGACCCACTGGCGGAGCCCTGGCCGGACCACGGCCTGAAATCCCCAATCGTCGAGCAGGCGGACAACGAGCAGTCCCGGCCTGGGCCTGGCCAAGGCAGCCAAGGCCAGAGCCGTGCCGATGGCATTGCCCGCGGTATTCCAAGCCGCGAACCCGGCCAGGCGGGGCAGGACCTTGGCCCGGCTCAGCTCGGACAGGAGCACCGGGTCCGCGCCATTGGCGTAGGCGGTGTCCGCGACCGCGATCGTGGCTCCCGCGTCCAAGGCCTTGGCCAGCGCAGCAGCGAAGCGTCGGGCTTCGGCCTGGCCGGAAGTCCTGGCAGGCTTGAAGCAGAGGTCTCCTCCGGGGCGGCAAGGACACCAGATCCAGAGCGAAAAGCCGCCCCTGCCAAGGCCGGCTCCCAAGGCAGCGCCCAGGGCCTTGGCCTGCCCCTTGGCTGTGGAGGCCAGGGGCCGGTCTTCATAAGGAGAGATGCGCTTTGCGCCTGAAGCCGGCCAGAACCGCAGTCGAACAGCCAGGCGCCGGCCCTCCAAAGCGGCCATGAGCCTTGAGAGCAGGACCATGGCGCCTTCGTCCGTGCCCGCTGTCAGGGCTGCGCGGCCTGTGGAGAGCGGCTTGGCCAGGACGCGGCGCAGAGCCGCCTGCTCGGCCTTGTGCGGGCCTGCGGGAGTGGAGTCTTCCTGAAGCAGGGACAAGACGTCGATGACCCCTCGTCTCGAGAGCCGAGCTGCTTCCATGTTCACGCGATGGTTGCGCTCCCGGTGAGCGGGCAGGGGGTCAACGTGCTTGTGGTTTTTGCGCCAGGCAGCCAGGTCCGCGCTCGAAGACACGGTCACCGACTTGCGGCGGATCGCCTGGAAGGCGTAGAGCGGGATGGCGGGCTTTTTCTTCTTGGCGCGGCTGAGGGCCGCCAACCGGCGCAGGCAGGTTGAAAGCGGCTCGCGGAGTTCCCGCGAAGCCACCAGCCCGCCGTAGGCGAGCCGGTCCAGGGACGCCACCCAGCCTGTTGCCTTGGCAAAGCTCCGTTCGAGCCAGGCCGCGAGAGCGTCGGGGCGGTCGAAGACCTCGGCCGGCGGGAGCAGGATGTCGTATCCGCTGCTGCGGCCCAGGGCAACGGCCTGCTCCCAGGACACCGGACGGTCGTCCAAAGGCACGAAGCCGAGGACCGGTCGTTTAGACCGCATGCGTGAAAGCCCGCAGCCCCTTGGAGAAGCCGCTCGCTGTGCGGCCCAGGCATACGGCGCCGAGCAGGACCCCGGCTGCGCCGGCCTTGGCGAGCTTTTCCAGGTCGCCGGGCACGAGCTTCTTCTGGCTGGGCACGAAGACAGGCTTTCCAAACGCCTTGGCCAGGACGCGGTACTTCCCGAGGTCCGCCGCGGTCAAGGGCTGTCCGTAGGCCTGGTGCGGCTGGATCGAGGCCTCGAGGCAGTCCGCGCCCAGCCGGCTCAAGGCCCGGACGCGCTTGAGCGTGGTGCCCTCGGCCGCTGCAGGCATGCGCGTGGTCTTGAGCTCGAGCATCCAGGAGGGCATGTCGTGTTCGTAGATGTCGATGAAGCTCACCCCGAGGCCGATGATCTCCGAGAGCTGGGCGCGGGAAGGCAGGGTCTCGGCGCCCGGCATCAGGCCCACGGCGCCCCTGGCCTCGGCCAGGATGCGGCGGATGGCAGGCCCCTCCCTGGCCCAGGAGCCGAAGGACGTGCCGCTCGCGCGGTGGCGCACGTTGAGGTGCACTTTCACCGCGTCCGCGCCTGCCGCGAAGGCTGCTCTGGCCATCCTCGGGTCATTGGCGGGCAGGCTCGCGATCACCAGGAAGCGGCGCGAAGCGAGCAGCCCGCGGAAATCCAAGGCTTTCGTTCTCACGATCCCTCCAGGTTGAGGGCCACGACCACCTTGGCGTCCGGAGCCAGGCGGCCGAGCTCCTGCTGGCAGACCGCCGCGGTCTGCTCCTCGCAAGCCAGGCCCGAGAGGTCCACGGTGCGGTCGTCCGTCACCAGGAACGCGGGCGGCAGGGTCCGGCCCGTGTCGCCGTAGCGCGCGTGCTTGGCCAAGGCGGCCTGAAGGTCCGCGAGCAGGGTGTCCGGCCGGCTCGCGAGGACCGCGCCGTGCGAGGCCCCGAGCCGGGCGCGGCCGCGGCGGTCGAGCACGCTCCAGGGCGACTTCTGCGTGCGCCAGAGCCCGAAGAGCCTGCGGGTCTCCACCGAGGCCGTGAACACGCGGAACCCCTCGGTGGCCGCTGCCAGGGCCGGCTGGGCCGAGCCCAGGAGCAAGCCGGCCCGGGCCAGCAGTTCGCTCTCGGAGAGCGTCCCGGTCTCGGAAGCCAGCTCGTGGGAGCCCACGGCTATTGCGCGCAGCACTCCGCGCTGGGAGTCGATCTCCACGCGCACCTCGATCGATGCTGATTCGGCGCCCGCGCGCAGCAGGGCCTGTTCCGCCTCCTGGCGGATGCGCGCGACATCCGCGGGCTTGGGGTCGATGAGCGTGCGCTCGACCGTCTCCTGCATCAGGGCCAGGGCAGCGCCGATGGCTGAGATGACAGGCGCGTGCTCCACCACGCTGCAGGGCAGGTTCATCCGCCGGCCGAGCTCCGGGGGCCAGATCCCGCCGCCTCCGCCTCCGCCCACCAGCCGGACCCGGGAGCGGTCGAGCTTGTTCTCCGCGATGAGGTCTTCGACCATGCGGATCAGCGGCCCTGCCCCGGCGTCGAGGACCTGGCGCGCGGCTTGAGTCCTGTCGCAGCCGAGGAGCCGGCCCACGGCCGCGAAGGCCTCGCCCGCCCTGGCAGCGTCTCCGCGGCTGTAGTCGCCCTCGGCCAGCAGGCCCAGGGCGTTGGCGGCGCAGGTCGGGGTCGCGGCCAGCGACGGGGCCGCGCCGGGACCCGCGAGCGCGAGGTAGTCCGCCGGGTCCGTGGGCTTGGGCGCCAGGCGGACCGCTGAGAGCCCCTCGATCGGGGCCTTGGGGAACGCGCTGTAGGACAGGCCCGCGATGTGCGCGCTGCGCGGTCCCACGCTGTGGATGCGCTTTGAGTCCGCGCGCGGCAGGGACCCGCCGGCTACGCCCGCGGTGCGCACGTCCAGGGTGTTGAGGTAGAGCAGGTGCCGGCCCACGCGCGCCATGCGCACCGAGGGGTGGCCGTTCTGGATGCAGGAGATGTCCGTGGACGTGCCGCCAACCTCCATGAAGATCCCGTCCGCAACGCGGGCCGACATGAGCGCGGCTGCCACGCCGGCCGCCGGGCCGGAGAGGATTGAGAGGATCGGCCGCCTCTTCATCTCGCTGATGTCCATGGCCCCGCCGTCCGAGCGCATCACGACCAGGGGAGCCGTGATCCCCAGGCGCCGTACCGCGGCCTCGGTCTTGGCCGCTGTCTCGACCATCTTGGGCAGCAGGGCCGCGTTCAGGGCCGCTGTGCGCGTGCGGGCCTTGAGCCCGTAGAGCTGGGAGATCTCGTGCGTGGCTGTGGCCTGGAGCCCTGCCTCCACGGCCAGGGCCGCGATCCTACCCTCCAGGGCCGGGTCGTCCACGCTGAAGGCCGAGGCAGCCACGATGGCCCGCGCACCGCGCTCCTTCAACCGGCTGATGAGGCGCTTGGCCTCTTCTTCAGGGAAGGAGTCTCCGACCTCGAGGTATTCGTGGTGCCAGACCAGGTCCAAGCCCTCGGCCAGCTCGACCTTGCCGGGCTCGGTCTCGCCTGCCGCGCGCAGGCCTTCCCAGCCCTTGCCCGCTGCCAGGATGCCCACAGGGCTCACGTCGCCTTCGAGCAGGGCGTTGGTGGCCTGGGTCGTGGAATAGGCGACCCGGCCCACGTCTTGGGCGGGCCTGCCCGAGAGGCGCAGGACCTCGCTCAGGGCCTGCCAGATGCCCTCAGAGACCCCGTCGTTGGCCGTGTGCGTGGTCGGGACCTTGGCTTGGCTGACCAGACCGGTCCCCTGCAGGGCCACAGCGTGGGTGAACGTGCCGCCCACGTCCACGCCGAGGCTGAGCTTCTCCATGGCTCAGCCCAGGGCCAAGCCCAGGACCAGGCCCGCGCTAGCCATGACCCAGATGTAGGGGAGGGTCTTGCGCAGGATGGCGTTCACGTCGATCTTGAGCTGCGCCGCGATCCAGACGTTGTAGGTGTTGGTCGGGTCGCACACGCCCTGGAGCTGTCCCGTGGACATGAAGGCTGCGAAGAGCGCGGCAGGGCTGAGCAGGCCCGTGCGCTGCAGCAGGCCGAGGAGCCCTCCTCCCATGCCCCAGAGGTTGAGCGGCCCGCGGTAGAGCGCCAGAGGCGCAAGCAGGCCGAAGAAGGCGAGGTACCCGACGGCGCTGGAGGGCACCACGACCCGGAGCAGGGGCTCCAAGGCCGCGGCCACGGGAGGCTGGGCCACGGCCACCAGTACCATGCCGATGCCCATCATGACCCCGATGGCCGGGGTCACGCCCTGCAGTCCCTCCACCACGGCTTGCGTGAGCTGGCGGTTCGCAGGCGGGCTGTCGTGCCCTCTGCTCGCGGTCCTCAGGAGATAGAGAATGCCGGCCACGAACCCGGCGTTGATGGGCCAGTTAAGGAAGAGCACGAGCCCCAGGGGCACGAAAGGTGCCAGCACCGCGGCGCCGGGCCTCAGGCGGGGGGGCAGGAGCGCGACAAGGAGGATCGCGGCCCCGAACCCGCGGCCGGCCCAGACCCACGCCGCGGGCCAGGCCGCGGCAGCTCCCTTGAGCCCGGCCGCCGCTGCCAGCAGGATGCCAAGCCCAAGCCCGGCTTTCAGCACCGAGGACCAGGCCAGGGGCAGGCGGCTGCGCTTGAACTCGACGGCCATGAACGTCACCAGGGCAGCCGTGTTGAGGAGCGCGAAGGGGATCACGAAGCGGAGCATGTCCTGGGACCCGAGCTTCAGGATGTCCGCGAAGAAGGCCAGGTTCACGAGGTTGAAGAGCCCTCCGGTCGCCATGGCCATCAGGAAGATGCATGCGGCCAGCAGGGCCGGGACTCCGAGGGAGAGCAGGACCGGGAAGAAGATGTTGGCGACCATGATGACCGAGCCCAGGCCCCCGAGCGTGGTGAACAGGAAGCTCACGGCCAGGCTCAGCACCAGGCTGATGGTGAAGGGCTCGTCTCCAGCCAGCTCCGCCACCCGGCGCACCAGGGACTCGGCCGTGTGCGTGAGCTTGATGAGGTGGGCGAAGATGCCGCCCAGCATGACGGTGAAGATCGCGCCCTGCAGGCGGCTCACCCCGTCTCCGACCACGGTCACGAACGCGAGGTTCAAGGTGCGCCAGCAGGCCTGGCCCGCGCCCCAAGCCCCGCCGGTCGTGGCGGGCCAGTGGTGCGGGAGCCCTGCCGTGAACGTCAGGGCCAGGGCCAAGAGGGGCAGGGCCACCAGGGCGGGCAGCTTGCCCGTGTACATGAGGAACGCGACGGCCAAGAAGACCAACACCAGAGCCACGCCAGTCATCGCGGCATTTTAACAATTTTGCCTTTGGAGTATTCCCTTGGCGGCTTCGCCGTAAAATGATAAATCATGAGTCGTTCGGCCGATGTCATGAGAACTCCGCTTCCCATCGCCTTCTTGCTCGCGACAGGCCTGATGCCGGCACAGGCCTCGGCTGAGGCGCGCCAGTGCGCGGCTCCCCCGAGGCTCCAGAGCTGGGGCGGCGCCTATTTCCGGAAGGTGGTGAGCCTGCCCCAGGCCGAGGCCAGCGGGATCGCGGCTGAGGGCGTCCTGCCTTCCTTCCTCGCTGACCCGGCCCGCTATTTCACCCCGGCTGACCCCAAGCTCGAGCACCAGATCGGCCCCTTGGACCGCGCCAGCGTCTACCTCGGCGGCAACGGCGGGGGCAAGGAGCTCGACGTCGGGGTGAACTGGAGGCGCGTCTACGACCGGGCAAAGCGCCCCGCTTTCACGGACAAGGCTTCGGCCTGCGACAACGGCGACCTCAAGCGCCGCTTCTTCATGTCCCGGTCCAAGGGCGTTCTGGCCCTGGAGGACGGGACCGGCGCTGTCGTCGCCTCGGGCGAGGCGGCCGTGGCCGCGGCCATGGCCCGGATGATCCCGGACTTCGCGTTCCAGCCCTTCTGGCGCACCACCAACAACGGCGGCAACCAGTGGAATCAGCCTGACCTCGGCTCTCCGGAGAATCTGCTCCTCTATCCGGGCGAGGCCTTCTTCATGCGCCTCGAGCAGGTCCGGGGCTCGACCTTCACGATCAGCATCGCGGTCCGGCCTCCCAAGCCCG
Organism: Elusimicrobiota bacterium; assembly: GCA_041662295.1. Lineage (GTDB taxonomy): Bacteria > Elusimicrobiota > Elusimicrobia > UBA1565 > UBA9628 > JACQWX01. The sequence continues at coordinate 4,964 of JBAZSR010000011.1, read as the reverse complement.
GCCGGCAATTCAGCGTCACCTTCAGGCAGGAGGGCTTCGAGGCCGCGGGTCGCGTGTTCAAGCGCGCCGACTCCATCGATCAATACGTGCTCATCGACGGCGTGCGCAAGGGCAACGAGAAGCCCGACGGCTCCCAGATCGTGATCCCGACCAAGGCGCGGGCCTTGGGCATGCGCTGGGAGCGCGTCTCCGTGCTCGGCCCCAAGGGCCGGCTCATCCCCATGGCGGGCGACGGATGCGTGGAGGTGCGCGGCCACGACACCGCTCCAGCCTACGACCGCGTCTTCAAGATCAAGGGCTTCACCCCCGAAGGCGGCGAGAGCGTGGACATCCTTCCCTCCGCCATGGCCCCGCTCCCTGACCACACCAGCGTCTTCTCCGTGGGGCCCTCGCCGCTGGCCGACGGCGCCGGCCGCTTCATCACCACGTGGCCGTCCCTGCGCGCCTGGGGCCGCGCTGTCGCTGTCGAGATCGAGTAGGGCATGAAGTTCCTCCATACCGCCGACATCCATCTCGTCCCTCTCTCGGACCCGGACGCTAGGCGCCGCCTGGCCGTGCTCAGGGAGATCTGCGAGCTCGCCCGCTCCAGGGACGGCCTGGTCGTCTCAGGCGACCTCTTCCACACCCAAGGGGCTGCCAACGACTCGAATCTCCGCTCCGGCCTCAAAGAAGCCTTCTCAGCCTGCGCCCCAAAGCCCGTCCTCGTCATCCCGGGCAACCATGACAGGCCGGGCGGCAAGGGCGGCCACCCGCTCGACAACAGGCACGATCTTGGCGCCCACGTCCGCCAGCTCTGCAAGGAGCCTTACGAGGAGGCCTCCATCGAAGGCGTGCGTTTCTTCGGCATCCCGTTCCAGACCGGGCTTTCGGGAGGCGACCTCCTGAGGGCCCTGCCCCCTGAAGCCAAAGGCGGCGTGGTCCTCCTCCACGGCACCGCGGGAGACAGGAAGTCCCTGGCCATGTACGCCTACGATCCCGAGGATCCCGAGGAGACCGGAGACTGCGTGTTCCGCGACGCGGACCTCGCGGACGCCGGGGCCGCGTACTACGCTTTCGGCCACATCCACAAGGCCGAGTCCTGGCTCCTCAAGGCCAATCAGGCCGCTGCTTACCCCGGCTCTCCTGACCCTGTCACGGTCAAGGAAGAGGAGCCGCGGATCGTGCTCGAGGTCGAGCTCAAGCCCGGCTCAGCCCCGGTCATCGCCAAGCTGCCTCTCCAGCGTTCCTGCCGCTCCTTGCGCACGACCGTGCTGGCTGCTCCGGGAGCCGAGGCTGAGGCAGTCAAGGAGGCTGAAGACTTCATCAAAGCTCAGAAACAGGATGTCCGGCCGGTTGTGTACATCCGCGGCCTTGGCGCTGGAAGGATCCTTGAGGAAGGCCGCAGGAGCCTCGAAGCCGCTTTCAAAGACCGCGACCCAAGGCCTGTGATCAAGCTCAGGGCCGATGTCCTGGGAGACGACGAGCTCTCTGCCGCGGGCCTGCTCCAGGATTTCAGCCTTGCCATGCGCCGGGCCGCGGCTTTGCCTGGCGCGGACTCCGAGCTCGCGGCCCGCGCCGCGCTCCTCGGCTGGCTCGCCTTGAGAGACGACGAGAAGTCCCTGGACAAGATCCTCGAAGGCATCGGAGGCGGGGAGTGAAGCTCCACAAGCTCTCCGCTGCCAGGTTCGGAGGCCTGCAGGGGCCGCTCACCCTCATGTTCGACGGCGCTTCCTGCCTGATCCAAGGCTCTAACGAGGCTGGCAAGACCTCGTTCATCGACGCTCTCAGGACCGCGCTCTACGGCCCGCCTGAGCGCGGAAGGTCCACGGCAGAAGGCAAGACCTTTGCCAGCCGTTATGGAGATGATTATGCTGTCGAGGCGGAGTGGCTCACGCCCCAGGGCGGGGTCAGGCGCTCCACTCCTGACAACCCCACCGGCCACGAGGACATTGCAAGGGAGCTCTTCACCAGCCTCTTCCTCCTCAAAGGCGGGGAGTGCACGCTCCACGGCAAGGACAAGCTCGAGGCGGGCTTTGGCCCCAAGTTCGCCAAGGCAGTGCTCGGCGCTGGCGAAGTCGACCTTGAAGCAGCGGTCAGGCTCCTGCAGAAGATCTCGGACCCCAAGGGCAGCACCAAGTGGTCCAAGCTCGACAAGAAGCTCAAAGAAGAGCTCGCCTCCGCCGAGGCCAAGCTCTCTGATCTCGGCCGCCTGGCAGAGCTCTGCCGCAAGCGCGACAAGGCCGACGCGTCCGCCGAGGAGCTCCACGCCAGGCTCAAGGCAGCTGAAGCCGAGCTCAAGGCAGCCGAGTCCGGCTCCGACAAGCTCGAGGCTGAGGACCTCTCCTCGGACCGCGCCCGCTGGGAGAACGCGCTCCGCGAGGAGGAGCGCTCCCGCTTCCCCGCCGGATCTCCCTCGCTCTCGGACCTTGAAGCCTTGTCCAGGGCCGAGGCCGAGGCTGCCAAGAGCGCGGCGAGCCTCGAAGCCAGGCTTTCGGACAAGCGCTCCGAAGCGTCCAGACACGAGGATGGCCTCGCCTCCCTGAAAACCAGGGCAGAGTCCCTTCCTGACAAAGTCCTGCGCGAGAAGCTCCGCCTTGTTCTTAAGGAGCTTGGCTCCGCCGACGTCTCCGGCCCAAAGGCGTATCCTCCGGTCCTCGACCTTCTCGTGCCCTTGATCGCCGCGGGCCTTGGCCTTGCCATGGGCTGGATGCTCAAGGGCAAGGCAGGGGCGGCTGTGGGGCTCGTTGTCTGCGCCATCCTCGGCTGGCTGGCCTTGAGCCTGTTCAAGGCAGGCCGGTCCAGGCCTGGGGAGAGCCGCTCGGCCCAGCTCAAGGAGCTCAAGGCCGTCGCCGCAGGCCTTGGCTGGCCCGATGATCCGGCCCAGTGCGGCCGGAAGCTCTCGGAAGCCGATGCCGATGAGAGCCGCGTCAAGGCGGAGACCAGGACCAGGCGCGAGGACCTTGAGTCCTTCAGGACCCAGCTCAGGAGCCTCGAAGCCGAGCTTGCCAAGGCCAAGACAGCCTCCTGCGAAGCCGCGTCCCTGCTCTCCAAGGCCCTTTCCTCCTGCGGCACAGCCTCCATCAAGGACACCATCAACCGCAAGGCTGTCTGGGAAGGCCACAGGTCCACGGCCAAGCTGCTCGAGGACTCCCTGAGGGGCAGGCTCGGCATCCCCGCGTCCGTGCCGGTCTCCGAGCTCAAGACCAAGCTCCAGGCCAGGATCGCCGAGTTGAAGGAGGCTGTCCCTGTCAACGGAGGCGAGGTCAAGCGCGAGAACCTCAGAGCCAAGCTCGATTCATGCCGCAGCCTGCGCGAAAGGCTCCTCAAGGACCTCGAGGCTGGCAGGAAGACCGCTGAAGCCAGCCGCCTCGAGGCCGGCCAGCTCCAGGCCTCCATCGGCGGGGACGAAGCCGCCATCCTGTCCGAAGCCCACCGGGCCAGACTCCGCGTCGAGGACCTCGGTTCCTGGCGCAAGGCGGCCGAGGAAGCCTGCTCCACCGTGCGCCGCCTCTCCGCTGACACCGGCAAGCGCATGGCCGAGCTCGTTGCGGACGCAAGCCCCCTCTTCTCCGGGCTGACCAGCGGCCGCTACACCGGCCTCGAGCTCAAGGGAGCCTCCATCTTCGAGGAGGAGGCCCTCGCGGCCGTGCACGCCGCTCTCGGCCCCAAGCCCGTGGAGTGGCTCAGCCGCGGCACCCAGGACCTCCTGTGGCTCTGCCTGCGCATCAGCCTTTGCCGCCGCATCCTTCCCCAGGGCGGACTGCTCGTCTTGGACGAGCCTTTCCTCACCCTCGACCCCGGACGAGCGAGCAAGGCCTTCGCGGCGCTCTTCTCAGCCGGACAGCTCAAGGACTGGCAGGTCCTCGTCCTCACCAAGGACCCGGCCTTCACGGACCTGGCTCAGTCCGCGGGCGTCAAGGCCGCTGTCCTGTCTTGATGCCCTGAGGAGCTGTCAGAGCGTTTCGGAGCGCTCCATCATGCCGGGCCGCATCGCGTCGATCACCTTGTTGAACGCGTCGCTCGGCCGCATGGCCTTGGCCGCCTTGGCGTCGTCGGGCATGTAATAGCCGCCGACATCCACGGGCTTGCCTTGGGCCGCGATGAGGTCCTGGCTGATCGCGGCTTCCTTGTCCCCCAGCTCCTTGGCGACCATGGCGAAGCGCTCCTTGATCGCCATGTCCGCGGTCTGCTCGGCCAGGGTCTGGGCCCAGTAGAGGGCAAGGTAGAAGGTGCTGCCGCGGTTGTCGAGCTCGTTGACCTTGCGGGAGGGGAGCCGCCGGTTCTCCAGGTACCTGCCGATGGCCTTGTCCAGGGCCTCGGCGTAGACCTTGGCCTTGGGGTTCTTGGCGTTCTGGGCGACCATCTCGAGCGAGGGGACCAGGGCGCAGTACTCGCCGAGGGAGTCCCAGCGCAGGTGGCCTTCCTTCACGAACTGCTGGACGTGCTTCGGCGCGGACCCGCCCGCGCCGGTCTCGAAGAGGCCTCCCCCGGCCATGAGGGGCACGATGGACAGCATGCGCGCGCTGGTGCCCAGCTCGAGGATGGGGAAGAGGTCGGTCAGGTAGTCCCTGAGCACGTTGCCGGTGACCGCGATGGTGTCTTGGCCCTTGCGGACACGCTCCAGGGAGAACTTCATGGCATCGGCCGGCTTCATGGTGCGGATGTCGAGCCCTGAGGTGTCGTGCTTGGGCAGGTATTTCTTGACCTTGGCGATGATCTCCCTGTCGTGGCCGCGATCTTCGTCCAGCCAGAACACGGCGGGCGACCCCGAGGCCCTGGCCCTTGTGACGGCGAGCTTGACCCAGTCCTGGATCGCGGCGTCCTTGGCCTGGCACATCCGGAAGATGTCCCCGGGCTCCACGGCCTGCTCGAGGAGGACCGAGCCGGCTGCGTCCACGGCGCGGATCGCGCCCTTGCCCGGGGCCTCGAAGGTCTTGTCGTGGGAGCCGTACTCCTCCGCCTTCTGGGCCATCAGGCCGACGTTG
>JBAZSR010000010.1:6984-39492 GCA_041662295.1 Elusimicrobiota bacterium | reverse complement strand
AGGGGTCCAGGTCGCCGTCGCGGGCGGCAGCGTGAAGGTCAAGGGACCGCTCGGCGAACTGGCCCTGGCGCTTCCCTCCATGGTGAAGGTCGAGGTCAAGGACGGCCGCGTCGTGCTGACGGCCGACCTCAAGGTCCAAAGGGACGCCTCGGCCCTCTACGGCATGGCGCGTGCCAGGATCAACAACATGGTGCACGGCGTGTCCCAGGGCTTCACGAAGACCCTGCAGATCGTGGGCATGGGCTACCGCGTCGAGGAGGCCACGGGCGACGAGCACAAGGGGCACTCCCTGAAGCTCAGCCTCGGGTTCTCCCACCCGGTCCTGTTCTCGGTCCCCAAGGGTCTCAAGGTCGTCGTGGACCCGAAGAAGACCCTCATCACGCTGAGCGGCCGGGACAAGGACCAGGTCGGGCAGACCGCGGCCGAGCTGCGGGGATTGAAGCCGCCGGAACCCTATAAGGGAACGGGCATCCGCTATCAGAACGAATACGTCCGCAAGAAGGCGGGCAAGGCCGCGGCTGGCGCCGCCGGCGCCGCCGGAGGCGCGGGGGCGAAGAAATGAGAAACAAGTGGCTGAGGAATGAATTCCGCAAGGAGCGCACCCGCGGACGGCTGGCGGAGCGCCCTCTTGGACGGCCCCGGCTGTCGATTCACCGGAGCTTGAAGTACCTCTACGCGCAGGTCATCGACGACGCCGCGGGCAAGACCGTGGCAGCCGTCACGTCCTCGAGCAAGGAGGTCCGGGAGAAGGTCAAGTCCGGCAAGTCCCTCTCCGCGGCCAAGGTCGTCGGGGAGATGATCGCCAAGAAGGCGGTCTCGGCCGGCGTCAAGAAGGTGGCTTTCGACCGCGGGGCCCTTCAGTACCACGGCCGCGTGAAGACTCTGGCCGACGCGGCCCGCGCCGCCGGTCTCGAATTCTAGTGGAGGAGTGATGGAGCAGAGATCCGCCAATCCGCAGTCCTCGTCGCCGTCCTATTCCGGCGAGGAGAGGACCTTCAAAGAGACGGTCGTGACCATCAACCGCGTCGCCAAGGTCGTCAAGGGCGGCAAGAGGTTCTCGTTCAGCGCCCTCGTGGTCGTCGGCGACGGGGCCGGTACCGTGGGGATGGGCATGGGCAAGGCCCGCGAGGTCCAGGCCGCGATCGCGAAGGCGACCAGCTGCGCCCGCAAGAGCCTCATGAGCTTCCCGCTCAACGGCGACACGATCCCGCACGAGACCGTGGCCAAGTCCGGCGCCGGCTCGGTGTGGATGAAGCCCGCGGCTCCGGGAACCGGCGTCATCGCGGGCGGCGGGGTCCGGGCCGTGCTCGAGGCGGGCGGGGTGAAGAACATCCTGACCAAGAGCCTCGGAAGCTCCAATCCGTTCAACATGGTCGCGGCCGCGCTCGCGTGCCTCAAGACCCTGCGCTCCGCCGCGGACATCGCCAAGATCAGAGGAAAGTAGGGACACGACATGGCTTCCACCGAAATCACGCTGCAGCTGCACGATCTGAAGCCCGCCCCGGGTTCCCGGCGGCGGTCTGAGAGGCTCGGCCTCGGAGAAGGGTCGGGCGGCGGTCAGACCGCTACCCGCGGACAGAAGGGCCAGCGGTCCCGCTCCGGCGACGGCAAGCTCTGCGGGTTCGAGGGCGGCCAGACCCTGCTCATCCGCCGCACCCCCAAGAGGGGCTTCACCAACGGCCCCTTTAAGATGGACTACCAGGTCGTCTCGCTCTACGACATCGAGCGGGTCTTCAAGAACCAGCGGGACGTGACCCCCGAGGGCTTGAAGATCCACGGTCTCATCAGGGGCCGCAAGCCGGTGAAGGTCCTCGCGGACGGGGACATCACCCAGGCGTACAAGATCTCCGCGCACGCCTTCTCCAAGTCGGCGATGGAGAAGATCCAGAAGGCCGGCGGCACGGCCCAGGTCCTGGTCGCCAAGCCCAAGCCCTGGGTCAGGGCCCCCAAGGCGGCCCCGAAGAAGGCTTCCAAGGCTGCTCCCAAGAAGGGATGAGGGACGCGGCCTTCCTTATGAAACGGCGTTCAGCCCCCACGGCTGCGCGCCTCCCCTTGGGGGAGGCTTGCGACAGATGATCCAGAAATTCGCCAACATCTTCGAGATCCCCGACCTTCGCAGGCGGGTGTTTTTCATGCTCGGCGCCATCGCCGTCTTCCGCGTCGGCGCCGCGGTGCCCATCCCGGGAATCAACGGCGACGCCATCAAGGCGATCTTCGAGTCCCAGCGGAACTCCCTGCTCGGCTTCCTCGACATCTTCTCGGGCGGGGCGATGTCCCAGTTCTCCATCTTCTCGATGGGCGTCATGCCGTACATCAACGCCTCCATCATCATGAGCCTGCTCCAGGGCGCGCACGTCATCCCCTACCTGGACCGCCTCCATAAGGAGGGTGAGCTCGGCCGCCGCAAGCTCAACTCCCTCACCCGCTACCTGACCCTCTTCCTCGGCGCGTTCCAATCCTTCGGCTTGACCATCGCGGTCTCGAAGATGCCGACCCCCGGCAACATCCCGGTGGTCTCGAACCCCACCTGGGATTTCTACGTGGTCACCGTCCTGACCCTGACCGCCGGCACCATCTTCGTGATGTGGCTGGGCGAGCAGATGACTGAGCAGGGCGTGGGCAACGGGATATCGCTGCTCATCTTCTGCGGCATCGTGGACCGCATGCCGTCGGCCATCCGCAACCTCATCCAGCTCATCTCCCTGGAGGAGATCGGCCTGCTGGCCGCGCTGGCCTTGGTGGTCGTGCTCCTGGCCATCATGATCTCCGTGGTCTGGGTGGAGACCGCCCAGCGGAAGATCCCGGTCCAGTACGCCAAGCGCATGGTCGGACGCAAGATGTACGGCGGCGCCCAGAGCTACCTCCCGCTCAAGGTGGACCAGTCCGGCGTCATCGCGGTCATCTTCGCGGTCTCCCTCCTGGCGGTTCCGGTGACCATCGTCCAGTTCACCCCGAACGCCCCTTGGGCTCAGACCATCATGCAGTTCTGGTCCGGCGGCAACTGGGTCTACCAGGTCCTCTACGCCGCCCTCATCATCTTCTTCTGTTACTTCTACACCTCCGTGTCCATCAACCCGGTGGACCTGGCCGACAACATGAAGAAGTCCGGAGGCTTCATTCCCGGCATCCGGCCGGGCGAGCCCACGGCCAAGCACATCGAGTGGGTGCTCGAGCGCATCACCCTCGGCGGCGCCCTCTTCGTGGCCGCCATCGCGGTGCTTCCGGACCTCATGCGCGAGAAGTTCAACGTCCCATTCTATTTCGGCGGCACCTCGCTCCTTATCGTGGTCGGCGTCGCGCTGGACACGATGGGCCAGTTGGAGGCTCACCTCATCATGCGCCACTACGAGGGCTTCCTCAAGAAGGGGCGCATCCAGGGGCGCTGGTTCAACGTGGGGGCCCAGTGACATGATCGTCATCCTGCTGGGAGCTCCTGGGTCGGGCAAGGGCACGCAGGCCAAGCGCGTCGCGGACCGCTACGGCCTGACCCATCTTTCGACGGGCGACATCTTCCGGGCCGAGATCGCGGCCAAGACCCCCGTGGGCCTGAAGGCCGAGGGCTACATGAAATCCGGCGGTCTCGTGCCGGACGCCATCGTGACCGAGATGGTGGCGGGCCGCATGGACCCGGCGCGCAAATATCTTCTCGACGGCTTTCCCCGGAACCTCGAGCAGGCGCGCAGCTTCGCGGCCGACCTCAAGCACCTCGGGATGTCCGTCGGGCTCGTCATCTACCTGAATCTGCCTGAGGCCGAGGTCGTCAAGCGCCTCTCCTCCCGCCGCAGCTGCGGCAAGTGCGGGGAGGTCTACAACCTTTTGAGCAGCCCGCCGAAGGCGGCGGGGCTCTGCGATAAGTGCGGCGGGCCCGTGACCCAGCGCGAGGACGACTCCGAGGCCACGGTCCGCAAGAGGCTGCTGGTGTTCCGGGACCTGACCGAGCCTCTGGCGGCGTATTACCGCGCCGAGGGCCTCATCCGGGAGGTGGACGCCGCGGGCGCCATCGACGGCGTGACGAAGTCGGTCTGCGCGATCTTCGACGAACACCTGGCCGAATCGGCCAAGGCGGGGACCAAGCCGAAGTGAGGGGAGCCGCGGCCGCCGCCATCGAATTGAAGTCACGGTCGGAGATCGACGCCATCCGGCGCGCGGGCAGGGCCGTGGCCTGCGTCCTGGACAAGGTCGCCTCGGTCGTCCGTCCGGGGATGAAGACCTGGGAGCTCGAGAAGCTCGCGCGGGAGGAATCATCGCGCTTGGGCGTCAAGCCCGCGTTCCTCGGCTACCTCGGGTATCCCGCGGCCCTCTGCGTGTCGGTCAACGCCGAGGTCGTGCACGGCATCCCGAGCCCGCGCCGGGAGCTCAAGGAGGGGGACGTCGTCAGCCTCGATTTCGGCTGTATCCTCGACGGCTTCTACGGCGACGCAGCGGTGACGGTCGGCGTGGGCCGGATCGCGGCGGAGGCACAGCGCCTCATCGACGTCACGCGGGTGTCGTTGGACAAGGCCATCGCAGCGATGAAGGCGGACGGACGGCTCGGCGACGTTTCCAGCGCCGTGCAGGCGTATGTGGAGATGAATGGTTTTTCGGTGGTCCGCGACTTCTCGGGGCACGGCATCGGCCGGACCCTGCACGAGCCGCCGTCCGTGCCGAACTTCGGCGGCGCGGGGACGGGCATGAGGCTTCAACCGGGTCTCGTCCTGGCCATCGAGCCGATGGTGACGGCGGGGTCGGAGAAGACGGAGGTCCTCGCCGACGGGTGGACCGCGGTGACGAAGGATGGAAGCCTTGCCGCGCATTTTGAGCACACGGTGGCCCTGACGGACAAGGGGCCGGAGGTCTTGACAGAGGCCCATGGGTAAAGAGGATAAGATCGAGGTCGAGGGGAGCGTCGTTGAGGCGCTGCCGAACGCGATGTTCCGGGTGCAGATCGCACAGGGGAAGGTCATTCTGGCCGTCATCTCGGGCAAGATGCGCATGCACTACATCAAGATCCTCCCGGGCGATCGGGTCCGCCTGGAACTCTCGCCGTACGATTTGACCCGCGGCCGCATCACCTTCAGGGAGTAGAAGAAATGAAAGTCAGAGCGAGCGTCAGGCCGATTTGCCAGAAGTGCAGGATCGTCAAGCGCAACGGGGTCTTGCGGGTGCTGTGCAAGAACCCCAAGCACAAACAGAAACAGGGGTGAACTATGGCGCGTATCGCGGGCGTTGATCTGCCGAAGAACAAGCGCATCGATGTGGCGCTGACCTATATCTATGGGGTGGGCCAGGCGAAGGCCGCCGAGGTCCTCAAGCGCCTCGACGGCTCCGTGGACCCGGCCACCCGGGTCAAGGACCTCACCGAGAGTCAGGTGGGTCTCATCGGGAATCTGCTTGGCAAGGAATTCAAGGTGGAGGGCGACCTGCGCCGCGAGATCCAGGCGAACATCCAGCGCCTCCAGGAGACGCAGAGCTACCGCGGCTTCCGGCACCGCAGGATGCTGCCGTGCCGCGGACAGCGGACCAGGACGAACGCCCGAACAAGGAGAGGCCGCCGCAGGACGGTGGGCTCGGCTCGCGCCGAGAAGGCCGCCGCGCCGAAGGCTTAATATCATGGCAGAAGAAAAAGACAAGGTTTCCAAGCAGCCAGCCCCGGAAGGGGAGAAGAAGGCCGAGCCGGCCGCGGCGCAGCCCGCCGCTGGCGAGAAGAAAACGGAGGGGCCCGTTGGCCGTTCGTCTGGGGGAGCTCCGCACGCCGCGGGAGGTCCGGCCAGGAAGAAAACCTGGCGGTCGGTCTCCTTCGGGCGGGTCTACATCCAGTGTTCGTTCAACAACACGATCATTTCGCTGACCGATGAGCGGGGGGACGTCCTTGCCTGGTCGACCGCCGGCGGAAACGGGTTCCGCGGCACCAAGAAGGGCACGCCCTTCGCGGCCGGCGTGACGGCTACCCGGGTCGCCAAGAGGGCCATCGAGCTTGGCGTCAAGCAGGTCGCGGTCTACATCAAGGGGCCCGGCCCCGGCCGCGAGACGGCGGTCCGTTCGCTGGGGAGCGCGGGGCTTATCGTCGTGAGCCTCAAGGACGTCTCGCCCCTGCCGCACAACGGCTGCCGGCCGCCGAAGGCGAGGAGGGTCTAACGATGTCCCGATACACCGGTCCGTCTTGCAAGCTCTGCCGCAGGGAGGCCACGAAGCTCTTCCTGAAGGGCGAGAAGTGCTCCACGAAGTGCACCCTCGACAAGAGGCAGACCCCGCCCGGCGCCGCCCGGCCGCGGCGCGGGAAGACTTCCGAGTACGCCCTGCGCTTGCGGGAGAAGCAGAAGCTCCGCCGGATGGCGGGGATGAACGAAGCCTCGTTCAGGAGGCGTGTGGAAAACGCCTCCAGGAGCCACGAGTCCACGGGGGAGGCTCTGCTGAGGAGTCTCGAGCTCCGGCTCGACAACATCGTCCGCCGGATCGGGTTCTCCGCCTCGACAAAGGGCGCGCGGCAGCTCGTCCTGCACGGCCACGTCAAGGTGGGGGGCAAGTCCGTCAACATCCCGTCCTTCACAGTCGAGCCCGGCGACGTCATCGCCCTGGACCCGGCCCTGAAGGAGAACACGGGGGTCAAGCTCGCCCTTGAGACCGCCCAGAAGAAATCCACCCGCCCCACCTTCCTGGAGTTCGACGAGGCCGGTCTCTCCGGCAAGGTGGTACGTGTGCCGGACAGGACGGAGATGTCCTTCCCGGTCAACGAGCAGCTCATCGTCGAATACTATTCGAGGTAAACCATGGCCTACAAGGAACTGATCCTGCCGCAGAAGCTCAACGCCGAGGAGAAGACCGCGACCGAGTCGTACGCCAAGTTCGTGGCCGAGCCCTACGAAAGGGGCTACGGGCATACCGTGGGCAACTCCCTGCGCCGCGTGCTGCTCTCGAGCCTCGAGGGCGCGGCGGTGACCGCCGTGCGCATCGAGGGGTCCCATCACGAGTACGCCACCCTCCCGGGAGTCCGGGAGGACGTGATGACCATCCTCCTCAACCTCAAGAAGCTCCGGGTGAAGCTCTACTCCAACGGGCCGGAGATGGTCTACCTGGCCTGCAATAAGGAGGGCGAGGTCAAAGGCTCCTCCATCCAGGAGAATTCGAACGTCGAGGTCATCAACAAGGACCTCGTCATCGCCCACCTCGAGGCCGGCGGCAAGCTCGACATGGAGATCGAGATATCGAAGGGCCGCGGCTACGTGACGGCCGAGGAGCTCCGCGCCCAGGCGCACTGGCCGGCGGGCTTCCTTCCCATCGACGCCCTGTTCTCGCCCGTGACGAAGGTCCACTACGACGTCGAGAACGCGCGCGTGGGCCAGATCACGGACTACGACCGGCTGATCCTGGAGATATGGACGGACTCCTCCATCAACCCCGCCGAGGCCTTGATCCAGTCGGCTAAGCTCCTGCGCGACTCCTTGAGCATCTTCATCCCCGAGGAGGAGGCCCCCCAGAGCGCCCCGACGTACGAGGGCGAAGCCTCGGGCGAGGCCGCCATGGCCCCGGCCGTGGCCGGGGACGGCAAGCTCAAGGACGTGCTCTCCCAGTCCGTGGATATGATCGAGCTCTCCTCCCGGGCGTCGAACTGCCTGAAGGTGGCCCGGATCAAGACCGTCGGCGAGTTGGTCAGCAAGCGAGACGAGGAGCTCCTGGCGGTCAAGAACTTCGGCAAGAAATCCCTGGAGGAGATCAAGGACCGCCTCAAAGAGATGGGGCTCTCCCTGGGGATGCAGGTCGGCGCGGCTCCCTGAGGGGCTGCGGGTTAAAAAATGCTATATATTGATAAGGAATCCTCATGATCAAGACCCATGGCGGAAGGAAGCTGGGCGTCACGGGATCCCATCGCCGCGCGATGCTCCGGAACATGGCGACGAACCTGTTCCTGCACGAGAAGCTGACCACGACGGTGGCCAAGGCCAAGACCCTGAGGCCCTACGCCGAAAGGATCATCACGCACGCGGTGAAGGGCAAGCACTTCCTCGTGCGGCGCCACGTGCACGACAAGAAGGTGTTCAAGAAGCTCTTCGACGTCCTCGCGCCGAGGTACGCGAAGCGGCCGGGCGGCTACACCCGCATCGTCCGCTTGCTTCCCAGGGCGGGTGACAACGCTCCGCGGGGCATGATCACCCTCATCAGCTAGGAACGGTCCCATGTTCGACTTCCTCTTCAGCCTCTTCTCCAACGACATGGGGATCGACCTCGGCACAGCCAACACCTTGGTCTACGTGAAGAACCAGGGCATCGTGCTGAGGGAGCCCTCCGTGGTGGCCATCGATCGGGAGTCGCGCCGGGTCCTGGCGATCGGGGCTGAGGCGAAGAGGATGCTGGGGAGGACGCCCGCCTCCATCGTGGCGGTCCGTCCGCTGCGCAACGGGGTCATCGCCGACTTCGAGATCACCCAGGAGATGATCAAGTACTTCATCCGGAGGGTCCACAACAGGAGGTCCCTGCTGCACCCCCGGATCGTGATCGGCATTCCCTCGGGCATCACCGAGGTGGAGCGCCGCGCCGTGCAGGAGTCGGCCGAGCAGGCCGGCGCCCGCGAGGTCTACCTGATCGAGGAGCCCATGGCGGCCGCGATCGGGGCGGACCTGCCGATCTCCGAAGCCCACGGGAACATGATCGTGGACATCGGGGGCGGGACGACCGAGACGGCCGTCATCTCGCTGGGAGGCCTCGTCGTCTCCAAGTCCATCGATGTCGCTGGCGACGAGATGGACGAGGCCATCATGATGTATTTCCGCCGCAAGTACAACCTCCTCATCGGAGAGACGACCGCCGAGGATGTCAAGATTCAGATCGGGTCCGTCTTCCCCTTGAAGGAGGAGAAGACCATGGAGGTCAAGGGCCGGGACCAAGCCACCGGCCTGCCGAAGACGACGCTCATCACGTCGGAAGAGGTGCGCCAGTCGCTCATGGAGCCGGTGCAGCTCATCCTCGACGTGATCAAGAACACGCTGGAGGAGACTCCGGCGGAGCTGGCTGCCGATTTGGTGGACCGCGGGATCATGCTCGCGGGAGGCGGGTCGCTGCTGAGGGGTCTGCCCGACCTCATCAGGCAGGAGACCGAGCTCCCCGTGCACCGTTCCGCGGACCCGTTGAGCTGCGTGGCGTTGGGGACGGGGAAATTCCTGGAAGAGCTGGACCGCATGGACCGCCGCCCGGAATTCATCACGTCCTACCGCTTCCGCACCTGATACCAGCCCGCCCGCCGCAGGCCCCGCTCGGCCCTTGAGGGCCGGGGGCAAGACACTTAGGAGCATGCAGCCCCATCGGGAAGACCGCGCCGCGAACATCGTCCTGGCAGCGCTTTGTGCCGCGTCCGTCATCGTCATGTTCTTGCCCATGGCGCGCCCCATCCGGGCCTTCCGGGCGGCCGTCGCGCACGTCTTCGAGCCCATGACCTTCGCCGGGGCCGAGGCGACGGAGCGCCTTGCCCTGGTCCCGGCCCGGGCGCGGCAGCTCATCGTGGCGGACCTCGAGTACCGGGCCCTGCGCGAGGAGATCGCGGCCGTCGGCCTCCTGAAGGCGGAGAGGGCGTCCCTGATGGCCGAGAACGCCCGCTTGGCGGCAAGCCTGGGCCTCAAGACCGTCGAGGGCCGCTCGGTCCTGTGGGGCCGCGTCATGGAGCGTGATCCCGCGCGCTGGTACAACAGCGTCATGGTGGACGTCGGCTCTCGCGAGGGGGTGCCCCTCAACGCCGCGACCCTCGGCTACGTGGACGGACAGCTCGTCGTGCTCGGCCGCATCGCCGAGGTCTCGGAGCGGACCTCCAAGGTCCTCCTCGTCACCGACGAGCTCTCCTCCGTGGCCGCGAGTCTCTCTGCCGGGACCTGCGGAAAGGAGGCACTCCCTCCCGCAGGCCCCTGCGGCGATAACGCCGCAGGGACCGTGGAAGGGCTCATCCAGGGCCAAGGCACGGAACGCCTCCGGATGAACTACCTGCACTCCGAGGCGGTCGTCCGGCCCGGGGACGAGGTCGTGACCTCCGCCACCAGCGCGACCTTCCCGCCGGGCATCCTCATTGGCCGCGTGGCCAAGGGCTACGCCCGCGACCCGTTCTTGACCTTCCAGTCCGCCGAGGTGCGGCCCGGGTTCGCCCCGGCCTCGGTGAAGGAAGTGGCGATCCTCAGATGAGCGGCCTGACCTACTTCCGGATGACGGCGCTCTTCGTCCTGGGGTCTCTGGCCCACTGGTGGTGGACGACCTATCTCTCCTTCTGGGGGGTCGCCCCCCAGCTCCTGCTGGTGCTGACCTTCGTGGCCGCGGCCCGGCGGGGACCCATCCCGGCCATGTGCTTCGGCTTCGCGTGGGGGCTGGTGCTCGACGTCTACGCCCTGCACCTGATGGGCGCGGCCTCACTCGCGCTCACCCTGGCGGGCTGGCTGGTGGGCAACATCCGTCGCCAGGTCGACGTGTCCAGCATCGCCCCGCAGAGCGTCCTCATCCTGCTGGGCACCTGGACCTTCTTCCTGTTCACGGGGCTCCTTGGGCTGGTCTTCGAGAAGCGGTTCGGCTGGCCGGGCTGGGGGATGTTTCTGCTGGCTCCGGTCTACAACTGCGTCCTGGCGCCCGTGCTGTTCTGGGTCTGGGACCTGGCGGTGGAGTCGTGACCGGAGCCGCGGCGGGAGGCGTCGTTGGCTAGCGGGAGATCGTCCCGGATGGGGCCTTTGCAGGACCGGATCGACCTGCTCTGGCTTGCCATCTACGTCTGCGTCGGCGGCGTGCTGGGCGCCCGGATCATCCAGCTCCAGGTCGTCCAGCGGGCGGAGTACGCGCGGGCCGCGGAGCGCAACCGGACCCAGATCATCTATCAGGCGGCGCCCCGCGGACGGTTCTACGACCGCAACGGCGCCGTCCTGGCCACCAATGAGCCCGCGTTCTCCCTGATCTTTCTTCCTCCGAAAGGGCAGACCGCGGCGGAACTGGCGGTCCTGGCCGAGGAGCTGGCCAAGCACCTCGACACGGATCGCAAGAGCCTGCAGGAGAAGCTCCAGCAGGCCGTGCGCGAGGAGAGCGCCGTGCGCCTGGCGGAGAACCTTCCGACCGGCGCCATGTTCCGGCTCTCCGAGCTCAAGACGCTCTACCCCGGCATCGACCTCGTGGTGGAGGCCCGCCGCCGCTACCCGTTCGGCCGGGTGGCGAGCCATCTCATGGGCTACATGGGGCGCATGGATCAGCACAGCTGGGGGCAGTTCAAGGCCCAGGGCTACCGCATCGACTCGCGCATCGGCAAGATGGGGCTTGAGCGCGTCTTCGAGGCGGAGCTGCGCGGCAAGGACGGCGGCATCGTGATGGAGGTCGACGCCCAAGGCCGGCTCAAAGGGGTGCTCGAACGCATCCGCTGGCAGCCCGGGAGCAACGTCCACCTCACCTTGGACGCCGGGGTGCAGAAGGCCGCTGACGAGGGCCTGAGGGCCTCCCTGACCGGCAGGGGCGCGGCGGTGGCGGTGGATCCCCGGACCGGGGCCCTCCTCGCCCTCTCCTCCGCCCCGGACTTCGACCCGAACGACTTCCTCTCCTCGGACCCGGAGGTCGTCAAGCGCACCACGGTCGATCTCCCGGAGTTCAACAGGGCCATCGCGGGCACCTACCCGCCGGGCTCGACCTTCAAGATCATCGTGGGGGCGGCCGGCCTCGACTCCGGCCGGATCACGACGGCCGACACGGTCTTCTGCCCGGGGCACACGGAGATCGGCAACAGGGTGTTCCTCTGCTGGGAGGCCAAGGGGCATCGGACGATGAGCTGGTTCCCGGGCCTGACGAACTCCTGCGACGTCTACTTCTACCGGATGGGCCTCAAGACCGGCGGGCCCGTCATCGAGAAGTACGCCGCGATGTTCGGGCTGGGCGCGAAGACCAACGTCGCGCTCAAGGGGGAGAAGAGGGGCAACCTTTTCGGGCCCAAGAGCAAGGGCGGCCGTCCCTGGTTCGACGGGGACACGGCCAACCTGTCCATCGGCCAGGGGGAGCTCCTGGTCACTCCCATGCAGATGGCGGTGGTGACGGCCGCGGTGGCCAGCCGCGGGGTGCTCTGGAGGCCCCATTTCACCAGCCGCATCGAGTACGCCGGCGGGCGCGCGGAGTACGTGCAGAAGCCGGAGCAGGTCGGCTCCGTGGTCATGAAGGACTCCACGTGGCGCGACATCCACGAGGCCATGCGGCTTGTGGTCTCCTCGGGCACGGGCCGGGTCGCCCTCATCCCGGGGCTCGAGGTCTACGGGAAGACAGGGACCTCCCAGAACCCGGGCAAGGACCACGCGTGGTTCATCAGCTTCGCGGCCAAGCCGGGCGAGGTGCCGAGCATCGCGCTCGCCGTGCTGGTCGAGAACGGAGAGCACGGGAGTTCGTCCGCGGGACCCATCGCCCGGAGCATGATGCTGGCGGCCTTCGGCATGCCCGACCCGTCCAAGGCGGCGCTGCCTCCCGCGGCCGCGCCGGGCGGCGCCCTGCCCGCGCCTGGCGTCGCGCCGGCGTTTCCGGGGAGGAGGCTCTGATGCTCAGCGTCCCGGCGCGCGGGAGGATGGATTGGACGCTCGTCCTGGCCGCCTCGGCCCTGATCGTCGTCGGGACCATCGCGCTGCTCTCGGCCGCGAGCCACATCCCGGGCTACCATGGGATCCTGCAGCGGCATTCCCTCGCCCTCGCCATCGGGATTGGGCTCTTCCTCTTCGGATTCAGCTTCCACTACCAGATCTACCAGGACCAGTCGAGGATCCTCTACGCCCTGACCCTGGCGATGATGGTCGTCGTCCTGCTCATGGGCACCGTGCGGCGCGGGCACCGCGCGTGGTTCGAGTTCTCCATCATCAGCTTCCAGCCCATGGAGCTCGCGCGCATCGGCGTGGTCCTCGCCCTGGCCAGCTTCCTGGACTGGCGGGGACGGAGGATCGGGGAGCTCTCGACCGTCGGAGGGGCGCTCGCGCTGGTGGGGACGGTCATGGTCCTTATCCTCCTCCAGCCGGACTTCGCGTCCTCGCTGACCTTTTTCCCGGTGCTCATCGGGATGCTGTTCTGCGCGGGCGCGAGCTTCGAGCATCTGGTGGTGCTGGTGGGATACGGGTCCATCGCGATCGCCTTCCCCTTGGTCTACGTCCTGTGCCAGGTGCACTTCCCGGACGCGGCGTCGGGCACCGTGGCGAAAATCGTCATGGAGACGGGACGCCTGGGCTGGACCACGGCCGCGGTATTGGTCGGGGTCGCGGCCGTGGCCGCCGGGTGCTGGTGGCTCGCCTTGATGATGAGGCTCCGGCCCCGGGCGGGTTACTTCATCGTGGCGGCAGCCATCGTTGTCACGGGCCTGCTGTCAGGCATCATGGTCAACCGTCAGCTCAAGGGCTATCAGCGCAATAGGTTCGTGGCGTTCCTTTCGCCGGAGACCGACATCCAGGGCGCGTCGTACAACGTGCACCAGTCGGTCATCGCGATCGGGTCGGGCGGGCTGCTGGGCAAGGGCCTGTTCTCCGGGACCCAGTCGCGGCTGGGCTTCCTGCCGGAGCGGCACACGGACTTCATCTTCGCGGTCATCGGTGAGGAGATGGGCTTCATCGGGACGATGGGGGTCCTGGGGCTCTACATGCTGATGATCTGGAGGCTCATCGAGACGGCGAAGCTCTCCCGGGACCGCTACGGCAGCCTCGTGGCGAGCGGTCTGGCCTCGATGTTAGCTTTCCACCTCATGCTCAATGTCGGGATGTGCCTGGGGGTGGTGCCGGTGGCGGGCGTGCCATTGCCGCTGGTGTCGTACGGGGGATCGAGCCTCGCGGTGACGATGTGGGCGCTGGGGATCGCGACCAACATCCATTCGCACCGGTATTCCTTCCTCTAGAAAAAGGAGATTTTCATGGACTCGCAAGAGAACGACCTCGAGAAGAACGGGACGGAGGCAGCGTCTGAGACGCCGCCGGAGACAGGAGGGGATCCGGGGGTGGAGCGGCCGGAGCACCAGGCCTGCGACAGCGGGCCGGACACGGGCGAGGCGCATGAGGGGCCCTTCAACGAGGCTGGCGAGGACGCGGGGCCTGACGAGGTCTTCGAGGACGAAGGCGACGAGGACGCGGGCGCTCCGGACGACGAAAGGGGCGGCCGTGAGTCCGGGGGCCAGGAGGCGGGGCCCGCTGGAGAGGCCCCGCCGTCCCAGGGCGCGGCGCCCACCGCTCCGGGAGCCGGTCAGCCGCAAGGCGGAGGGGGGAGGCCGCAGGAGCAGGGCCGGCCCCACCGCCACGGCCAGCGCCGCAGGCGCGGCAGGGGCGGGCGCGGGGGCGGCCAGCCGGGCGGGCAAGGGCCTCAGCATCCGCAGGGCCGCGGACACGGCGAACAGCGCGGGGGCCACGGGGACAACGGGTCCGGCCGCCGCGGAGGGCTTCCTGCCGAGCACGCCGCGCCCGCGGGGCGGGGCGTCGTCAGCCGCAAGCCGGTCAAGAGGGAGATCCTCTCGAACGCCAGCTTCGAGGAGACCCGGATCGCGATCCTCGAGGACGGGCGGATCGCCGAGCTCCTCTGGGAGCGCCGCAGCGCGGAGAGCATCGTCGGGAACATCTACAAAGGCGTGGTCGAGAACGTCCTGCCGGGCATCTCGTCGGCCTTCGTCAACATCGGGTTCGAGAAGAACGCCTACCTGTACATCTCCGACGTCCTCGGCGGCCGGGGGGCTCCCATCGACCAGATCCTCAAGAAGGGCCAGGAGGTCGTGGTCCAGGTCGCCAAGGAGGCCATCAGCACCAAGGGCGCCAAGGTGACGATGGACGTCTCTCTGCCGGGCCGGTTCCTGGTCTTCGCGCCCTATCAGAAGTACGTCGGGATCTCGAAGAACATCCAGGACCCCGGGGAGCGCGACCGCCTCTCCGTCATCATGGACAAGCTCGTGGCCGAGCACCTCGGCGGGCGGGGCCTGGTGGTCCGCACCGAGGCCGAGGGCGCAAGCGCCAAGGACCTCGAGCGGGAGGTCAAGTACCTGGTGACGACGTGGAACGCCATCCAGGCCAAGCACGATGCGGGGCCTGCTCCGTCGCTCCTGCACGAGGACCTGGACCTCAACCTCCAGGTGGCGCGGGACATCCTGTCGGACGACGTGTACGTCTACCTCGTCGACAGCAAGGACGGCTACAAGAACGTCATCGACTTCGTCAACGGCTTCGCCCCCGACCTGGCGGGCAAGGTCCGGCTCTACGAGAACAAGACCCCCATCTTCAAGGCGTTCGACATCGAGCCGGAGATCGAGCGTCTCCGGGACACGAAGGTGGCCCTCCCGAACGGGGGGTCGATCATCATCCAGGAGGCCGAATCCTTGTGCGCGATCGACGTGAACACGGGGCGCTTCACGGGCTCCAAGTCCCAGGAGGAGACGGTCACGCAGACGAACATCGAGGCCGCGGTCGAGATCGCCCACCAGCTGCGCCTGCGGAACATCGGCGGCATCGTGGTGGTGGACTTCATCGACATGCGCAAGGCCTCCAACCGGAACAAGGTGATGGAGGCGTTCGCCGCCGCGGTCAAGCGCGACCGCGCCAAGATCCGCATCCTGCCGATCACGCGCCTGGGCTTGATCGAGATGACCCGGGAGCGCAAGCGCGAGTCGACCTTGAGCCTCATCACGGATGATTGCCCGCAGTGCCAGGGGACGGGCCACGTGCTCTCCTCCGAGACCCTGCGCATCCGCATCCAGCGGGAGGTCCGCGAGATGACGGCGGGCCGGCCCGGCGGGCAGATGAAGCTCGTCCTGCACCCCGCCCTGGCCGATGTGATGCGCTCCCAGCAGGCCAAGATCGAGAAGAACGTCGCCCGCTCTGTGAAGATCCAGGGCGACCCCCAACTGCACTGGGACGACTACCGCATCATCCTGGAATGATACTCCGCCTGCTCCTGTCGCTGCTCCTGCTCTCGTCGGCCCCTCCCTTGGCGGCCGGCCTGGAGATCGTCGCCGACGGCCGGTACCGCGGCGCGGCGGAGGAGTATCGGGTCGGCAAGACGCTCTACCTCAGCGCCCGGGACGTGGGCTCGGTGGTCGGCGCCCAGTTCTACTGGTATCCGGTCTCGGGCCGCCTGAGGCTGAGCCTGCGCGGGAAGTCCCTTGAGTTCATGGTCGGCTCGGACACGGCGGTCCTGGGCGGCCGCCGGATCCCCATGGGCGGGCAGGTCATCCTCCGGGGCTCCGAGGCCTTCGTTCCCGCGGCGCTCCTGTCCGCGAGGGAGTTCGCCGCGTGGTCGGGCATGAAGGCGGACCTCGAGGCCGGGAAGGTCCTTTCCGTCGAAAAGGAGGCCTCCGTGGGGCCGATGCGCTGGTCGAGCCACGCCCGGCACACCCGCCTGGTGCTGGAACTCGAGGAGCGGCTTGCCGCCAAGGGCTCGGGCCGGGGGACAGGAGGCATGGACGTGGTCATCCCCGCCGGGGTGACGGCCGGCGCCGGGCCCGAGCGTTTGGACGACGGCCGCGTGTCCTCCGTGGGGCTCTCCCAAGAGGCGGGCGCGGTCCGCTTCTCCGTTCGTTTCGCCGAGCCGGGGCTGAAGTGGACCCTCCGGGAGATCAAGGGGCCCCGCCGGATCGTCGTGGACGTCTTCAGCGGAGAGGATCCGCCCCCGCTGAGCGCGTCCGCGGTCTCTTCCGCCGCGGTTGTCGCCGTCGCCACGGCCTCGGCGGCCGTTCCCTCGTCCGCCGCTCCCGCGCCGGCCGTTCCAGCGGAGCCGCGGCCTTTCCGGCTCGTCATCGATCCGGGCCATGGCGGCAAGGATTCCGGCGCCGTCGGGCGCAAGAAGACCCTGGAGAAGGACGTCGTGCTCGCGGTCTCCCGGGCTCTGGCCGAAAGGCTGGAGGAGGGCGGCATCGAGGTCCTCATGACGCGCGACGACGACGCCTTCGTGCCTCTGGCCGAGCGCTCCAACGCGGCCAACGAGTTCGGCGCGGACCTCTTCATCTCCGTCCACTGCAACTCCTCCCCCAAGAAGGCCGACCAGGGCTTCGAGATCTACTTCCTCTCCGAGAAGGCCTCCGACCCGGACGCGGAGCGGCTCGCGGACCTGGAGAACTCGGTGCTCGAGCTCGAGGGCAAGTCCGTGGAGGAGGAAGAGGCGGACATCATCTTGCGCGCGTTGAGCCGGACCGAGTTCATGAACGAGGCTGCGCGCTTCGCGACCGCGCTGGCCGCCAGTCTGCGCAGGCGTCTCGACATCGTGGACCGGGGGGTCAAACAGGCGTCCTTCTACGTCCTGCGAGGCACGGACGCGCCGGCTGTGCTCCTGGAGATCGCCTTCCTCTCCCACCGCAAGGATGAAGCGAGACTCGGCTCGAAATCCTTCAGGAAGAAGGTCGTGGAGGGGGTCTATCGGGCCGTGATGGAGCATGTGAAAGAGAAAGCAAAGGGGAGTGGGGGGGCTTCTAGATGAAACGGCTCCAGGCCCCCCCGGCTACTCGCCCCCCCGTGGGGGGGTCGAGTGGCAGGAGGGCGAGTGACAGGAGTGACAGGCCCATCGGCGTCTTCGATTCGGGCATCGGAGGGCTGACCGTGTTCGACGCCATCAGCCGCCTTATGCCCTCGGAGAACCTCGTCTATTTCGGCGACACTGCGCACGTGCCCTACGGCACCAAGTCGCCCGAGGCCGTCGGGCGCTACGCCTCCGAGGTCGCGCGGCGTCTCGACCGCCTCGGGATCAAGGCGCTGGTCGTGGCCTGCAACACGGCCTCGGCCCTGGCTCTTCCCAAGGTTCGCCGCATCGTGCGCGTCCCGGTCCTGGGCGTGATCCTGCCGGGCGCCCGGGCCGCTGCCGCGGCCTCGCGCACCGGACGCATCGGGATCATCGGGACCGAGGCGACCATCGCTTCGGGCGCCTACACGCGGGCCGTGACCGGTCTGCGGCCGGCCGCGAGGGTGACGGGGTCCGCGTGCCCCCTCTTCGTGCCGCTGGTGGAGGAAGGCTGGTGGGACGGCCCGGTCGTGGAGGCCGTGGCCCGGCGGTACTTGGCCGGGATGCGGCGGCGCGGGGTGGACACCCTCATCCTGGGCTGCACGCATTACCCGCTGCTGCGCAAAGTCCTCGGGAGGGTCATGGGGCCTAAGGCGGCCCTGATCGACTCGGCCGAGCAGACCGCGGTCGACGTCTGCGGGCTGCTGCGCCGGCTGGGGTTGGAGAGGATGGGGGGGCGGGCGAGGCACCGCTTCTTCGTGTCGGATGGGCCGGAACGGTTCCGAAGGCTGGCCCGTCGCCTCATCGGCAGGGACGTGGACGTGCGCTGCGATCGATTCGACGCGTGAACGATTTTTGCAGGACCGCCCCGCGGGAGACGCCCGCTGGACGGACATGGAGGATATGATGAGAGACAGAAGGCCGGGATACTCGAGGCATGGAGGACAGGGCGGCCAAGGCGGCCAAGGCGGCCAAGGCGGCCAGGGCGGCCAGCATGGGCACGGCGGCAACCGCGGCGGCGGGCACGGCCAAGGCGGCCAAGGCGGCCAAGGCGGCGGGCACGGCCAGTTCCGGCGGCGGGACTTCCGCAACCGCGACCGCCAGCACAACCAGCCCCGGCCCGTGGTCCAGCGCGAGCCCAGCGAGGCCGAGAAGCTTTTCACCTCCAAGACCCCCATCGACCCGCGCGAGTGGATCTGCCTGGAGAAGGGCTCTCCCGACCCGTGCATGCGGGCCATGGACATCCTCTGCCCGGTGGGCAAGGGGACCCGGGGGCTCATCGTCTCTCCTCCCAAGGCGGGAAAGACGACCTTCCTGCGGCTGATCTCCCAGGCCGTGGCGGCCAGCGACTCCAAGATCCGGCAGTACGCCCTGCTCATCGACGAGCGGCCCGAGGAGGTGACCGAGTTCAAGCGCAGCGTGCCGGCTTCGGTCTTCGCGTCCTGCAGCGATCAGCCCTATGAGAAGCACGTGGCCACCGCGGAGGCGGTCATGAAGGAGGCGGTCGAGCACGCGGGCGCGGGCGAGGACGTCTTCGTCCTGCTCGACTCGATCACCCGCCTGGCCCGGGTCCACAACCAGTTCGCCAACGGCAGCCGGACCATGACGGGAGGCCTCGACTCGCGCGCCTTGGAGGTGCCGCGCCGGATCTTCGGAGCGGCCCGCAAGCTCGAGGAGGGCGGTTCGCTCACCATTCTGGCCACGGCCCTGGTCGAGACGGGCAGCCGTATGGACGACATCATCTTCCAGGAATTCAAGGGCACGGGAAACATGGAGCTCGTGCTCTTCCGGCAGGCGGCCGAACACCGCATCTTCCCGGCCATGAAGGTGCGCGAGTCCGGCACCCGCAAGGAGGAGAAGCTCCTGCCCCCCGAGACCTTGGAGCTGGTCTGGCGCCTGCGGCGCGTGCTGGCGGGCATGGGCGACCTCGAGGCCATCAAGGCTTTGAACGAGATGCTGGCCGTGCATAAGACCAACAAGGTCCTGCTGGAGACGCTCAAGTGAGCGCCAAGTCCGCGGTGGCGTCGCGAGCGGCCCCGCAGGCCATCGGGCCGTACTCTCAGGCGGTCCGCTGCGGGGGGTGGCTCTTCCTGTCCGGCCAGCTCCCGCTGGACCCCGGGGGGGCCATGGTCCAGGGAGGCGTGTCCGAGCAGACGGAGCAGGTCCTCCTCAACCTTTCGGCCGTGCTCCACGAGGCGGGTCTGGACCTGGGAGCCGTGGTCCAGACCACGGTCTACATGACGGACCTCGGGGAGTTCGCGGCCATGAACGAGGTCTACGCCCGGCGCTTCTCCGCGCCCCATCCGGCCCGGGCCACGGTCCAGGTCGCGGCCCTGCCCAAGGCCGCGAGCGTCGAGATCTCGGCGATCGCCGCTTTCCCGGAGAAGGCTTGAGCGCGACCCGCGTCCTTGCCGTCCTCCTGCTGGCCGCGGGCATCGCGTCCGGCCAGCCCGCGCCGGAGCCTTCCACCGGGCCGCAGGCCCTCGCGGCTCTGGGCTTGGCGGATTCCGTCAAGGTGCGCGTCGAGCGCCTCGAGAGGCTGGTGGCAGGCAAAGGGAGGGTCGAGGCGGTCCTGGCCGAGGCCGCGGCCCTGCGGGGCGACTTCAAGAAGGCCCGGGGAGTGGTCAACTGGGCCGCCACCCAGGGGGAGCAAGGCGGTCGTGAGGGCGCGTCCAAGGTGGCTGAGACCGCCGGGGAGGCGGCCGCCAGGATCGCCAAGCTGGTCCCGGACGCGCCGCCGGCCTCCCGTGAAACGCTCAAGAAGCTCGTGCGCGCCGCGCTGAGGACGCGCAAGGAGTGCGAGAAGCGCATCGCGGAGCTCGACACCGGGGTCAGGCCGGATCCCTTCGCGGAATTCATGATGCCCATGACCCCGGCCGCGCCCAAGAACCCTTCGCGCGACGCCCAGATCGAAAGGTCGGGAAAGTAGTCCGGTTCAGAGCCTGATGAGCGGCAGGATGCTGGCGTGGCGGTCCGTCCACGCCGCGGCCCAGCGCGACTTCCACCGGGAAACGTCCTCCCACTCCTTCGTGGCGGCAAGCGCCCCGAGCTTGGCCGCGTCCTCCGAGAACACCGCCCACTGGCAGATATAGTACTCCCGCCCGTAGCCGGCCGGGGGCACGGCGTGCCGGAGGAGCCCCCGGAGCCCTACTGCCTCGGATTGCGCGGCCATGACCTGGCGCAGGTCGATGTGCTTGTTCGAGACCTGGACGAGGAGGAGTCCTCCCGGGGCGAGGCGCCCCCGGTAGAGCTCGAAGGCTTCCTTGGTGAGCAGGTGCGTCGGAATGGCGCCGGCGCTGAACGCGTCGAGCACG
Organism: Elusimicrobiota bacterium; assembly: GCA_041662295.1. GTDB lineage: Bacteria > Elusimicrobiota > Elusimicrobia > UBA1565 > UBA9628 > JACQWX01. The sequence continues at coordinate 18,781 of JBAZSR010000010.1, read as the reverse complement.
AGGAGGTCGAACTTCCTGGATGAAGCCTGCAGGGAGAGGCGGCCGTCTCCGATCACGATCTCAACGTCGGCCTTGGCCAGGTCCAAGAAACGGAAATGCTCCCTGGCGATGGCAGGCACGTCCGGGTCGAGTTCGTAGAAGGTCATCCGCGTCCCGGCCCGGCCGTAGGCCGCGAGGCTCCCGGCCCCCAGGCCCACGACGCCGATCTCCCTCAAGCCCGACCCGAAAAGCCGGAACACGTCGCCCACGGGCCCGAGCCGGTGGTAGTAGGCGATGGGCTCATCCTCGCGGAAGGCTTCGCGGTACTGCATGCCGTGGAGGGTGTTGCCGTGCATGAACATGCGCAGACGTCCGTCCTCCACCACGCGGTAGACGCCGTAGAAGTTGCGCAGGGCGAAGACGCCCTCCCAGATGCTCGCGCGGGCCGTGAAGAAGAAGACCACGATGACGAGGAAGCCCCCCATGAGGGTGGAGGGCCGCAGCACGGCCCGGGACTTCCAGAGCTCCCAGTCCCGGATGATCAGGGCGGCCACGGAGAGGATCCCCGCCGCGAGCCAATCCAGCCCGATCAGGCCGCTGCGGCGGCCCAGCCAGGGGACCGCGACCGCGAGCAGCGCCCCTCCCAGCAGGCCGCCGGCCGAGACGCAGAGGTAGAAGGCGGAAGAGGCTCCCGGCTCAGCGGGCTTGTCCTCTGCCAGGGAGCGGTGGCAGATCATGGCGATGAGGAAGAGGGCCGCGACATTGAGGAGGATGGCGATGACGCTGACCGCGCTCGCCAGGGCCATGGCCCCTCCGGCCATGACGAGGCTGCCCAGAACGGCCAGGAGGAGCGGCGCCAGGCCCAGTCCGGCGACGAGGAACAGGACGCAGCCGTAGGGCCGCCAGGGCGCGGCCTTGAAGTTCAAGATGAAGGTCGCGAGGTAGATTCCGAGGGGCGCCATCCAGAGCAGGGGCACCGCAGCCAGGCTCGCGGACAAGAATTGGGTGCAGGCCAGCATGGCGGCGCAGGGCCCGGCTGCCAGGGCCGTCCAGGCCAGGAGCCTGCGGACCGGGAAGGCGGGGCAGGGAGTCGGCCGGGGCGCGTCCTGAGCCGCGGCGCGTGGCAGGACGGCGAGGTGTCCCAGGACGAAGAGCAGATAGCACGCCTGCCAGGCCCGCACCTGGTAGTTCAGGGGCAGGAGCGGCTCGATGAGGGTAGGATAGGCGAGCAGGCCCGCGAGGCTGCCTGCGTTGGAGGCGGCGTAGAGGGAATAGGGCGAAGCCTTTTCCGGTCGGTCCGAGACTTCAAGCCACCGCTGGAGGACGGGCACCGCGGCGGAGAGGGCGGCGAAGGGCGCTCCGATGCCGCTGGCCAGGGCGAGCAGGAGGCTGGCAAGGGGGTGGGTTCCGGGGGCGGGAATCGGGCGGGCGAAAAACGCCAGGGATGCCGCAACCAGGACCCCGAGGTGCAGCCAGGCTTGGGACCGGGGCTTGAGGCGCGAGCCCATCAGGTGGCCGTAGAGGTAGCCCGCCAGGAGCGCAGCCTGGAAGAACATCATGGAGCCGGTCCAGACCTGGGCCGAGCCCCCGAAGAACGGGAGCAGGGCCTTGACGGTCATGAGCTCGCTGGAGAACAGGAGGAACGCTCCCAGGAACGCCAGGAGGAGATGCGGGGCCGGCATCGTCCTAGATGCGGAACTTGCCCGCGGCCATGATGGTCCGCCTGCCGTCCACCACGATGGTGGGCCGGAGCATGAGGCCGTCCAGGTGCACCTTGCTGCGCCACGGGGCGCGGGTTTTCTCCGTGGCCGGGTCGCCCATGGCCAGGTGCACGCTGGGGAACTTCTCGTCCTGGAGCATGTTGCCGATGAGCTTCTTGAGGCCCAGGTTGGTGCCGATGGCGAACTCTCCCACGCGGTCGGAATGGGCGTCGCTCTCGAAGGTGTAGCGGTTGAACTCCCGCCGGAGCCGGGCGTTCCGACACCGGACGCTCCCCTTCACGCAGCGGCCTCCCTGGAGCGCGTAGGACACCGGCGTGCGGGAGAGGGCGCCGTACCGGTCGAAGGCGTCTCCGAGGCAGCCGTCGATGACGGCCCTGCCGTCCACGGACGCCGGTACCGTGTAGACCTCGCCGGCCGGGAGGTTCGCGACCTTGCCCGGCCTGATGTTCCCATCGCAGACGTGCCACTCCGACCGGGGGGGGAAGGTCGCGGTCAGATCCGTTCCTGCCGGGGTGATCACACGGATGCTCCGAGCCTTGCGCACGGCGGCCAGGACTTTCTTGGTGAGCGCCTGGACCTTGGCGTAGTCCACGGCCATGCCCTGGCGCATCATGACCTCGAGGAACCCCGGCATGTGGCCGTGCCGCAGGCGCTTCTTCTCCATGAGCTCGAGCATGGGCAGGCGGAAGCTGTGGAGCTCGCCGGCCCTGGTCCCGGCGATGTAGACGCTGACATCGGCTCGGGACATGGCGCGTCGGATCGCATCCGGGAAGCGGAGCGCACGCTTGCCGTCCGCGGGCCTCGGGCCGAAGTCCTCCATCACGAAGGGCTCGACCAGGCCTCCGGCCTTGCGGGCCTGCCGGACCATGGCGTCGCCCATCCTCAGGGTCTTGCGGTCCGTGATGACCACGACCCGCTGCCCCTTTTTCACCTTGAGGCAATTGACGACGGCCTGCTTGGCGCCTGCTTCGATGGAATTCATGAGTGGTCTTCCTCCAGCCCCTCAATGCTACTAAATGCCTAACTGCTTGACAGCCGGACTCCGCCCTCATATCATCTCTGCATGGAGACCCCGCGGCAGCCCGTGGACCTGAGCCTCATCCTGGCGTGCTATCGGGAGGAGGAGATCTTCGAGGAGAGCCTGGCCAGGATCATCGAGATCCTCGACTCCATCGACTTCACCTACGAGGTCATCCTGGTCGACGACAAGAGCCCGGACCGGACGCGGGAGCTCATCGAAAAAGCGCTGGGCCGGTACAAGGACAAGCCCATCCGGGCGATCTTCCATGAGCGCAACCTCGGCCGGGGCGCGGCCGTCTGCACCGGCTTCAAGGCGGCTCAAGGCGAGGCCATGGGATTCATCGACATCGACCTCGAGGTGGCCCCGTCTTACATCCTGCCGTGCTGGCTGGCGCTCCGCAAGGCCGACATCTCCCTGGGCAAGCGCATCTACAAGATCCGGTTCGGCTCCCTGCACCGCGCGGTCCTCAGCTGGGGCTACCACTGGCTCTGCAGCGCGCTGCTCAGGCTCCCCGAATGGGATTCCGAGACGGGCTACAAATTCTTCCGGCGCGAGGCCATCCAGAGACTGATGGAGCGAGCCCATGACCCGGGCTGGTTCTGGGACACGGAGGTCATGCTTCAGGCCCGTGCGATGGGCTTGAGCGTCCAGGAGGTCCCCTGCCTGTTCATCAGGCGGCTCGACAAGACCTCCACGGTCCGGGTGTTCCGCGACTCCTACGACTATTTCCGCCGCCTGCTCTCCTACCGGGTCGACGCGCCCGGGCCCGCGGGCCGGACATGATCCGGCTGCTCATTCTGACCTCGCAAGACCACCCTTACGCCAATCTTCTGCTGGGCTCCCTGGCGCGAGCCAAAGCCTTCGAGGGCTTCGATCTGCTCGTCCTCGAGCAGTCCGGCCTGGTGCCCAAGGCATCGCGCTGGCAAGGGCTGGTCAAGTACTTCCGCGTCGCGGGCCTGAGATACGTGGCCGGTCAGGTGGCCAAGCAGTTCGCGTTCAAGAGGGCGCGCCGGGCCGCGGAGGCTCGCGGGGACGCGGCTTCGCCGTGGTATCCCTACGGCCGGCTGTTGGGCCCGAGGGCCGAGGTCGCCGCCATGCTCCATTTTGACGCGGGTGTCCGGCGCCGCTTTTCGGAGTTCGCTCCGGACGCGGTCGTCTCCCTCCTCTCCAAGGAGATCGTGGGCAAGGCGCTCCTGGGCCTGCCCAGGCTGGGGTGCTTCAACTTCCATCCGGCGCCGCTTCCCGACTACAAGGGCGTCTCGCCCACCTTCTGGGCCTTGGTCAACGGCGAGGCGGCTTGGGGCGTCTCCGTGCACCGCATGGCCGCGGGCATCGACGCCGGGGACCTGCTTTACGCAGCGCCGGTCTGCTTGGAGGGGGTGCGCTCGGAGCACGACCTCTACATGCGCTGCATCGAGGCCGGCACGGCTCCGCTGGCCGACCTGCTTGCCAGGCTCAAGACAGACGGTCTTCTTCCCCGGGCCGAGCCTCCAACCGGCCGGCAGAGCCGTTATTTTTCGCTTCCCACGAGGGAGGCTGTCGCGCGGTTCCTCGGCGCCGGGTTCTCGTTCTACGCGAAGACGGATTTCGGCGGATAAGGAGTCCTGCGATGACGCAAGCGCCGGCCGTGGAAGAGTCCCTTCCTTTAAAGGAGCAGTTCCGCCTGCTCTTGAGCGCGTCGAAGGGGTTCTGGCTCGTCAACGTGGTCAACTTCGGCGACGGCATCGCCTACTTCGGGATCCTCAACCTCTTGACCCTCTTCCTCGGCCTCCAGGGTCTTGGGATGTCGGACCAGGTCACGGGTTGGAGCGTGTCCGCGTTCACGGGACTGGTGACCCTCTTCATGATCGGGGGCGGGACCGTCTCCGACCGGCTCGGCGTGCGCCGGGCCCTGACGCTCTGCCTGGTCCTCCTGCTGGCCGGCAGGCTCATGCTCGTGGGCTCGGCGAGCCTCCCGCAATCGGCCGGCTTCGGCCTTGCGTGGCTGGGGCTCTTCATCTACGCCTTCGGCGAGGGGGTCATCCAGCCCGCGCTCTATGCCGGGGCCAAGGAGTACACGGACAAGCGCACGGCCACGATGAGCTACAGCCTGCTCTACGCCATCATGAACCTGGGCATCGTGGTCGAGAGCTTCTTCTCCCCCTATGTCCGCACGGACAAGACCTTCCTGAGCCTGGGCAAGGCCTCGATGACGGGCCTGGGCTTGGGGATCGGCGGCGTATTCTGGGTCTGCATCGGCATCACGGCCTTGATGCTGCTCAGCCAGGCGGGGCTCTTCACCGCGGCCGTCGAGCGCCGCGACCGGGCGGAGGACGCGACTCCCGCGGCCGGGCCGGCTATGACGTTCATGGAGAGCCTCAAGGGCCTGCCGCTCCTGGACGGCAGGTTCATGTTCTTCATCTTCATCCTCCTGCCCGTGCGCACGCTGTTCGCGCACCAGTGGCTGACCCTGCCGGACTACATCATGCGCTGCTATCCTCCGGAGGTCGGCGCCAAATACGAGTGGATCAGCGGCTTGAATCCCCTCATCATCGTGGTCTTCGTCCCCTTGATCGCGGCCATGACCCAGCGGGTCAGCGTCGTCGCCATGATGATCGCGGGGACCGCGCTCTCGGCCCTGACGACCTTCATCCTGGTCCCGGGGCCGGACTTGACCGCGCTCATCGCCTACGTCCTGCTCTTCTCCCTGGGCGAGGCCATGTGGTCCTCGCGGTTCCTGGAGTACGTGGCGGACATCGCGCCGGCCGGCCGCGTCGGCGCCTACATGGGCCTAGCCGGCATCCCCTGGTTCCTGGCCAAGTTCACCACAGGGCTCTATTCCGGCAGCATGCTCAACCGCTTCGTGCCGCTGGGGGGGCCGCACGACACGGGCACGCTCTGGCTCATCTACGGGCTCATCGCCTGTCTGAGCCCCGTGGGGCTCATCCTGGCGCGGGGCTGGCTGTCCGGCCACAAGGACTCCCTTCTGGCGGCGCGGTCGTCTACAGGAGCCCGAACCCCTTCATCCTCTTCCTGAGGACCTCGCGGGAGGCCGGGGTGAGGGGGGTCAAGGGCAGGCGCGGCTCGCAGCGGGACTTGCCCATCATCTCCAGGGCGGCCTTGACGGGGATGGGGTTGGTCTCGATGAAGAGGGCCTTCACGAGGGGGAACATCCTGAGGTGGAGCGCCCGCGCCCTCTTCCAGTCGCCCTTCGCGGCCGCGGCGACCATGTCCGCGGTCTGGCGGGGCGCGATGTTGGCGATCACCGAGATGACGCCCGCGGCGCCGACCGCCATCATGGGCAGGGTCAGGGAGTCGTCGCCCGAGAGCACGGAGAAGGGCTTCGTGACGAGGGAGAGGATCTCGGAGACCTGGTCGAGGCTTCCCGAGGCCTCCTTGACCGCCGTGATGTTCGCGAAGTCCGAGGCGAGGCGCGCGATGGTGGCGGGCGCGATGTTGACCCCGGTGCGGCCCGGGATGTTGTAGACCACGATGGGAAGGGCCACGGCCTCGGCCACGGCCTTGAAGTGCCGGTAGATGCCCTCCTGGGTGGGCTTGTTGTAGTAGGGCGCGAGCAGGAGGACGGCGTCGCTGCCCAGGGCCTCGGCTTCCTTGGCGAGCCTGACGGCCTTGGCGGTGTCGTTGGTGCCCACGCCCGCGATGACGGGCAGACGGCCGTCGGATTCCTCGACGCAGACGGAGATGAGGCGGCAGGTCTCCTCGTGGGTGAGGGTCGCGGCCTCGCCGGTCGAGCCGCAGGGCACGAGCCCCGAGGTGCCGGACTTGAGGTGCCAGCGCACCAGGTCCCGGTAGGCCTGCTCCGCGAGGTTGCCGTGCGCCGAGAACGGCGTGGCCAGGGCGACGATGGATCCGTGAAGCTTCATAGCGGGAACTCCCCCGTGAACACGATATCAGCGGGCCCCTCGAGCCAGACGTCGGAGGCCGAGCCGGGTGCTTGATGGAACGAGGCCTTGAGGACGGCGCCGCCCCGGACCGCGACGCGTACGGGCGGGGCCGCCAAGCCGAGGGCCGCGGCGACGATTGCCGCGGCAACGGCCCCGGTGCCGCAGGCGAGGGTCTCGTCCTCCACCCCGCGCTCGTAGGTCCTCATCGCGATGCCTCGGGGACCGAACCGGACGAAGTCGACATTCACCCCGCCGGGCTTGAAGGCGGGATGGGTCCGCAGGGCGCGGCCGAGCCCTTGGACATCCATGGCTTCGAGGTCCCGGACAGGCACCACGAGGTGCGGGACGCCCGTGTCGACCCGGTGGCCGGTCCCGCTCCAGGCGCCCGCGCGGAGCGCGAGCCCGAGTTCGAGGCCCTTGGGGTCGGGCATGCGGACGGCGGCCTTTCCGGCGTTCCTCACCTCCGCGGACACGTTTCCCGCGGCCGTGCGGAGGATGAAGGACTTCTTCCCTCCGGTCAGGCCCCGGCGATGGAGCCAGACCGCGGCGCAGCGCGTGCCGTTGCCGCAGAACGCCCGGGAGCCGTCGGCGTTGAAGTAGAAGAGGCGTGGGACGGACCTGCCGGTCTCGACGATGAGCAGGCCGTCGGCCCCGATGCCGCGCCGCCGGTCGCAGAGGGCCCTGGCCAGTCGGGCCGGGCCGCGTCCGGCCCGGGCCGCGTCCGGGGCGCGGAGCAGGACGAAGTCGTTGCCGGCCGCGCACATCTTCGCGAAAGGCAGGACGGACGTCATGGGGATGTGAGGATCTCCTCGGTTAGGGCCGAGGAGGCCTTGGCCACGAACGGGGCCGTTCCCGCGGCCGCGACCGCGAGGTCCTTGAGGGCCGCTTCACGGCGGCCTGACTGGAGGTGCGCCCGGGCGCGCACATAGCGCGCCAGCGGGTGGTCGGGGACCTCCTTCAAGACGAGCCCGGCCTGCGCCCAGGCGTTGTGCCACTGGCCGGCCTCCATGTGCCAGACCGCGGCGAGGATGGCGTAGGACAGCGCTTCCTCGGCGGGCGCCGCGGCCCCGGCCTCGCGCGCGAGGTCCACGGCCTCCATGGAGGAGCCGCGCGCCCGGCGGATGTGGGCCAGGACCAGCAGGGACTCGTGGGAAGGCTCGAGCTTCAGCGACCAGCGGATGGCGGTCTCGGCCGAGGCGAAGCTGCGGCGGTCGTAGAGGGCCTCGGCATAGGTTCGGTAGAGGGAGGCGTCCTTGTCGCGGATCTCGAGGGCGCGCTCGTAGTAGTCGACGCTGCGGTCGAGGAACCCCAGGGTCCGCTCGATCTCCGCCAGGCAGACGAGGGCCGCGGGATGCCTCGGATAGAGCGTGAGGACCCGCTCAAGGACGGGCCGCGCCGCCTCGTCGAGCTTCATGGCGTGCAGGAGCAGGCCCAGGCGGGCCAGCATGTCGCGGTCCCTCGGGAAGAGCTGGGCTCCGAGCTGATAGACGCCCATGGCCTTGTCGAACTGGCGGGCGCGTTCGTGGCAGATCCCGAGGTAGAGGTACGCACGGTTGAGGCCTCCCGAGAAGCGCAGCCGCTCGAGGCCGCTGCCTGAGAGGGTCTTGATGACCTCGTCGCAGCGTCCTTCCTCGAACTCGGCCTCCACGGCCTTGAACTCAGCGGAGCGCCAGCCCGGGATGCGCAGGGCCTCGGCCCGGCGGAGGGGCCCGCCGGCCAGGATCCCGGCCAGGAGCAGGACTGCCAGGCCGCGGGTCACCGGGGCCTCCGGGACGCGTCCAGCCAGCGCCGGGCCAGGCCTGGGTAGGAGAAGAGGATGAAGTCCTCCTGGAGCGCGGGCAGGCGCCGGCGGGCCGTGATGACACCCTGGGCCACGAGCTCGAGAGCCCTAGGGGTCTCGACGAAGCCGATGTCCTGGACCTTGGGCTCGATGAGGAAGTCGGCGCGCTTGCGCTGCTCGCGAGCGAGCATCGCGCCTCTGATGTCGATGACCTGCTCGAGGGTGTTGAGCATGCTCTTGAGCCGGGCCTGCGAGTAGTCCAGGTCCGTGACCGAGGCCACGACGAAGTCGGCGCCGAGCACGCGCGCCGCGTTGACGGGGATGAAGTCCACCACCCCGCCGTCGACGAGGTAGCGGTGCCGGTACTCGACCGGGGCGAAGATGCCGGGCAGGTTCATGCTGGCTCGGACCGCGGGCGCCAGAGGGCCTTCGCGGAACAGGATCTCCTCGCCGGACTTGATATCCATCGCGACGCAGGCGAAGGGCTTCTTCAAGTCCTCGAAGCGGGTTACGCGCAGGGAGTTCTCGACCCAGCGCGCGGTCTTCTCCGAGGTCAGCGGCGTGTCGAAGAATACCATGCGGAAGAGGCTGAAGGCCCCGTAGTTGCTTGCGCCCCGGAACCCGATGCCGGGCGCCATGGCGGCCAGGCGCCGGCCGGGCATGCCGGAGGCGATGGCCGAGCCGAGGACCGCGCCCATGGAGACGCCTGCCACCACGTCGACGGGGACGCCCGCGTTCTCAAGCACCGAGTAGACCCCGGAGTGGGCCAGGGCCCGCAGGGAACCGCCTGACAGGACGAGCCCGAGCGTCGGGCGGTTCCCCCGGCGGCGGTTCGTGACCTCCCGCCACAGGTGGTCGCGGAGGATCGAGTCCTGGTCGAGCGGGGGGAGCGCCGTGGAGGGCCGGGCGCAGAGGAGGAGGGCTCCGAGGACGGCGGCGAACGCCCGCCGGGCCGTCACTGGTCCAGGGCCCTGCCCACCGCCCATTCGAGCTTCGCGCCCGCCAGGATGTGCTCGGTCACGGATTCAAGATGCGCCAGCCTCGCGTCGGAGAGGCGCTTGGAGGCGCGCAAGCGGGAGAGGGCGGCTCCGGGGGCGCCCGCCGCCTTGTCGAAGAGGCGCCGGAGCGAGGCGTGGTGGGCCTCGCGGAGGGGGAACTCCCTCTGCCAGTAGAGCAGGTTCTCGCAGGCCTGCCGGACCTCGAGGCGGACCCGGTCCTGGAGTTCCGCGCGCTTGAGCGCGCCCTGGCGCTGCTCGGCCTCCTTCTGCTTGACCTGGGTGAAGAGGTCGTAGGCGAGCGGGACCTTGATCCCGATGGTCGCGTCCCAGTTGTTCTGCTTGAGGGGGAAGTGCTGCCCGGTCAGCTCGTAGTCGCCGGCGAAGAAGACCGTGGGGTTCTTGCGGCCCATGGCGAGGTTGACCCCGATGGCGTCCATCTCGGCCCGGTAGGTCTGGGATTGGAGCTCGGGCCTGAGCTCCATGGCCCAGACCGTGGCCCGGTCGATCTCCACCTCCAGGGGCGCGGTCTTCAGGGAGCCTTCGACCCGGAAGACCGTGTCGAACTCGAGGTTGAGGTTCTTGAGCAGGGCCAGTCGGCCGGTCTCGAACTGGTGCCGGGCGGTCGTGGCGGCCGCGCGCGCGTCCCCGAGGAGGGACTCGGCCTCGATGCGGTCCCAGGCCCCGAGGCTCCCGTCCGCGGCCAGGGCCCGGGCCTCGGCCTCGATCCTCGCGGCCGCGTCCAGGCGTTCCTGGGAGAGGATGAGTCGGTAGAAGGACTCCTTGACGGCCAGGAGGACCTCCCGGCGGGCGGCGTCGTAGTTGCTGCGGGCGGCCTTGAGCGCGGCCTTGGCCAGGTAGAGGGTATTGACGTGACGGCCGCCCTCGTAGACCGGGAGGTACCAGTAGCCGCTGCCGGAGTAGAGGTTCTGATCGTCGCCGGGGAAGGCCAGGAGGTTGCGCGAGACGGTCGAGAGCGCGAACGGGTAGCGGGCCTCGTACTTCGACGCGCTGGCCTGGAACCCGACCTCCGGGAGGAACTGGAACCAGGCTTCCTTGACGCGCTGTTGGGCGATGATGGCGTCCTGCTCGGCGGAAAGGACGCGGGCGTCGTTGAGGGTCGCCAGGCGCAGGGCGTCCTCGAGGGTGATGACGCGGCCCTCGACGGCGGGGGCCGGCGCGGCCGCGGCGTGAGCCGGGAGGGCGAGGAGCAGGGCGAGGGCGAAGGCCGGGCGCATCAGAGTCGGAAGGCGCTCGTGAGGTGCTCGAGCTCGATGCGGATGGATTCGAGGTCCTCGCGGCCGGCGGAGCCCTCGGGGAGGCTCTTGGCCGCGGCCGCGACCCGCTCGGCCAGGCGGCGGCACAGCGCCCGGTCCTTCTCGACCAGGGATTGGAGGCTCGCCACCATGGCGTTGAACTCGTCCTGCAGTTCCATGAGCTCGTCGCCCGTGCGCAGGGCCACCCGGTGGGTGAGGTCGCCCTCCGAGACGGACTGCGCCGACTTCTCGAACCGGTAGATGGGGCCCGCGAAGCGGTGGGAGACGTAGAGCGAGATGAGGACCATGAGCCCCAGGTAGAGGATGAGCTTGACGAGGATGATGACGTTGAACTGGCTGATCGTGGGGGCCAGCGCGGGGTTCTCCGTCAGGATGACGCGCGCCATCGAGTAGTAGATGTCGCCGCCGACGATCAACGACGAGATCAGCACGCTCAGGAACACCATCCCGATGTACTTGAGCTGAAGCGTCCTCTTGACGAGGACGGTGCGGCGCTGGAACTTCAGGGGCTCGGCCATCAGAAGTTGCCGCTGTACCTGATCTGGGCGACCCGTTCGGGGCCCTTGGGCGTGCCGTCGTCGAAGCGCCCGCCCTGCCCGATGCCCCGGAGCCCGAAATCGACGTGGAAGCCGGGGGTGATGTAGACCCTCAGCCCCGCGTTGACGCGGCTGTGGGACCAGTCCGAGATATTGTCCCACTCCGCCATGAGGCTCGCCCGGTCCTCGATGTTGAAGCTCAGCGGGATGGCCCCGTAGATGGAGTTGGAGTCGAAATCGGAGATGTTGATGGATGGGTGGGCCTGAAGGCCGGGGATGAAGAGCTCCTGGGTCGCGACGAGGAAGAATCCGCGGTGGCGGTGGTTGTAGCGGCGGGCGGTCCGGTCGTAGAGGCAGCCCTGGCCGTCGAATCCGACCGCGCCGGCGGGAATCCAGCCCTGCCCGTCGTAGAAGCGGTACTTGGCCTGCACGTTGGGAGCCCGCAGGCGCGTCGCGTCGTCGGCGCCGATGAGGCGGTCCACGTTGAGGGAGGCGCCGATGTTCAGGCGCTGGAAGACGCCGAAGGAGGCGTGCTCGAGGATGCCTCCGGCCGAGAAGAACCGGGTGGTCGTGGCGAATCCTCCGAGGTCGAGGACCGCGGCCG
>JBAZSR010000010.1:0-6974 GCA_041662295.1 Elusimicrobiota bacterium | reverse complement strand
AGGAGGTTGACGTCCGGCTGGAGGATGCTCCCGTCCGCGCGGGCGGCGTGCTTGGGCCGGATCGTGAGCTTCGCGCCCCCGCCGCTCTCCTCGGCCCGGGCGGCGCCGGCGACGACGAGGAGGGCTCCAAGGGCGAAGGCGGGGAGGGTCCGGGAAAGGTTCATGTCCTGGCGAAGATCTCGACGAGCCGCTTGTGAAGGGCTTCCATCTCGAAGGGCTTCTGGAGGACCTCGGCCGCGCCGCTCATGATGGCGATGCCCTTTTCGCGGGTGGTGTCGCGGCTCGTCATGAGCATGATCATCGGCGCGCTCGAGCCCAGCTTGCTGGTGACCTCGTAGGCGACGTGGTAGCCGTCGATGTAGGGCATCATGACGTCGAGCATGACCAGGTCGATCTTCTCGCCCATGGCCATCTGGAGCGCCTCCTTGCCGTTCATGGCGACGAGGATATCGTAGCCCTGGTTCGTGAGGTCCATCTTAAGGAGATCGACCAGGTCCGGGTCGTCGTCCGCGATTAGGATGCGTTTTCTATCCGCCATGCTCTCTCTCCGAGGATTGAATCGAGAGATTCTAACAGATTTTGGTCGATTAGGACGTGTTGTTCGACCTCGAGGACCTCGACCCCGTCCGGGGTCTGGTGCTGGAGCTCGACCGGGCAGCGGCCCCGGTGCTCCTCCAGCGCGGTCCGCAGGGCCCGAAGAGCGCCTTCGTCGAGGGAGGAGGGCTCGCAGGCGATGACGAGCTTGCGGGCGTAGCGGGGGAGGGCCTCGGCCAGGGGCGAGAGCTCGTCGAGGAAGAGCTCCGGTCCGCCCTCGGCCTCGTCGCCGCCGGACTTGGAGAAGCTGAGCTTGCCTCCGGCCACGACCGTGGTCCCGGCCAGGAGCTTCTCGCCGAGGGGGGCCCTTCCGTGGCCCCCGGCGTAGGCCCTGGGGAACACCAGCAGGCGGATGGAGCCGGAGAGGTCCTCGAGGACCGCCTCGGCCATCTGCTCGCCCTTCTTCGTGATCTTGCGCTTGACCTGGGTCAGCAGGCCCGCCAGCCGGACGGGGGTCGTGATCTGGGGGGTCAGCGCCGCGATCTCGTGGGTCGCGACCGCCCGGAGCTGCTCGCGCACCTGGAGGAGGGGGTGGCCGGAGAAATAGAAGCCCAAGACCTCCTTCTCGGCGCGCAGGACGTCGTTGGCGTTCCACGGGGCGGCGTCCTCAAGCCCGGCCCCCGCCTCCGCGGTGATGGCGTCGAGCGCGAAGAGGACCCCTTGGCCGCGGGCGATGTCCTCGCGGGCCCGGGCCTGGGCCTCCACGGTCCGCTCCAGGGCGGCCATGAGGCGGCTGCGGGCCTCGGCCGGGGGCTTGCCCGGGTCGAGGGAATCGAGCGCGCCGGCCTTGATGAGGGACTCGAGCGCGCTCTTGTTGGCGGCCTTCGAGTCCACCCTCCCGCAGAAATCGGCGAGACTCGTGAAGGGACCGCCCGCGGAGCGCGCGGCCACGATGGCCTCGGCCTCGCCGGCGCCCACGTTCTTGATCGCGACCAGGCCGAAGCGGATGGCGTCCGGGTCCTCGATGGAGAACACGACCCTGGAGCGCTGGATGTCGGGCGGCAGGACCTTGAGGCCCATCCGCCGGGCGTCCTCGAGGTAGACGACCAGCTTGTTCTCCTTGTCCTCCGCGTCGACGGCGGAATGTCCGATCTCGGAGGTGGCCACCGCGGTCATGAATTCCAGGGGGTGGTTGGCCTTGAGGAAAGCCGTGTGGTACGCCACCAGGCCGTAGGCCGCGGTGTGCGACCGGTTGAACCCGTAGCCCCCGAACTTGAGAAGGTTGTCGTAGATCTTGTCGGCGAGCTTGGCCGGGATCTTGTTCTTGGCCGCCCCGGCCACGAAGGTCGGCCGCATCTTCTCGAAATCCTCGGGCGTCTTCTTGCCCATGGCCTTGCGCAGGCCGTCGGCCTGGCCGCCCGTGAACCCGGCGAGGGCCTTGCTGATCTCCATGACCTGCTCCTGGAACACGATGCAGCCGTAGGTGTCCTTGAGCACGGATTCGAGCATGGGGTGATCGAAGGTGATCTTCTGGCGGCCGTGCTTGCATTCCACGAACCGGTCGATCATGCCGGCTTGGATGGGGCCGGGCCGGTAGAGCGCCAGGATGGCCACGATGTCGTTGAACACCGTGGGCTTGAGCTGTTGGAGCAGGGTGCGCATGCCGCCGGAGTCCAGCTGGAAGACCGCCAGGGACTCCCCGCGCCGGAGGAGCTCGTAGGTCTTCGCATCGTCGAGGGTGAGCTTCTCGAGGTCGAAGCCGGGGTCTTTGCGCTGCCGCACGAAGGCCACGGCGTCCTGGAGGATGGTCAGCGTCCTCAGGCCCAGGAAGTCCACCTTGAGGAGCCCCAGCCAGGGCAGGACCGCGCCGTCGTACTGGGTGGTGATCACGTCGCCCCTGCCGCGGGACAGCGGGCTGTAGCGGACCACGGGCTCCTTGGTGATGACCGTGCCGGCGGCGTGGATGCCCGCGTGGCGCTTCAAGCCCTCGAGCTTGATGGCCAGGTCGAGGAGCTTCTTGATCTGGGGCTCGCGGGCGGCCTTGGCGAGGTCAGGGTTCTTCTGCATGGCGCCGTAGAGCGTGACGTCCGGGCCGCCGGGGATGAGCTTGGCGATGCGGTCCACGTCGGGCAGGGGGACCGCCATGATGCGGCCCACGTCGCGGACGGACTGCTTCGGGCCCAGGGAGCCGAAGGTGATGATCTGCGCGACACGGTCCGCGCCGTAGCGCTGTCGGACGTACTCGATGATGCGGTCGCGGTCCTTGTCGGCGAAATCGATGTCGAGGTCCGGCATGCTCACCCGGTCCGGGTTGAGGAAGCGCTCGAAGAGGAGCTTGTGCTCGAGCGGGTCGAGGTTGGTGATGCTGAGGACGAAGGCCACGAGCGACCCCGCTCCCGAGCCGCGGCCGGGCCCGACCGGGATGCCCGTGCGCTTGGCATAGGCGATGAAGTCCCAGACCACGAGGAAATAGCCCGAGAAGCCCTGCTTCTGGATGACCGAGAGCTCGTAGCGAAGGCGCTCCTGGTGAGCCTGGGAGACGCCGTTCGGGAAGCGCTTCGCGAGGCCCTCGCGCGCGAGCTTCTCCAGGTAGGAGTCCTGCGTCATGCCCTCGGGCACGCTGAACTCGGGCAGGATGAACTTGCTGTGGGGGATCTCGAGATGGCACATCGCGGCGATGCGCACGGTGTTGGCGCAGGCCTCGGGGGCGTGCTCGAAGAGCTTCTCCATCTCCGCGGGGGACTTCACGTAGTACTCGGGCCCGGCGAAGCGCAGGCGCTCCTTATCCGCCAGGAGGGAGCGCGTGGAGATGCAGACCCGCGCGTCGTGCGCCTCGACGTCGGCCTTGCGCGGGTAGTGGCAGTCGTTGGTCGCGACCAGGGGGATGCCGGTCCGGCGGTGGAGCTCGACGAGCCCGGCGTTGGCGCGGCGTTCGTCCTCGATGCCGTGGTCCATCATCTCGAGGAAGAAGCACCCCGGGTCCGCGAGGTCCCGGTAGGCGGCCGCGAGCTTCTCGGCGCCCGCGGCGTCGCCGGCCAGGAGCGCCTGGGCGATCTCGCCCTTGATGCAGCCGGAGAGGATGACCAGGCCCTTGGCGTGCTTGGCGAGGATCTCCCGGTCGATGCGCGGGCTGTAGTAGAAGCCCTCGACGAAGGCCGCGCTCGAGAGGGCCATGAGGTTCTGGTAGCCCTCGAAGTCCTTGGCGAGGCAGACCACGTGGTGATTCTCGCGCTCGGAACCTCCCCGGTCGGCCCGCGAGCCCTTGACGATGTAGAGCTCCGAGCCGATGATGGGCTTGAGGCCCACCGCGTGGCACTGCCGGTAGCACTCGACGGCGCCGTACATGTTCCCGTGGTCGGTGAGCGCGAAGCCCTTGGCGCCCTCCTTGGCGAGCCCGTTGATGAGGTCGGAGGGCTTGTCCCCGTGGTCGGTGTGCTCCGTGAAGCGGATGATGCCGTCGAGGAACGAGTACTCGGAATGGTTGTGGAGGTGGACGAAGTCGGGCTTGCCGCTCATGACTTTGTTATAATCCCCCGTCCATGACCCGAAAGCTCGTCGAGACGCTGACCAAGAAGGTCGAAGTCTACCATGGCCGGGTCGTCCATTTCCGGGCGGACCGGGTGCGCCTTCCCAACGGCAAGACCGCGCTGCGCGAGTACATGGACCATCCCGGCGCGGTCGCGGCCGTGCCGCTCCTGCCGCGCCGCAGGGTGGTGCTCGTCCGGCAGTACCGCTTCCCGATCCGCCGGACCACGCTCGAGATCCCCGCCGGGAAGTTCGACGGCAGGGAGAACCCGCTGGCCTGCATCAGGCGGGAACTGAGGGAGGAGACGGGGTACTCGGCGCGCAAGGTCACGAAGCTCCTGGATTTCTGGCCGACGCCCGCTTTCGCCAACGAGCGCCTGACGATCTACCTGGCCGAGGGGCTCATCCCCGGCGCCTTGGACCTCGATCCGGACGAATTCCTCGAGCCGGTCGTCCTTCCCTTCCAGGAGGCCCTGGCCATGGTCCTGAGCGGCAGGATCCGCGACTCAAAAACGGTGATCGGTCTCCTCGCTTGCGCCCAGCGGCGTCTCCCGTGACCGGGTCCAAGACTGCGAACGACGTCATTATACAAAATCCATGAATCCCGAGGAGCGGCGGGACTGGGAGCCGTTCCTCAAGAGGGTCCCGCTCTTTTCAGGGTTCAGCTCCTCCGAGGTCCGGCGCGTGGCGGGCAGGATGCAGCTGCTCTCCCTGCCCAAGGGGGCGACCCTCTACCGGCAGGGGGACGAGGGCGACGCCCTCTACCTGGTCGCCTCCGGGTCGGTGCGGATCGTCAACCCGCAGGCGGGCGAGGATGCGGTCGTGGCTTTCATGGGCAGGGGGGACGTCCTAGGCGAGGCAGGGCTCCTGACCGGGGAGCGCCGGTCCGTGACGGTCCGGCTCGACACCAGCTGCGAGTTCTTGAAGCTCGGCCGCGCGGACTTCGAGGCCCTGGCCCGGGAGAACCCCGCCTTCCTGACGCACCTGACGCGCCTGCTCTCCGCGCGCCTGACCGCCTCGGGGTCGGGCGTGCTCCGCCAGGCCCCGGGCGCTCCGGGGATCGTGACCCTCAACGTCGCGGCAAGTCTGGACGACCGGCTCGTGCTCTCCCTGGGCTTGGCCAGGGCCCTGTTGGAGCAGACGAAGCGGCGCACGCTCCTGCTCGACCTGGGTCCCGACGCCGGCCGCGCCGCCCGGGCCCTGGGCCTCGAGCCCCGGGTCGCGGATGAGGCCGCTATCCGTGCCTTGGACAGGAACGCCGCCTCCTCCATCCAGAGCATCGTCCAGTCCCATCCCTCGGGGCTCGACGTCCTCAGCCTGCCGGCAACGGCGCTCGGGGGGAGGATCTACAGCGGCATCTATCTCTTCCTCAACCACCTGCGCGAGTCCTATGACGTCGTGCTGGCCAGCCTCGGCAACGACCTGGGGGACGTCGAGCGCTCCGTTTTGGCCGAGGCGGACCAGGCCGTGCTCGCGGGGGTGGAGGAGAGCCGCCCCCTCTACCGGCACCTCGCGGCCGAGCTCGCCGCCGCCCTCCCGGACCGGGAGAGGCTCGTCTCGGCCTGGCTCGGCGGCCGCGACCCCGAGGTCGAGGTCTTCGCGGCCGGATCGCGGCGGCTGAGGATCCCCTGGGGCGGCGCGGTCGGCGACCGCCTGCGGGCGACCGGGTCGGTGCACCGGGCCTTCGAGGCCCAGCCCAAGGCTCTCCGGGCCGTCGAGCGCCTGGCCCGCGTCATCAGCGGCCTCCAGGTGGGCTTGGCCCTGGGCTCCGGGGCCGCGCTGGGGCACTCCCTCATCGGGATCATGAAGGTGTTCCAGCGCGAGGGCGTGCCCGTGGACATCGTCACGGGCACCTCCATGGGGTCGCTCATGGGAGGTTTCCTCGCCCTGGGCCTCGATCCCGGCGAGATCGAGGACATCGCGGTCCGCATCGACAAGGGGTGGATCTACGAGAACTTCCTCTGGGACCTGACGGTCCCGCGCTCGGGCCTCTTCGCGGGCGAGGCCATGCTGCGCTTCTTCCGCTCGTGGTTCGGGGAGCGGCTCTTCCACGACCTGGAGCTGCCGTTCGCCTGCGTGGCCACGGACATCGAGACCGGCGAGGAGGTCGTCCTGCGCTCCGGCCGGGTGGCCGAAGCCATCCGGGCGAGCTGCGGTCTGCCGCTGCTCTTCGCGCCCATGCGCCTCAACGGCCGCCACCTTGTGGACGGCGGCCTCGTGAGTCCCGTGCCCATCCGCGCGGCGTCCTTGCTTGGCGCCGACATCCTGCTGGCGGTCAACCTCACCCTGCCCGCAGGGGCGCGGCGGGCGGGGGACATGGCCCGCCGCCGGCGCAAGCGCGGGGGCCTGCTCTCCATGCCGGTGGATCTGGCGACCATCGGCGAGCTGGCCCTGCCCGCGTCCCTGCGGGCGCCGGGCGTGGTGGACGTCTTCTTCCAGATGATCTACACGATGGAGTACCAGATCGCCCGTGCGCGCATGGACCCGGCGCACCTCGTCATCGAGCCGGACCTCAAGGGCTTCCACTGGACCGAGCTCCACCGCGCGCGCGAGCTCATCGAGCTCGGCGAGCGCGTGGCCGAGGAGTACATGCCCCGGGTCAAGGCCCTCATCCCCTGCTTCGCCGAGGCCGGCAAGCCGGCCTCAAGGCCCCGGTAGGGCGACTCCTGGCCGCGTCCTGCTGGTCCGTCTCGGCTGTTGGATGGTGGCGACCCGCGGATCGATTTGTGCTGATGCCATCGACATTTTTGCCAGCTCACTTTCAGCGCTGACAGAGCTGTCCGGGGAAACTCCGTTGCCAGCCTCTTTGGAATGCGTGTCCGGCGGCATGGTCGAGCAGCCGGTCGGCGCCAGCATGCCAAAAGGGAGCATGTCGCAGGTGGGAAAGTGCGGTTTTTCAAAGTCTCCTCGAGGGT
>JBAZSR010000009.1:42751-43674 GCA_041662295.1 Elusimicrobiota bacterium | reverse complement strand
AGGCCGTCGAAGACCAGGGCCGTGGCGCCGGGCGCGGCTTTCGGGTACTCCGCCAGCAGCCGGAGCTTCTCGTCCTTCATCCTCCGGCAGATCGTCCCCCCCGGGGTCAGGGACCACACGGCGTCGGGACCGATGGAGAACGAGAGCGGCAGCTCTCCGGGAAAGTGGGCCACCTGCCGCACGGCCAGGTCCGAGGCCGCGTGCACGTAGACCGATTGGGTGAACCAGTCGAGCACCCAGAGGTCGGGCCCGCTGAAGGAGGCGGCGGAGGGATGGCGGTAGGGGAGGTCCCAGGTCTTCTTCTCCTCGAAGGCCGCCGCGCGCAGCTTCGCGGACCGCTGGAGCGCGGCATAGCTCAGGGCCAGCCCGAAGAACAGGGCCACGGCGAAGAAGAAGATCGGCGCCCGCGGCATCGGGCCCCGGAGCGGCACGACCGAGAAGGCCGTCCCCTGGGAGCGGAGGGTCTTGCCGAGGCAGGCGCCCAGGTCCTCCTTGGTCCACGGCGGGGCCACGACCTCGCTGGCGCCCAGCCGCATGAGGACCACGGCGCGGCCCGCGTCCCGGACCCTGAGCGCCACCACCACGGGGACCAGCGGCGAGACGGCCGCGATCTCGCGCACGAGGACCTCGGCGTCCCCGTCCGGGCCGTCCGTCACGAGCATGAGGCTCGGCCGACGCTCACGCAGGACCTCGAGCGCGTCCGCCAGCCCCGCGGCGGGATGGGTGCGATAGCCCGACTCGCCGGCCAGGAGGCTCAGGGCCGAGCGGCTGACGGCGTCGGCCGCCACCACGCCCACGGAGGGCATCAGCGGGCCTC
This sequence comes from Elusimicrobiota bacterium, assembly GCA_041662295.1. Classification (GTDB taxonomy): domain Bacteria; phylum Elusimicrobiota; class Elusimicrobia; order UBA1565; family UBA9628; genus JACQWX01. Next base: position 42,857 of record JBAZSR010000009.1, on the reverse strand, counting down.
CTTGGGGTCCGGGATGACGAAGACCTCACCCTCGACGGGGATCCCACGGTCCACCTTGCCGCGGTTCGCCTCGTAGATGAGCACCCAGAGTTCGGAGTCGCCGTAG
>JBAZSR010000009.1:0-42741 GCA_041662295.1 Elusimicrobiota bacterium | reverse complement strand
ATGGAGCGGAGGGTGTCGCCCGGCTCGGCCGTGTGGCGGTCCGGCCAGACCTTCGCCTTGGGCTTGGGCTTGGGCTGGGCCTTGGGCGCGGGCTTGGGCGGGATGCGCATCTCGAGGAGCTGGAGCTCGTAGGCCGTCTCGTCCTTCTTCTTCATGACCCTGCGGTACTCCTCCTGGGTCTCCTCCAGGCGCGCCTCAGTCGCCTTGAGGTCTCCCTGGGCCGCGTCGCGGTTGGTCCGCGAGATCTCCGCCTCGTTCTCGAGCGTCCTCTTGCGGTCGTCGAGCTCGATGATCTGGCCGCGGAGCTTCTCGGCCTCCGCGGCCGCGTTGCCCACGAAATTGCCGGCGAAGGGCGGAGCGCCGAAGCGGTAGTTGAAGGAGGCCTGGTACGCTCCTCCCGGCCGGAAGATGCCCGCGGCCGGGATGGCCATGCCGAGGTCGATCTGGAGAGGCGAGAAATTCAGGCCCACGCCGAAGGCCACGGTCTCGACGAGGTCGAGGCGCAGGCCGCGGCCCATGCGCGCCTTCAGCAGCCCCTGAAGGAAGGTCGCCTCCATGCCCGGGTAGAACTCGGTGAGGCCGTCGCGGATACGCATGTCCGTCGCCAAGGTGAAGCGCTTCCTCCAGGTGTAGGAGGCCCCGAGCCCGTAGGTCATGCGGGGCAGGCCCACGTTGGTCGTGAGGTCCATGATGGAGATCCCCAGGGCCAGGCCCATGTTGGAGCGCAGCAGGACGCCGCCGTCGAGTCCCACGCCGAACCCGGCGCCGTCCCCGCCCTCGGCGTTGATCATCTTGAAGTTGCCGCCGACCCGGAGAGGCTTCGAGAGATCGAGGTACGGGACCGTGTACTCGCGGGAGAAGTGGAAGTTCACCACGTCCTTGTCTCCCCCGCGCTCCTGGCGCTCGACCAGGTAGGCGCCGCCGATGGTCGCGGTGTTGATGGGCTCGAAAGGCCGCAGATAGGTCAGGGCGCCGAAGACCATGGTGCCGCGCGGGCTGGTCATCCGGCCCAGGGTGCCCCCGACCTGGACGTACGGGGTGTTGGCCGGACCGGCCGGGTTGTAGAAGATCGAGAACGGGTCGTCCGCGGCCAGGGAGTTGACCGCGTACCCAAGGCCCATCACCCTCGCGCCCGGGATGAGGTCCTTGTACGTGGATGCCCACGCCGAACACGGCAGGAGAACGAGCGCCAACGACCAATGATGGATGCCCACCGGCTATAAATATAGTCCGCCGGCATTACAGAATCATTATGAGAGATTCCGATGTATTCTATAATCCCCATGTGCTCCGACAGGACCGCTTTTAGGATCCCATGATCCCCTGGGAACTGCTCGCCCGCGCCAAAGCCTCCGACTCAGAGGAGCTCACCCTGCACCGCCGGGGGACGGAGTACTGCATCAAGGTGGACGGGAGCCTGCTGATGGACAGCACGGCCCACGCCTCGGAGGCCGCCCTCGCCGACATCGCCTGCAAGGACCTGGGCCGCACCGCGCACGCGAGCGTGCTCATCGGCGGTCTGGGGATGGGCTTCACGCTGGCCGCGGCCCTCAAGAAGCTCCGGCCGGACGCCGAGGTGAGCGTGGCCGAGCTGGTGCCGGCCGTGGTCGACTGGAACCGCGGCGTGATCTCCCACCTGGCCGGACACCCGCTCAAGGACAAGCGCGTCGCGGTGCTCGCCGGCGACGTGGCGGCGGTCCTGCGCCGGGAGCGCGGCGCCTTCGACGCCATCCTCCAAGACGTGGACAACGGCCCCGAGGGACTGACCTTGAAGGCCAATGACTGGCTCTACTCCGAGGAGGGCCTTGCCGCGGCTGGCGCGGCCCTCAAGCCTGGGGGCCTGCTGGCGTTCTGGGCGGCCAAGCCGGACAAGGGCTTTGTCAAGCGCATGCGCAAGACGGGCTTCGCCGTCGACGAGATCCCTGTCCGGAGCCGGAACACCCACCGGGGCGCGCACTACGTGGTCTGGCTCGCCAAGCTTAATCCTTAGCGCTGGCGCCTGCGGGCAGCGTCCGCCCCGGCCTCCAGCCTTTCCCTGGTCGCCGGGGCCGGGTCAGCGGCAAAGCCGGAGTCGAGGGCCGAGAGAGCGCCTGACGCGTCCCCGTCCTCGAGAAGGCACATCCCCTTGCCGTACCAAGCCTCCGCCAGTCCCGGCCAGGGGGCGCCCAGCAGCACGGCGCAGTTGACCGCGCCCTGGTAGTGGCTGGCGGCCTCGGCGCAGCGGCGCTGGAGATGCAGGATCCGGCCGACCCGGAGCCAGTAGCCGCATACGCCCTGGTCGCCGGCCTTGAGGGTCCTGAGCACCGCGTCAAGCTCTCCCCTGGCGGCAGCGAAGGAGCCCTGGCCCGCGAGCCGGTCCGCGGCCGCGTAGCGCTCGTCCGCCGGGACAGCGGGCACAGCCGACGCGATGACGGGCCTGGGGGCGGCTGGCCGCGGGGCAAGGGTCCCGGGCGCGGGCCTGGCTCGGGCCCTGACGGCCGGCGGAGGTCCGGCGCCGGCCGCGGCCTCCGGCTCCGGAGCGGGCGACGGCGGCGAGCCCCCCGACGCGGCGGCGGGAGCGGGCACGGCCTCCGCAAACCGCGGCGGCGCGCCGGGCCGGCCGCCCCCCCAGCGCGCGGAGAGCCCGAAGCGGTGCACCGCGCCGAGCAGGCCCGCGGAGACGAAGGCGTAGTCGAACGTGTAGTTCCCGAAGGCCAGGCCCAGGCCCGTGGAGAAGCCGCTCTCGATGCCGGAGTACTTTCCCAGACCCTCTCCCAGGGACGAATCGAACCCCGCCCTGACGGCGAGCGCCCGGTTCAGCGCGACCTCCAGCCCGGTCTTGAGGGAGGTCTCGCCGTCGCGCGGGGACACGAAGTCCAGACCGAGCGACCAGCGCCCCCGCTCCATGCCCAAGCCGGCCCGGAACTGCTCGGGCAGGCGGTAGCCGGCGAGCCCGTGGGCCGAGCCGATGTTCTGGTACGCGGCCCCGAGCGAGAACATGCCGAAGACCCGGCGCGCCATGACACCGATGTCGATGGCCCCCGCGCCCGCGTCGCGCTCCATGATCGACTCCTCGACCCACTTGCCCACGGCGCCGGCGGCGAGGCTCCCCTCCTCGCTCGAGGCCGACCAGGCCCAGCCTCCGCTGACCACGCGCGACGACGGCTTGAAGGTGCCGGTGACGGAATAGCCTCCGGCCGGGTCGGCCTCCGTGGCCACGAGGGTCCCGGCCTCGAGGTAAGAGATCCCGGCCCCCACCCCTCCGAAGCGCCCCAGGCCCCTGCCCGCGCTGAGCCAACCCTGGTTCATGCCCTGGTACATCGACGCGTACGCGGCCTCGAACGCGTTGCCCCGCAGGAAGGCCAGGCCCGCCGGGTTCCACTGGAGCCCGCCGGAGAGGTCTCCCGCCAGCGACGCGTAGGCGCCGCCCATCCCGAGGGCTCGGACCCCGCTGTCCATGAGCAGGAGGCCGGCTCCGGCGGCACCTCCTCCGGACGCGGGCGACGCGGCCACCAGGGCCGCGAGCAGAACGCAGGCCCTAGCCGGCGAGCGGGCGCGGACAGGGGCGGGGCGGAGGGCTCGCGAGCTCATTCGGCCTTAGCCATGCTCCCGACGCGGACCCATTCGTCGGGCCCGGCCACCGCCTTGAACCGGTACTGGTAGATGCCTCGGGCGACCTCGCGGCCCTCGGAATCCCGTCCGTCCCACCGCGTCTCGCCGAAGCCCGCGGCCTTGCCGCGGTCCGTGATCACCGCGACCGGGCGGCCCGTCAGGGTGAAGATCCGGATCTCCACGTCCGAGGGTTTCGCGAGCTGGTAGGCGAACTTCGCGCCGTCATGGGTGAAGGGGTTGGGATAGGAGGACACCGCCTCCTTGGGCTGGTTGAAGGTGGCGGTCACGGTCATGGAGTCCGTCATCACGAGCAGGCACCCTCCTGATCCGTCGCAGTCCCCGCCCCAGCCGCTGAAGCGGACCGTGACCGGCCTCTGGGTCATCAGCACGACCGGCGTGTCCGCGCGAAAGAGCGCGGAGCAGACGTCGCCGCAGCGGATCCCCGCGGGAGAGCTCATGACCACGCCCGGCCCGGTCTTGAAGACCACGAGCGGATAGGGCCCGCGCATGATGAACGGGATCTCGGGCCAATCCACCATCTCCCCCGGGTCGACCTCGAACGCCTGGCCGGCGCGCTGACCCCAGGCGCTGCGCATCGTCACCCTGGACCCGGCCCCGAGCCCGGCCCCGTTGACATCGGCCCCGGCGAAGTCCCCGAAGTCCACGCCGGTGAGGGTCGTGACCACGACCCCGCCGAAGAACACGACCGCGGTCGCGCCCGCCGGGAGGTCCGCGAGGGTCACGGAGCTCACCGCGAAGGCCGCCGAGCCCGCCCCGAAGGCCATGCCCCAGTTCGAGCCCCTCACCGCCCCGGACGAGAGGTGGAGGATCCCGGCGATCCCGGAGTCGAGCCAGACGCCGTAGCCCTGGGGTCCTCCGGTGAAGACGTTGGTGGCGAGGGTGAGGTTCACGAGGCCGTCGGAGGCCCTCAGCCCGTGCCCCGCGGCGGCGGCGGCGGTGAGCGCGCTGTCCTCGATGACGGCGCCCGTCGAGGCCTGGACCAGGACCGCGGTCGAGCCCTCGACGGCCGAGCCCGTGACCACGGCCGAGGAGGTGGCCAGCAGCCAGAGCCCGAGGAAGCCCGAGCCTCCGCTCGTGATGCGGCTGGACTCCACGCGGTTATGGCTCCCTCCCTGGATCAGGACGCCGTGCCCGGCCGGGTGCTCGACCACGACGCCGACCACCGCGCTGCCCGAGGATGATCCCGCCAGGAAACCGGCGACGCCGGCGGCGGCGGCCGTGACGGTGCTCCCCCGGAACGCGTTGAAGTGGCTCGAGGCCAGGACCACGGCGGACGACGCGCTGCTCTGGAACCGGCCCGACTCGATCGTGTTGGAAGACGAGGACGCCAGGGACAGGGCCGGCTTGAAGCGGCTCGAGGAGGCCAGGAGGTCCCGCAGGACGTTCCAGCCCCCCCCGGCGAGCAGGACCCCGTCGCCGTCGTCTCCGGAGGCGACGACGCCTGCGAGGGTGTTGGTCGAGGCCCCGTCGAGCAGGACGGCGCTGAAGCCCGCGGCCCGGCTGGTGAAGGTGCTCCCGGACACGAGGCTCCCGGTCCCGGTCAGGAGCAGGCCGTGGGCGGACTGCACGGTCACGCTGGACGCGGACAGCGTCGTCCAGCTCGAGACCGAGATGCCCGCGGCCCCGATGCGGCCGGCCGAGTCCACGTTGACGCCGCTCACGACGAGGAAGGGAGAGGAGGAGAGCACCCCGTAGGGCACCGGGGCGGCCCCGAGGACATTGAAGCCGCCGAGGGTCACGGAGTCGTTGCGCACCACGAAAGCCGCCGTCGAGTTCGCCGGAGGGCTGACGACCGGGGCGGAGCTCACGAAGCTCGGGTCCGAGAAGACCCGCACGCGGAACCCGTTGGTCGTGAAGCCCTGCACCGTCACCTGCTCGGCATAGGTCTCGGTGTCGCGCACCACCACGCACACGTCCGAGGACATGACCCGCTCCTGGGCGTCGAGGGCCTGCTGGATGCCCAGGAACTCCACGGCGCCGTCCTGACGGACGCTGGCCTGTCCCACGCACCCGGGCGGCACGGGATAGGGCCGGGGCGCCCAGCAGGCCGCGGCCCAGTCCACCCGGCCGCCTGGGTCGACCTCGAAGGCGGGCCCGGACTTCGCGCCCGAGGTCCCGCAGAAGGTGAGCCTCGCGCCTGGCGCCAGGAGGGAGGCGTCCACGTTGGGGTTGGTATTCCCGTCCTCGAACCGGACATAGGAGAAGGTGGACACGAGCGTCCCAACTCCCAGGTTGACCGCCGTATTGACGACGCTCACGGGCCCGAGGAAGGCGAGCGAGGTCGCGGCCACCGAAAAGTTCGCGACCGCGCCGCCGTTGAGCGGGGAGATCGTGAGCCCCCTCCAGCCGTTGAGCACGGTCACGGAGTCCAGCCGCACCGTGCTGCCGCTCTCCCCCGCGAAGGAGAGGCCGTGGCCTCCGCTGCCTCCGCTGAAGACGCACGAGCTCACGGAGGGGTTCGAGCCGCTGGTGTGGTAGAGGCCGATGCCCGCTGCCCCGGACCCCGCGAAGCGGCTGCGCACCGCGGAGACCCTCGCGCCCCCGTTGATCCTCAGGCCCGACGTCCCCTGGAAATAGGAATCGCGCACAGCGTCGTCCGCGGAATTGAGGATGTAGAGGCCGTAGCCTGAGGCGCTGACGACGGTGCTCCCCACGACCGAGCCGTGGTGGCCGTTGACGAACTGGACCGCGTCCCCGGTGCCGAGGTTCATGATGAGGCTGCCGCTGACCGCGGCCGACGACCCGAGGAACTGCAGGGCGGGAGACGCGGAGTTGACGGCCACGGTGCTGCGCGCGATGGTCGGATAGTCCGAGCCGAACTGCATGATGCCGCCGGCGAAGACCGAATCGAAGGTCACGGAGGACCCGCTCACGGACACGACGGCGACGGTGCTGCGCAGGACCGTGGACCAGCCGCCGTTGAGCGAAAAGGTCCTGGTCAGCAAGGAGTCCTGGAGAGTGAACGAGGACCCGATGACCGACAGGGCGCTGCACGACGCCGAGTTGCTGGCCACGGTGCTGGCCTCGACCAGGTTGCCGACGCCCACGAGGTACGCGGCGGTCGCGCATGGGGGGTCGCCGCTGTGCCGGTAGGAGAGGTAGCTCGCCGAGATCACGTTGTACGAGCTGTTGGAGAGCTCGACGGCGCTGCCCAATCCCCGGGCCGAGAGCGTGCTTCCCACGACGCGGCTGCGGTGGACGTTCTGGAAGAACAGCGCGTCGGCGGCCCCCGCGGCCCCGCTCGTGTTCGTGATGGAAGACGCGGCGATGGAGTTGTCGTACCCGTTCTCGATGACGACCGCGGGATAGAGGGCCCCGTTCGAGTTGAACGTGCTACCGACGACCGCGTTCGCGCTGCCCCTCACATAGGCGGCCCAGCCGCCGGGAGCGACGAAGCGGCTGCGCAGGACCGTCCCTGATGATGCGTCCATGCGCAGGGCGACCCGGCCCGCGCCGCTGGCGGCGGCCGTGCTGTCCGAAACCGAGGCCCCCTCGCCGACGATCCACAGGCCCGCGGCGGGCTCCACGATCACGCTCGACCGGGTCACCGAGGTCCAACTGCTCACCTGCATGCCCGCGATGGTGATGTGGGAGGCGCCCACGACCGTGACGCTGTCGATGGCGACGTCGCTGGAGGACGAGAGGACACCGAAGGGCACGCTGACCCCCGGGGCGATCATGAACCCCGCCAGGGTGACGCTCGCGTTGAGCACCCGGAAGGCCGCGCCCGAGGACATCGGCGGGCTCACGGTGGGACGCGTGCTGACGAGTGCCGGGTCGGCCTGGATGATGATGCGCCACCCGTTGGGGTCCTTGCCCTGCACCGTAACCTGCTCGTTGTAGGTGGAGCTGTCGACGTTGACGCACCAGTCCCCGGCCAGAGGAGCGGCCGGGATGAGGTCCACGCACTCCTGGATGGAGACGCAGGTCCCGCCCGCGGGCTTGCGGACCGTGTTCGTCACGCCGCAGGCCGCGGATGAAAGCTGGGGCGCGGCGGCAAGGACCGCCGACAGCAGGACAGCGGCCGGGAAAGACCGCCAAAGACGCAAAGTATTTATACGCGTGCGCACGGATGGAATATACCAGTCATCCGTTGAGGATTTATTTCGATGGGGTCAGACCCTGACATTGGAAAACCTGACATTGACACACGATGGTGTCAGACGTTAAGCCATAAGGGCATTCGCATCTTAACGTCTGACACCAGTGTATGTCAGGTTTTCCAATGTCAGGGTCTGACCCCAAATAGATGACCCCAAATAGAATTGACAGCGTTGGAGGAAATAGTTACGATTCAAGCCCGGCGGCTCGTCGGAGAGCCGCGCAAGCCGCGAGGAGGACGACATGCCCCATGTGATCACCGAGAAGTGCCTGGGAGAGCGCTACGGCGCGTGCATCCAGGTGTGCCCGACCGAGGCCATCCACGCGACCCAGTACAAGGGTCAGGATTTCTCTGTCATCGACCCCGAGACCTGCATCGACTGCGGCGCCTGCGTGCCCGAATGCCCGATCGGGGCGATCGTCCCCGGAGATGACTCCCCGCAATGGCTGAAGATCAACGCGGACCTGACGCCCGCGGCCAAGAACAGCCCGAAGCCCGCGGTGAGGCCTGCCAACGACCCTCCCCGCAGCCCGAAGAACCAGCTCGTCAAGAAATAGCCTGCCCCGCCCAGACGGACGCGACCGCATGAGCCGCACCATCGTCCACCGCACGGCCCTCGACATCGCCGGGGGCCGGGTCGCGGGGCTCGAGCCCGTCCCCCTGGAGGAGGGACTCCTTCGGGCCGTCCGCGGCTCGAGCGGGAGCATCACCTCTGCCGTGGTCGAATCCCCGGTCCCGTTCGACGACCTCGTGGGGTCCTGGAACGCGTCCCTGCCCGAGGGCGCGTCCCTGAAGATGAGCTGCCGGGTCCGGACGCGGAGCCGATGGTCCCCATGGTTCCTCCTGGGGACCGCGGCGGACGGCCTCTCCTCGCCCCCTCCCCAGGAGAGCGCGTTCGGCAGGGTGGACACGGACACGCTCCGCCTGGCCGCGAAGGCCGGCGCCTTCCAGTACCGGGTGTCCCTCGCGGCGGAGCGCGAGCCCGCGGTCCTGGTCCTCGCCGCGGTCACCGTTTCCGACGACGACGCCCCGGCCGCGCCCCCGCCCTTCCGGGAAGGGCCGTGGGTCCGGACCCTCAGGCTCCGGCCGCGCTCCCAGTTCCGCGAGCCGGCCGAGGTCCGATGGGACATCTGCAGCCCGACCTCGCTGTCCATGGTCCTCGAGTTCTGGGGCGTCAAGCGCCCGACCCTCGAGGTCGTCCGGGCCGTGAAGGACCGGACGAACGGCATCTTCGGCGACTGGCCCTTCAACACCGCGGCGGCAGGTGCCGCCGGCCTCGAGGCCTGGGTCGGCAGGCTCGACTCCCTCGCGGACCTCGAAGCCGAGATCGCGGCCGGACGACCCGTGGTCGCCAGCGTCACCTTCGGCAAAGGAGAGATGACCGGAGCTCCGCTCCTTGAGACCCGGGGACACCTGGTCGTGGTCGCGGGCTTCACGGAGAAGGGCGACGTCGTGGTCATGGACCCCGCGGCCCCGTACCCGGCGTGCGTCCGGAGGGTCTACGACCGGAGGCAGTTCCACGCGGCTTGGCGGGTCAAGAAGCGCGGGGTCGCCTACCTCGTCGGCCGCCCGCTCGGCCGGAGGATGACCGTGGGCGCGCCCGCCGTCGACCTGCGCGCCTGTCCGCGGCCGGCGGCCGAGCCCGGCAACAACGACCCGGACCGGCTCTCCCAGCTCCTCCTCGGCGAGAGCGTCACCCCCCTTCAGGTCCGGGGCGGCTGGGTCGAGGTCCTGGCCGACGAGCACCCCGCAGTCGACGGCGGAGGCGGCTGGCGGGGCTACCGCGGCTGGGTCCGCGGCGACGACCTGCTCTACCGGGAGCCGGCGCCTGCGGACAGCGTCGTGGCTTCCAAGGCCGCGTCCTTCTCCGCTGAGCGCAAGCACATCCGGCTCTCCATGGGCACCCGGGCCGCGCTCCTCAAGCAGCGTCCCGGCCGGAGCATCGTGCGCCTGGCCGACGGCAGGACCGGCGCGCTGTCGAGCCGGGACCTGCGTCCCCTCGCCGGGGGCCCCCGCTCCGAGGCTGGTCTGCGGCGCCTGATCCTCGACAAGGCCAGGCTCCTGCTCGGCCAAGCCTATGTCTGGGGAGGCAGGGCCTCGGTGGGGCGATTCCCGGGCGTGGACTGCTCGGGCCTTTCGAGCCTCGCGTACCGAGTGGCCGGCATCGAGATCCCGCGCGACGCCGCCGAACAGATGCTCGCGAGCCGGCTCCTCGAGCCCTCGCGCCTCGAGCCCGGAGACCTCGTCTTCCTCACCCGGTCGGGCCGGTCTCGGGCCGTCACCCACGTCATGCTCTACGAGGGCGGCGACGGCATCATCGAGAGCCGCCAGTCCAGCGGCCGGGTCCTGACCACCACCTTCCGGGAGCGCTTCGGCGTCCCGCTGTCCTGCCTCGAGAACGGCGGCCTCGTCACGGACCTCTCGGACGCCAAGCCCCGCCGCCGCAGGATCTTCTTCGGGACGTACTTCTAGCGCGTCCCGGCGAGGGAGGAGAGCGTGAGGAGCGCGGGAGCGTACTCGGGATCCGCCTCCACCGCGGCGTTCGCGTCCCTCCACGCCGAAGGACCCCGGCCGAGCAGGGCATAGAGCACGGCCCGGTCGTTGAGGAACCGCGCCCTTCCGGGATGCGCGGCGATGACGCGGTCCAGGACAGCCAAAGCCTTGGCGCGCTCTCCGAGGTCCTGATAGAGCACGGCGAGCCGCGCTTCATCTCCGGCTTCCAGAGGGAGGGCCGCCGCCGCGGACAGGGCCTCAGCCGCTCCCTGCCGGTCCCCTGCCTGCAGGCTGGCCCGGCCCGCCATCAGCAGGAGCGGCGCCGACGGCTCCATGGCGGCCGCCCTGCGCAAGTGCCGGGCGGCCCCGGCCGCTTCCCCGGCCCTGGCGAGGAAGACTCCGATGGCGGCGGCGTCGCCCCTGCCGCGGCCGAAGCGCTCGAGCCTGGACGCGAAGCGGAGCGCGCCGGAGCCGCTCAATTTCAGGCGACGACCCGCGACGATCCCGGCCGCCACAACGAAGGACCCGGGAGTCGTCAGCCTCCGGGCCGCGAGAGCGTCCCGCTCGGACTCGACGGCCTCCAGCGCCCGCTCCCTGAGCCTCGCGCCTTCGACCCGGTAGAGGCCGATGAGGCCTCCTCCGGGCCGGATGGATTCCGGGGACAAGCTCTCGCCCGCGACCTTGGCTCGTTCGAGCGGCGTCAGGCGGAACCTCTCCCTCATCGCCCTGCAAAGGGGATGGAGGTAGCCCGGGTCAGGCGGCTCGCCGAAGGCCGGAGTCGGAGGGGTCAGGCAGGTGACGCCCTCGTAGTAGTAGAGCGGCTGGGAGGAGGCCTGGCCGTCCCTGACATCGGCCAGGAACCTGCTCAAGTCCATGATCCTGACAGGTCTGCCTGAAGCGAGCGCCAGGAGCCTGGCATGGTTGGTCGCGGGTCCGGGCACGGGTCTTCCGCTCCAGGACTCCTCTACGCTCAGGTGCGCCACGTACGCGCCCGACGGCAGGACCGGCGCGGCCCTGAGGAGGAAGCCGTGCTCCTGCTGGCTCGTGTAGAGCGTGGCGAGGAAGCCCCGGTACGGCAGGGGAGACGCCAGGATGAGGGCGCCGAGGAAAACGCACCCGGGACGGACCCAGGAGCAAGGAAGGCCGAGAAGGAGACGCCACGCGCCCCACCCTCCCAGTCCCGCCAGGAGCGGCGCCAGGACCAGGCCGGTGCGCAGCTTCAGGGACAGGCAGTCCAGATGCCTGAAGTAGAAGAGGCTGACCAGGCCGAGCCACGCCCCGACGCAGAGGAAAACGGCCCTGCTCCGCCGCAGGAGGAAGGCCAGGCCAAGGCCTGAGAGGCCGAGGAAGAGAGGCGGCGTCAGGCCCGGATCCAGGAAGAAGTGGAGCGTCCTCCAGTCCGCGGACATGACGGCCAGGGGATTGGACGGCAGGTTGGCGGTCCTGTCGCTGCCCAAGGAGAGGATCTGCAGGGCCCTGGGCAGGGTCAGGAGCAGGGACATGAAGACCGCGGCCAGGAAGACCTTCGACCGCAGGCCAGCGGCCGGCGCTCCGGAGCGCAGGGCTAGGAGGTGCAGGACGAAGAAGGCTGGCGCCAGGGCCAGCATCTCGGCCCGGGTGAGGGCGGCCAGGGCGCATGTCAGGACAGCGAGGCCGAGGAACCCGTGGTCCTTCTCCCTGCGCCAGAGCGCGAAAAAGAGGGAGACCGCCAGGAGCAGGGCCTCGAGCACGATGAACTCGGTCTCCGACACGGACAGACGCATCCGCGCCGGGAGGCTGAGGAGGATGGCGGCGGCGGCCAGGGGCGCGGTCGAGGCCGGAGGCCGAGCGTCCCGGCCGCCCTCGGGAACGCCTCCAGCGGCCGTCAGGACGAGGAAAAGCAGCCACGCCGACGCGAGGGACACGGCGTAGTTCACGTCGAAGACGGAAGGCTCCCCGGGGATGACGGCCCTCAGCAGCCTCAAGGTCATCGGAGAGCCCGGGCCGTGGAGGGTCGCCCCGGCAGGCGCCCAGGACCCGGCCAGCACGCTCTCCAGGGCGGCCCCGGAATGGTGCTCGTGCCAGATCGCGGCCGGCAGGCGCGGCCGGACCAGCCAGATGTGGAGGACCGTCATGGAGGCCATGAGCAGGAGCTCGGCGCGGCCCGCGGAACGGCCCAGGCAGAGGAGGGGCCGGACCCTTCCCGCCAGCAGCGCCAGCCAGGCCAGCCCCAGGCAGGAGAAAGCGGCGATCCCGGACCACGGGTTCATCACCCAGCCGGTCATGGCTGCGCTAGGGAGCCTGGCGGCGGCGCTCGGAGGCCAGGAAGTCCCTCATGCCCTCGAGCACGGCCTTGGCCATGCGGCGCTGGAAGTCGGGCTGGACCAGGAGTTCCTCCTGCTCCGGGTAGGACATGTAGGCGCCCTCCACGAGCACGGCCGGGGCCTCGGAGACCCTCGCCATGAAGAGGTCGCCGAAGCGGAGCCTCTCGTCCTGCAGGGGGATGGACCGCTGGAAGGACCGGTGGACGCGCCGGGCCAGGTCCATGCTGTGCGGGTGATAGTAGAAGACCGAGTAGCCGTGCGGGTAGGCGAAGGGGTTGGCCGCCTCGTTGAGGTTGTTGTTGTGGATGCTGACGAAGAGGTCCGGCCGCGCCAGCCGCGCCAGACGGGCCCGCTCCGCCAGGGACACGTCCTCGTTGCGCTGGCGGGTCAAGGTCACCGCGGCCCCTTCGGCCTTGAGCATGCGCTCGAGTTGGCGGGTGATGCCGAAGTTGACGTCGGCCTCCAGGACGCCGGTGGGGCCCACGGCTCCGGGCGCCAACGGGCCGTGGCCGGGATCGAGGACCACTGAGCGGCCCGCGAAGACCGAGCCGGTCCGTGGGATCCTTGGCGGCCGCCTCAGCTCGAGCCTGAGCCCTCCCTCCTCCCAGGCCACGCCCCAGCCCCAGAGCCGCGCCGGGGCCTTGAAGGAGACCGTGACTTCCGCGGCCCCGCCTCCCAGGACCCGCCAGCGGACCTCGCGGACCAGGGTCTCGGAGGAGTCGTAGACCACCCAGTCGGCGTCCACGGCCGTGTGGAAGAGCCTCAAAGTCAGGGAATCCAGGCTCGCGCCCGGCTCCACGATGAACGGGACCTTCTCGGTGAGCCCCAGGCGCACGAAGCTTGCATCCGGACCCGCCGCAGTCGACACGGAGCGCAGTCGGCCGGCCGGCGGCGGGGTCCCAGGAGGCAGGGGCTCGAGCTTGTCCGTCTCCACCCAACCCTCGAACCCCGGGGCCAGCGCGAGCCGCGTCATCCTGCCCGCGCGGCCGGAGGTCAGGAAGCGCGTGCCCGGCAGAGGGAAGAGCAGGTATCCGGCGCCGAGCCCGCTGCGGACGTTGAACGGCTCATCCGACCGGGCCGCGGCCACGGCCGAGGGGCCGGAGCGCACCACGACCTTCCCGGCAGAGGGGACCGATGCGTCGGGCCCCCCGGACCCGGAGAGACGGAAGTGCAGTTCCCCGGGCTCGGGAAAATCCTCCTCCCGGACCTGGACCGCGCCCTGGTAGAGCCCCGGCCCAGTCTCGGCCATCGGGAGCCAGCGCCGGCGGCCCGTGCGGAACGCGGCCTCATGGCCGGGCGAGCCGCGGAACTGGGCTTGGAGCCAATCTTCTGCCATGAGCTCGAGGTCCGCGGAAGGCTCGAGACCGGAGGCCTCGATGGCGGGCGGGCCGGGCGGCAGGGGCGCGGGCCGGCCCGCCACGGCCACGGTGCGGGTCAGGGTCTTCGTGCCGCCCGCCAGCTCGAGGAGGCACTCGAGACCGAAGGTCCCCGAGCTCACGGGCACATAGGCGATGAAGCCGCCGGTGCGGTGCGGCTTGACCCGCATGCCGTTGATGCTGAAGCCCGCCTTGGGGTCGCTGACCGCGCCGTTGACGAACACCGCGGACAGCGGCGGCAGGGACGCGCCCTCCTCCGGGAACCGGACCACGATGGGGGCGGCCGGAGGGGGCGGCCGGACGGGCGGGTCCGCCGGGGCCGACCAGGCGGCGGCTCCCCACAAGACGAACGGCAGGAGGTTGGGCACGCGAAGGGATTATAATTGTTTGGGCCCGGCCATAAAAAGTAGAATCGCAACCAATGCAGACCCATTTGAGCGGGGGCTACCTCGAGGCCTTCTACGACATCCTCGAGTTCCTGTCCCAGGTCCGCGAGACGGACGAGGAGCGGGTCTGGAGCCGGGTCCTCGAGAAGCTCTCCGTGGCCCTCGACGCCGAGGCCGCCACCTACTTCCTCTTCCTGCCCCGCGAGCGCAAGCTCTTCGCGCGCTACTCCCTGGGCGTGGCCGCGGACAAGCTGGCCGACCTGCCGGTCGCCGTGGGCGAGGGCGTCTGCGGCTGGGTCGCCAAGCACCACGAGACCATCGTCATCGAGGACGCCTACAAGGACGCCCGGTTCCTGAGCAGGGCCGACGAGATCACGGGGTTCACGACGCGGAACATCCTCGCCGTGCCCCTCATGGACCGCCTCGACCTCTCCGGCGTGGTCGAGTTCCTCAACAAGCGCGGGGCCTGCTTCTCCGCCTCCGACATGCGCTTCGCCGACTCCGTGTGCCGGATGACCCTGGTGATGCTGAGGTCCCTGCGCTTCGAGGCCATGGTCTCCAAGGTCTCCTCCTACCACTCGAGCGTCCTCCAGAACCTCGGGGGAGGCTTCCTCGCCGTGGACCTCCAGGGCCGCACCGTGCTCATCAACCCCGCGGCCAAGAAGCTCCTGAGCCTGAGCCCCGACATGCCGCTCAACCTCCCGGCCGCCCAGGTCCTCCAGCACGTGCCCGAGATGGCAGACATCCTCATGCAGACCGTGGCCACGCGACGCACGGTCAAGCGGCAGGAGCTCCGCTGGAAGCACGAGGGCGGCGAGCACATCCTCGGCTACAGCACCCTCCTCCTGCAGGACCCGGACGGCAACACCTCCGGGGCGGGCATCACCTTCCAGGACATCACCCAGTTCAAGGGTCCGGCCGCCTAGGATGGCCGGGGGGCCGCTGGGATGAAGAGCCTCACCGAGCACCTCTGGTTCGAGACGCCGCAGCGGCGCTGCCTCGTGAACATCACGGAGAAGATCCATCACCTGGTGCGCCGGAGCGGGGTGCAGGAGGGGCTCTGCCTCGTCAGCGCCATGCACATCACCGCCGGCATCTGGGTCAACGACGAGGAGCCGGGCATCAAGGAGGACCTTATGGACCTCCTGGAACGCCTCGCGCCCGCGGCGGACTACAAGCACCACCGCACCGGTGAGGACAACGGGGACGCCCATCTCAAGCGCACCCTGGTCGGGCATCAGGTCGTCTTCCCGATCACGGCCGGCAAGCTCGACCTCGGCCCCTGGGAGCAGACCTTCTACGCCGAGTTCGATGGCCGGAGGCGCAAGCGGGTGGTCGTGAAGATCATCGGGGAATAGCCTCGGTGACCCCGTCCTCCCACGCCGTCCTGCACGGAGCCCTCTGGCTGGCCGGGACCGCGGCCGTCCTCTGGCTCGGCCTGCGCTGGTTCGAGAGAGCCAACCTCTACCACCCCTCCCGCGGCCTTGACGCGGACCCGGCGAGCGTCGGACTGGCCTTCGAGGAAGTCCTGACGAAGACTGACGACGGGGAATCCATCCACGGCTGGTTCGTGGACGCCGGCCCCGGCAATCCCGTGCTCCTCGTCTCCCACGGCAACGGCGGCAACATCTCCCACCGCCTCGACAAGCTCAGGATCTTCCGGGAAGCGGGCGCATCGGTCCTGCTCTACGACTACCGCGGGTACGGCCGCAGCACGGGCAGGCCTAGCGAGCAGGGCACCTATCGGGACGCGCAAGCGGCCTGGCGCTGGCTGGCCAGCCGGGGGATTGGACCGGACCGCGTCATCCTCTACGGCGAGTCGCTCGGAGCAGCCGTGGCGCTCGAGACCGCCCTGCGCCGCCCCTGCGGGGGCCTCATCCTCGACAGCGCGTTCACCTCGACGGCGGACATGGGCCGCAGGCTCCTCCCGCTGCTGCCCGTGGACCTGATCGTGCGCTTCCGCTACGACAGCATCGCCAAGATCGGCAGACTCCAGGTCCCCCTCCTCGTCCTCCATAGCGCGGGAGACGACATCGTGCCCTTCGCGATGGGCCGAAGGCTCTTCGAGGCCGCGCCGGAGCCCAAGACCTTCTTCGAGATGAAGGGAAGCCACAACGACGGCTTCCTCGAAACCGGGCCGGCCTACGGCGGGGCCGTCCGGTCGTTCCTCACCACCCTGAGCCGCCCCGCTGCCGCTGACAGGAAGAACCAGCCATGACCATCCCTCTCCTCCTCCTTGCTTTCATCCTCGCTCCAGCCGCCCGCTCCACGGAGACCGCGTCCGCCGGCCCCTCTTCCGGGACTTTCACGGTCAACGGCGCGACCACGCCGCGAACCGGCCTCGGCCAGTTCCTGCCGGTCGAGCCCCGCGGAGACCTCATCGTCAAGCCCGGCGATTGGGTCCGCGCCGCGGCATGGGCGCAGCCCGGCGGCGTCATGACCTTCCGGATCAAGGGCCTCACCAACGACCTGCCCATGACCGAGGACCCGGGACAGGACCCCGGCGGCTACTACACCGGGGCCTGGCGGGTCGTGGCCCTGGACGCGGCCCCGGACAAGGCCAAGCCGAGGGAGCTCGAATTCTCCTTCCGTCACCCCGAGCACGGCAAGGCCCGCGGCCGGGCGCCGGGCCGGGTGACCGCGGCCCCCGGCTTCTGGCGCGCCGCCAGGGTCTCGGCCAAGCTCGCGGCCACCCGCTCCGGGGCCGAGGCGGGCCAGCTCTACTTCTTCCAGCAGGGGACGCGCATCCTCCTTGACGGCAGGTCCGGTTCCAGCTGGAGGATCCGTCTTGCCGGCGCCGAGGAAGCCTGGATCGACGACAAGGACATCGAGCTCCTGCCTGAGGGCACGCCCCCCACCGCGGCCAAGCTCGAGACCATCGTGGTGCGCTCCTCGGACACCCACGCCAACGTGGAGTTCTCGGTGGGAACCCCTGTCCCGGTCGTCGTGTCCCAGGAGGCCGCGGTCGTCAGGGTCTCCTTCTACGGCGTCCGGCCGCACGTCAATTGGGTCGTCTACGACGACAATGACTCCTTCGTCCGCGAGGTCCGATGGCGGTCCGAGAACTCCGAGCGGACCGACGCCCTCATCCACCTCCGGGAGGGCGAGCGCCTCTGGGGCTACGCCCTGCGCCGGACCGGCGAGCGCTGGGTCCTGACCCTGCGCCGCGCCCCGAGGGCCGGCCGCCGCAGCCTTTTCGAGGGGATCACCGTGGTCCTCGACCCTGGCCCCTCCGGCTCCGACCTCGCAGGGATCGGTCCCCAGGAGGCCCTTGAGCAGGACGTGGACCTGAGCCTGGCGCGGCGCGTCCGGGACCGGCTCCTCGCGGAGAAGGCCTCCGTGGTCCTCACCCGGGAGTCGGCTGACGAGGTCGTGCCCCTGGCCCGCAGGACCGAGATCGCGGTCGAGCGGCAGGGCGACGTCTTCCTGAGCCTGCACGTCAACGCCCTTTCGCCCGGCGCGACCCCCCTCGCCGCGCCCGGGGGCTTCTCCATGTTCCACCACCAGCCCCAGAGCGTCGAGCTCTCCAGGGAGCTCCAGCTCTCCTACCGCAGCCGCATCCCCCTTCCAAGCGACGGCATGCGCTTCGCGGACCTCCACGTCATCCGGCTGACCGAGATGCCCTCGGTCCTCCTCGAGCCCGGGGCCGCAATGCTCCCGGAGTCCAAGGCGCTCATCCGCGACCCGAAGTTCCAGGACAAGCTCAGCCAGGCCATCGTGGAGGGCCTCTGGAAGTTCCTGCGCAAGAACCTGCGCGAGCCCGCCAAAGCGCCGCCCCGCCCCGCCAGCGGTTATGGCGGATGAGGCGCTTTTCTGTTCCCAAACCCGGCGGGATTAGGGTATCATCTTTTCAGATATGGGATTGCGCGTCCTGATCGTTGACGACAATCAGGTGGCCCGGCTCCTGCTGAGCAGCATGCTCTCCATGGCCGGCCACGAGCCCGTTGCCGAGGCCGAGAACCTCAAATCGACGCTCGCGGCCTACCAGAAGCACTTCCCCGACCTCGTGACCCTCGACCTCTCCCTGGCCGAAGGCGACGGTCTCACGGTCCTGCGCATGCTCCGCAAACTCGACTCCGGGGCCCGGGTGCTGATCGTCTCCGGCAACACCCAGCGCCAGGTGATGGAGCAGGTCATGAAGGAGGGCGCCCTCGGCGTGCTCGCCAAGCCCTTCACCGCAGAGGACCTGGCCAAGTCGCTCGAGGGCATCGAGCCGCGATGACGCTCAGTCCCAAGGCGCGGGAATCGCTCCTGGGGCTGGTCCGCCGCTCCCTCGCAGAGAGCGCCGCGCGGCTCTCCGCCATCTCCAAGACCTCCTGGGACGTCCCCTCCCTGGAGGTCTCGACCGGGAGCGCGGAGGAGGGACTGAGCCTGCCCGCGGGCAAGGACGGCGGCAGCCACTACGGCGTCTATTTCATCATCCCCGGCGGGGTCTTCCTCGTGCTCTACCCCCAGGAGAGCGGCGCGGCCGTGGCGCACGCGTTCATGTCCGGGCTGGGATCCGAGGCCAAGGCCCTTCCCGACCTCGAGCCTTCCGCCCTCGGCGAGGTCTCGAACATCCTCATCAACACGGTCTCGAGCGCCATCGGCGACGCCTGCGGCATGCTCGTCTTCCTCTCCGCCCCGGAAGTGCGGAAAGGGGACCGGACCGAGCTCTCCCACAGCGCCTTTGACCGGCTGGTCGTGCGGGAGGACCCCTCGGTCGTGGTCGGCCGCGCCGAGATGGCCTCCCCGGACCTCCCCGGCCGCTGCAGCGTCTTCTTCGCCCTCAACTCCGCCATGGCGGGTCAGCTCGCCGGCGCTTTGGAGGGCTGAGCATGGACAGCATCGTCCAGTCCCTCCACACCCTCGAGACCAGCCTCACCATGCTCGGCAGCCGCGCCTCCACGTTCCAAGGCAAGCTCGAGGATCTCCTGTTCCGGGCCCAGAAGATGGCGCAGAAGGCCAAGAACAACCTGCCCGAGACGGACACCATGTACAGCTACGACGTCCAGCATCTCCGGCACCAGCTCCGCGACCTCTCGAACCAGGTCGAGACCCTCCCCACCGCGGTGGGAGAGCTCGAGCGCATCGCTGTCCCGGACGCCGCGACCAACGGGCCGGCCCAGTCCGTCTCCCGCCTGGCCACCACCCTCGGCAGGTCCCTGGCGCTCCTCCACGAGCACGCGCTCCTGGCGGCCCAGCACATCCGCAGCGCCGAGCATAAGGTGGAGGCCTGGTATCTGGTCCAGGAGACCGAGCAGATGTCCGAGAAGGCCAAGGCCACCGCGGGCGTCACCCAGCGCCTGGCCCTGAAGACAGCGCCTGCTCCTGCGCCAGCCTCGCCAGCTCCGGCGCCGGTCCAGCCTCCCACCCGCCCCAGCAACCCCACTCCGGGCAGCGCCGTCTAATCCGGCCGAGTCTCGCACCATGCCCCAACAGGGCTCCCTTGCACTCCCTGTACGAGTGGTGCGCTACAACGCACCACTCGTACAGGGAAGTCCAGCCCCTTTGCACAAGGTTTCCCAAAATGAGAATTGGCCACTATACTTGCCAATTCGTGTCCGGCGGCATGGATGAGAGCGGCCGAACTACACGCCCCGCTTGGGGCAGAACCCTTTGAGCGTGCAGGTCGGACAGGCAGGGGCGCGCGCGCCGCAGACCCTGCGGCCGTGCCAGACCATGGCCTGGCTGAAGAAGATCCAGTCCTTCCTCGGCAGGAGCGCCATGAGGTCCCTCTCGATCTCCTCAGGATCCTTGGCGTCGCTTAAAGCCATGCGGAAGGCCAGGCGCTTCATGTGAGTGTCCACCACGATGCCCTCGGCCTTGCCGAAGACCTCGCCGAGGATGACGTTGGCGGTCTTGCGGCCCACGCCCTTGAGCTTGAGCAGGTCCTCCATGGTCCCGGGCACCTTGCCCCCGAATTCGGAGATCAGGGTCCGGGCAGCGGACTGGATAGAGGCGGCCTTGGCGCGGAAGAAGCCCGTGGAGCGGATCATGGCCTCGAGCTCCGCTGTGGGGGCCGAAGCATAGTCCTTTGCGGTCTTGAAGCGCTTGAATAACGTCGGAGCGACGATGTTCACCCTCTTGTCCGTGCACTGGGCCGAGAGGATGACCGCGACCAGCAGGTCCAAGGGGGTCTTGTAGTCGAGCTCGACCTCGGCCTCGGGATAGAGCTTGCGGAGCCCGGCCGTGATCCTTTTCGCGCGGGCCTTGGCGTCCATGTCAGTCGGCGCGACCCGCTTCCTTGACCTTGACGAAGCGGCGGAACACGACGAGCCCGATCGGCGTGATCATGGCCATGAGCCCGATGATGAGCCACATGGTCTCAGACTGCCTCGGGCCCTGGGCCGGGCAGTAGCTGGTCAGGAGCCACCCCGACATCGGGCCCGCCCCGAACTTCGCGAGGAAGTACGGCAAAAACGAGAGCGACATGTACGAGGCCTCCTGGCCCTTGGGCGCGACCGCGGCCGTGTACTCGTAGAGCCTCGGGGTCCAGAAGACCTCGCCCACGGAATAGACCACCACGAAGGTGAAGATCATCACGTAGTAGGGGTTGACGCTCCCCTCCACCCCGAGCCAGGTGTGGGCGATGAGGTTTCCCAGGAACCCGTCGGCCAGGGGCTGCCACCAGGCCGGGGGCATAGCCATGATGAAGACCGAGCTCGCGGCCAGGGCGCTGCCGAAGAGCACCATCTTGTACGCCGAGAACCTCTGGGTCAGCGCGCCCACGAAGGGCACGAGGAGGATGACCACCAGGGAGTTCAAGGACCAGAGCCTTCCGATGGGAGCGCCGTCGCCCAGCTCCCGAATGCCGAACTTCGGGTAGGTGTAGTACATGTGGTAGAGCACGAGCCGGATGCCCACCACCAGGGCCAGGAAACCCATGAACTGGTAGAAGGCGGGATTTTTCCAAAGGCTGGCGAAGATGCTGATCGTCTCCGAGACCGCGTCGCGGGCCATGAGCAGGAGAGCCTTGAGCGCGTTGACTCCCGGGTACTTGGGCTTGTCCGGGGATATCTTGAGGCCCTCGTCCGTGGCCTCGACCCCGTCGCGCAGGCCGAAGTACATGATGAGGAGGTTGGGGATGGTCAACAGGAAGCTTGTCAGGAAGAGCATCCGGTAGGTGCTCATCTCGAGCCCGAGCACCGGCAGGACGAAGGCGCCGTGCTCGCCCAGGCCCTTGCGCATGTAGTCGAAGATGAGGGCACCGATGAAGAACCCCACGTTCATCATGCAGTAGAAGACGGAGAACGACATGGAGCGCTGGGCCGTGGTGGAGTAGCGCCGCACGGCCGCGACCATGACCGGGGTCATGAGGGCTTCTCCCAGGGCCAGGGGCATGAGCCCGAGCGATATGGCCACCCACTTGTCAGGGCAGAAGGTCATGACCCCGCGCGAGAAGATGCAGACCACAAACCCGATCAGGAAAGACTTGCGCAGGCCGATGGCGTCCACCAGCGACCCGACGAGCAGGGTGAAGAGCGTCATGAGCAGGGACCATGCGCCCACCCAGGCTCCAGCCACGTAGTCGCCGAAACCCAGGTCCGAGGAGAGCCAGAGCACCAGCGTCGAGTTCATGATGCCGTAGGCGAGGATGGCCAGGAGCTTGGCGCCGAAGATGATCCAGAGCTCGCGGCACGCGCCCTTGAGGACCAGGAATTTCCCGATGAAAGACTCTTCGCCCTTGCTCTCTTCAGCCATCAGACCCCCGCTTGCCAACGACTTCCCAGAAGGCTCGCGGGGCGCTCGGTCTCCGACCTCGACCGCGCCCCCCTCGTGCCACGCGGCGATGGTAGCAATTTCTACCGCTTCTTGCGGGCGAACTCGATATAGGCTTTCAAGTCGGCCCGGCGTTCGGGCTTCAGGCGCACCGCCTGCTCCCAGGACCGCGCGGACTCGGCATAGCGCTTGAGGTGGTAGAGGACATGCCCCCTCTGCTCGTGGATGCCGGCATCCGCCGGGGAGAGCGCCAGGGCCCGGTCGAGGTCCGCGAGCGCACCCTCCTCGCGGCCGGCCTCGTCGAGGACCATGGCGCGCAGGCGCCAGCCGATCACCAGACCGGGCGCGGCCTTGATGACCTCGCCGTAGTCCCGGGCCGCTCCCTCGTAGTCGAGGAGCTCCCGCGCGGCCCGGGCGCGGGCGAGCCTTGCCTCCAGCGAGCCCGGCTCGACGCGGAGCATCTTGTCGAAGAGCGCCGCGGCCTCGACCTGGTCGCCCAGGCAGGCGAGGGCCTTGCCGCGCTTGAGCAGGGCCTGGCTCAGCCAGGACTCGGCGCCGAAGGCGACGGCGAAGGCCTCCTGCGCCCCGACGCAGTCGCCCATGGCGAGCTTGGCGCTCCCGGCGGAGTAGGGAGCGCCCGTCAGGCCCGGGTCGAGGCGGGCCGCCTCCTTGAGGTCGGCCAGGGCCCCGAGATAGTCCCCGGTGTCGAGACGCGTGTTGCCGCGGTTGTACCAGGCCGCGGCCAGGCCGGGGGACGCGGCGA
This sequence comes from Elusimicrobiota bacterium, assembly GCA_041662295.1. Taxonomy (GTDB): domain Bacteria; phylum Elusimicrobiota; class Elusimicrobia; order UBA1565; family UBA9628; genus JACQWX01. The sequence goes on along the minus strand of JBAZSR010000009.1, from coordinate 20,005 downwards.
TAGCGGCTGAGAAGTCCTCGGCCGCTCCCTGGAAGTCGAGGCAGTCGAGCCTCATCCTGCCGCGCCAGTTGAGCGCGAGGGCGTCCTTCGGGTCTTCGGCCAGGACCCGGTCGAAGACCTCCGCCCCGGCTTCGAGGTCCGTCCCCGCCCCCCCTTCCAGGGCCTTGGGCCCCGGTCCCAAGGGCTTCTCCGAGCATCCGGCCAGGAGAGCGAGGAGCAGAAGCACGACCCTCACGGCCTGCCTCCCTTGCCCATGGTCGCCCTCAGGTCCGCGAGGGCTTCGGCCGTTGCCTTGCTCCGCGGATTGATCCTGGCCGCGGCCTCCAGGTCCGCCAGGGCCCGAGGCCGGTCCTTGCGTTCGAGGTTCACCATGCCGCGCTCGTAGTAGGCGTCGTCCCACCAGGGCGCGTACTCCACCGCGGCGTCGCAGTCCTTGAGCGCCGCGGCGTAGTCCTTGAGCTTGCGGTTGATCCGGCAGCGCAGCCGCAGCGGGTCCACATAGCGCGGCGAGAGCTCGATGGCCCGGTCGCAGTTCTTGCGAGCCTCCTCGTACTTCTCCGCGTCGACGTAGGCCGAGCAGAGCCCCGAGAACCCGGCCGGGTCCCTGGGCTGGAGCCGCAGGATGGCCTGCCGGTCTTCGAGCCCTCCTTTTGCGTCGTCCCTCAGGGCGCGCACGTTGCCGCGGAAGAAGTAGGCGGACCGCTGCTTGGGCGCGACCTCGATGGCGCGAGTGAGGTCCGCCTCCGCCAGCGAGAGCCCGGAGTCGGCCTGGTCCGCCATGGCCCGGTCACGGAGCACCCTTCCACGCTTGAGGTAGAGGTCGGCGTTCCTGGGGTTGAACTTGACCGCGGCCGAGAGGTCCGCGATCGCGGCGTCGAAATCGTAGCGCTCGAGATGGATGGACGCCCGGTCCGGGTAGATGTCCACGGAGCCTGGAGAGAGCTCGAGGGCCTGGGTGAGGTCCGCGGCGGCCTTGTCGAGGTTCTCCCTGCCCCCGGCGCTCCAGAGCGCATGCGCCCTGCCCACGTAGCCCCGGCTGTCCTTGGGCCGGAGCGCGATGGCCCGATCGAAGTCCGAAAGGCTTCCCTGCCGGTCGTCCCGGCTCTTGCGCAGGTAGCCGCGGGCGAGCAGGGCGGGGTGGAAGTCCGGCCTGACTCCCAGAGCCTCGTCGAGCATCCTCTCGGCCTCGGCGTCGAGGCCCAGGACCCGCAGGGCCGCGGACCTCTGGTAGAGGACCTCGGGCGAGCCGGGCCGGAGCTTGAGGCAGGCGTCGAAGTCCGAGAGCGCGGCCAAAGGGTCCCCGAGTTCGAGGCGCGCGACGCCGACCTGATAGCGCACGCCCGCCAGGGACGGATCGAGCGTCGAGGCGGCGCTCAGGTCCGCCACGGCCCGCCCATAATTTTTGAGCTGAAAGTGCGCCAAGCCCCGCAGGTAGAGGGCCCTTGAGTTCCTGGGGTCGGCCTCGATCAGGGCCGAGAGGTCCTTGAGCGCGCCCCTGAAGTCGCCGTTGTAGATCCGCTCCGCCGCGCCCTCATACCTCTGCCGGGGCGAAACCTCGGTCCGGCACGAAGCGAGGAGCAGGCCTGCCAGGAGCGCGCTGCAGGCCTTGAACCGGCTCATCGTGCCGCCAGGCAAGCCTCAGGATCCTTCAGGAACCCGGCGGCATCGGACCGCCCCAGGTCCAGGGCAGGGACGCAGTTGCGGCTGGAGAAGCCGAGCATGGAGAAGTCCAGGAACCGCGACGGAGCCAGTCGGAACACCCTCGGCGGCATGGGCCCGGACAGGGCGCTGGATACAGCGTGGTCGATCTGGGCGCGGCAGATGTGCCTGCCCCGGAGCTTGAAGAACAGGGACGGACTCCATGTGCGCAGGCGGGTCTCCTCGGGCCGCACCATCTCCAGGACCAGGACGTCGCGGCAGCTCTCGAGCCCCTGCATGGTCATGAGCTCGCGGCCTCGGACGCCGCCGTCCAGGTGCCACGCCGGCCCGTGCCGCTCCTGGAACGTCACGGCCGGGAAGATCCCGGGGATGGCGCAGCTCGCCACGAGCTTCGCGGCCAGCGGGCCGTCCCAGCCGCCGATCCCTCCCGGGGTGAAGCGCGAGTAGACCGTGGCCAGGTCGCGGAGCCTCAGCGTCATCACGGTCAGGCAGCACTTGATGGAGCGCTTGGCCGCGATGTCGTCGTAGAAGGGCTTCATGGTCTCCCAGAGGACCTCGCTGGAGAAGAGCCTCGGCGGCCGCAGCCCGGGCCCGAAGCGCAGGACGCGGACGTGGTCCGCGTCGCGATAGAAGCCCACGAGGTCCTCCAGCATGCCGAAGGCGCAGGTCGCCCCTGCCATGGCCCCTGCGCTGAAGCCGAGCACCTTGTCGAACTGGAGGCCCGCGGCGGACAGGGCTTCGAGCGCCCCGGCCTGCCAGGCGCCGAGCGCCCCTCCTCCGGAGAGGAGCAGGCCCAAGGGCCGCCGCAGGGACTCCACCGCCGAGCTCACAGCGCCATTATAGGATTATGATAGGATAGCTGCGAGCTTCCACTTATCATCCTGGAGATCCTCATGACTAGAATGACAGGGTTCTGCCCCAACTGCAAAGCCCCGCTCCCTGAAGGCGCCGCGGACTGCGCCGCCTGCGGCATCGTCATCGCCAAGTTCCTCAAGAAGCAGGCGGCGCCCGCCTCCCCGACTGCCGGCGCGCCCGCCGGGTCCGAGCCCTCTCCCTCTTCGGAGAAGGGCGGCTCAGGCGGCCTCATCGCTGCCGCGGCTATCATCGCGGGCCTTGGCGCCGGCGGCTGGTTCATGTATCCCGGGAAGGGCATGCCGGTCACGGATACGATGCAGAAAAGCAAGGGACACGCTTTCGCCGCTTCCGCGCCAGCGGGATTCAAGGCGGATTGGACGGAACGCACGACAGGCATCGTGGCGGCCCAGTTCGCCAACACCACCGTGGCCAGCCTCCAGGGGACCTTCACGGAGGGCTACGCCCCCAACATGGCCATCGTGTCCATGCCCTTTCCCCCGGTCAAGGTGACCCCGGGAAACAAGGACAAGCTCGCCGAGACCCGCTTCGCCGGCATCCGCGCCTCTGTGGACACGTGGACCCCGGAGGCGGTCCAGATCGTCAAAGTGGACAAGCTCGAAAGCCTGCGCGTCGAGGGAGGGGGTCCCAAGCACGTCAAGCGCGACATTCCCCCCGTGACCATGAACGGCCCGGCCGCGATCGCCTATATGAAGCAGAAGACCGGCCAACAGGATGGGGTCTTCTTCCTGAAAAAGGTGATCGACATGGGCCGCGTCGGCCCCACCCCGGACGCCTACATCGTGGAGGAGGGACGCACCGAGGAAGCCGACTACGAACTCCTATCCGGCGGCGTCCTGGTCCCGGGTAGGAACCGCCAGTACCTCCTGAGCTACGTCTGCGACCGCAACCAAAGGACCGCGTGCGTGGCGGCCTTCGACGAGCTCGTCGGCTCCTTCAGGGTCCTCGAGCGGCCGCGGCCCTTGGACTTCATGAAGTCCAAGGGTTGCCCCCCCCGGCCGTGAACCTCAACGAGTCCTTCGACGTCTCCCCGGGCAAGGTCGAGGCCCTGCTCGCCAGGATCAAGAGGCTGGCCATCGACCCGGCCGCCATCGAGGAGTCCTTCATCCGCGGGGGCGGCAAGGGCGGCCAGAAGATCAACAAGACCGCCAACTGCGTCCAACTGCGCTACGCGCCGCTGGAGATCGTGGTGCGCTGCCAGAAGGAGCGGCGCAGGACCGTCAACCGCTTCCTCGCCCTGCGCGAGCTCGTCGACCGCGTGGAGATGGCGGTCTCGCCCGGGACCTCGGAGCGCCTGAAGGAGTTCGAGCGGTTGCGGCGCAACAAGCTACGCTCGGCCAAGAAGTCGAAGGAGAAGTACGCGTGATCCCCGTCTGAAAAACTTCGGGGCGCCCGGTCTCGAACCGGGAACCTCCTGGTCCCAAACCAGGCGCTCTGCCAATTGAGCTACGCCCCGTCAAGAGGAGTATAGCAATTCATCGACGGGACGGCCTGCCTGGGATCCTCCCGCCAGAATCCTTGACGCGGGAAGCCGGAATCGATAGCCTATCCGCCATGTGGAGAAAATGGGTCCGCTACGCGGTCGGCTTCTTCGTGCTGGTGAACCTGCTCGGCGTGCTCCTGTCCCTGGCCACCAAGGACTTGCCAGGAGCCGGCCACGCCGCGGTCAGGCTGGCAGTCTGGACCGGGCTGTACTTCTACATGCTCCACCGGGAGAAAAAAGCAGCGGCCGGGGCCTCCCCGAAGAGCTAGCCGCGGGCCACCGCAGCGGTCACTCCTCTTTCTTGGGAACCGTCACTCCCTTCAAGTCGAGGGGAGCCTCGCCGGTGTTAAACAACTTCTCCCCATCGTGAGAGAACTCAGAACCCGCGCAGTCGCCGAAGAAAATTCCGTCATCATTATGTTCGGCTGAACACAAGTAAGTCGAAGGCTCCTTCTCCTCCTTATACCGGATGCCGAGATAGATGTAGAGCTTTTTGGTGAGGAAGTTGCCCCAAGCCGTGTCTGCCCGAAGGATCAAGACGGATGCCAGCTTCTGGTTGGCGTGCCAGAGCCGCTCAAACACATTGGCCGCCATGATCCTGCGGCTCGCCAATTCAGGAATGAGGTAATTGACCTTGAGCCCCCCAAGGCTGCACCAATTCTTCTCGGGGTCGACCACTTTCTCGTCCCAGCACTTGCAGGGGCCTGTCCTTGCATTCGCATCGAACGACACAAGTCCGCCGCCCTTCTTCTGGCATTTCTTGGACAGCTCGATGCATTGCTGCCAGACGCCGTAAGGCTCAACGCCTTCGCAAGGATCGGCCGCCGCAGCCGGCGCCGCTCCCAAAAAAGCGCAGAGACAACCCAGAACCACCGCTGCCGTCAAGGACCTCATCATCGCAATCCCTCCCTATTCATGAGCTTCAGGCGTAGTGGACGTAGCCGGAGCTGTCGACCCAGATGAGGACGCCGTCCTCGCGCAGAGACCACTGGCTCGGGAACCGGGCGACCTGCTTCTTGCCCTTGTAAAGGTTCCCATAAGAGTCCTTCCAGGCCACGTCGCCGGTGCGGTCCGCGATGGCGAAGTCGCTCACCCGGCCGTACTCCTCGCGGTTCTTGTGCAGGGTGCCGTAGGAGTCGGTCCACGCCACGTCGCCGGTGCGAAGGGCGGCCTTGTAGCTCGAGACCCGGCCGAACTTCTCCTGATTGCGGTAGAGGTCGCCCCAGGAGTCCTTCCAGACCACGTCGCCGGTGTAGCGCAGGAAGGTCATGACGGACATCCGGCCGTATTCCTTCGAGGAGCCCGCGGCGTACTTGGTGAGGTCGCCGGACTGGTCCTTCCAGACCACGGTGTCGCCGTACCAGGAGATGTCGAAGTCGTTGACCCTTGAGGCGATCCGCTTGCCGTCGAGATGAAGGTCGCCGGAATTGTCCGCCCATACCACGAAGCCGTCGCAGTTGGCCTTGAAGAGGGTGGCGCGCGAGCCGATCCGCTGGCCGTTCTTGTAGATCTCCCCGCTCCGGATGAAGACCACGGGCAGGCTGGTGCAGACCTCGGGCAGCGCGTTGCGGTCGTCGGCCGGATGGACGTGGCGGCGGACCTGCGCGGCGGCGGCCCCCCTGGCCGCGATGTCCTGCCGGACCTGGCCGGTCTGGAGGGTCAGGGCCTCGTAGGCGGAGCGCATCCCGGCCTCGCCCGGGGCCAGGGCCGGGGCCGCGGACCAGGCGGAAGAGGACAACGCCGCAAGCATCGAACAGCTCAGGACGAGAGACAGCGTGCGCATCGAGACACCCCCAAGACCGATTCTTGCGTCTGACGATATTATACCCCATCCCGAGCCCGGCAAACCGCCGCGAGGTTTGGTATCCTTGTACCCACCCGATGCGCAAGGACCATCCGTCTCCCAAGCTGTCCTCCAGGATCGCCGACGCCTGGGGAGGGCTGGCGGCCATGCTCGTGTCCCTGCCTCAGGCCCTGGCCTTCGGAGTGGCCATCTTCGCGCCCCTGGGGCCGGAGCGCGCGGCCCAGGGCGCGGTGGCGGGCTTCATCGGCGCGGCGAGCATCGGCATCCTGGCCTCGCTCCTGGGCGGCGCGCCGCGGCTGATCTCCACCCCGTGCGCGCCGGCCGCGGCCGTGATGTCCGCGCTCGCCGCCGCGCTCGCGCCCACCCAGACGCCGGAGCAGGTCGTGCTCCTGCTCATGGTCGCGGCCCTGGTCTCCGGGGCCCTCCAGGTCGGCTACGGCGCCGTGGGCGGGGGCAAGCTCATCAAGTACATCCCCTACCCCGTGGTGACGGGCTACCTCAGCGGGGTCGCGGTCCTCATCTTCCTGAGCCAAGCGCCCAAGCTCCTCGTCCTGCCCAAGGACCTGGGGCTCTGGCAAGGCCTGCTCTCGCCGGCGGCGTGGAGCGTCCCCGGGCTCATCGTGGGAGCCGCGGCCATCGCGGGCATGACCCTGGCGCCCTTGCTCACCAAGACCGTGCCCGGCCCGGTGATCGGCCTCGGGGCGGGAGTCGCGGCCTACTGGCTCTCCGCCGCGGCCTGGCCGGAACTGCGCTCCCTCGACGGCAACGCCGTGGTGGTGGGAGCCCTGCCCCAGGCCTCGGGAGGGCTCGGGGCCGCCCTGGCCGAGCGCTGGGGGGCCCTCAAGACCCTGAGCTTCCCCATGCTCAAGGACCTGCTCATGCCGGCCGCGACGCTCTCGATCCTGCTCTCCGTGGACACCCTCAAGACCTGCGTCGTGGTTGACGCCGTCACGCGCTCGCGCCACGACTCGGACCGCACCCTCATCGGCCAGGGCGCGGGCAACCTCGCCTCGGCCCTGCTGGGCGGGGTGCCCGGCGCGGGCGCCATGGGCCCTACCATGGTCAACGTCAACGCGGGCGGGACCACCCGCCTCTCGGGCGTCCTGGCCGGGTCCTTCGCGCTCCTCGTCCTCCTCCTCGCCAAGCCCCTGGTCGCCTGGATCCCGGTCCCGGCCCTGGCCGGCATCCTGCTCGTGGTGGCCTGGCGCATGTTCGACCGCAAGAGCCTCGAGCTCCTGCGCCGGCGCTCCACGGCCTTCGACTTCGCGGTCAGCGCCACGGTCATCGCGGTGGCCGTGACCGTGGACCTCATCGCGGCCGCGGGGGCGGGCCTGGCCCTGGCCGCCATGCTCTTCATCCGCGACCTCATGCGCGGCACGGTAGTCCGGCGCAAGATATGCGGCGACCGCATCTCATCGCGCCAGCGCCGCCTTCCGGCGGAGCGCGAGAGCCTCAAGGAGCTCGGCTCCCAGATCGTGGTCTGCCAGCTCCAGGGCAGCCTCTTCTTCGGGACCACGGACCAGCTCTTCACCGAGCTCGAGCCCGACCTCAAGACCCGGCGCTTCGTGATCCTGGACCTCAAGCACGTGCAGAGCGTGGACTTCTCGGCCGCGCACATGCTCAAGCTCATCGAGGACCGGCTCCACTCCAAGAACGGCCGCCTCATCCTCTGCGACCTCCCCGCGACCCTGCCGAGCGGCCGCGACCTCGAGGAGTACTTCAACGAAGTCGGCCTGGTCAAGGCCAAGCGCTATGTCAGCATCTTCGGCGAGCTCGACGCGGCCCTCGAGTGGGCCGAGGACCGGCTCCTCGAGGAGGCGGGCAAGCTCGAGGCGCACTCGCCGGTCCCCCTCGAGCTCCACGAGATCGACATCATGCGCGGCATGGAGCCCGGGGCGATCGCTGCCTTCCGCTCCGTCCTGGAGGAGGCTTCCTTCGAGAAGGGCGAGAACCTCTTCGTTCGGGGGGACGCGGGCGACAAGATCTATCTCATCAGGCGGGGCCAGGTCCGCATCATCCTGCCCATCGAGGGCAAGAAGAAGCACCACCTCGCCACCCTGGGCCGGTCGGACTTCTTCGGCGAAGTCGCCTTCCTCGACCGCGGCATCCGCAGCGCCGACGCCGTGGCCATCTCCCCGACCATGGTCTACATCCTCTCCCGCGAGCGGTTCGACGAGTTCTCCCGCTCCAAGCCCGAGCTGGGGGCCATGCTCTTCGCGCGCATCGCGCGGGCCCTGGCCGTGCGCCTGCGGACTACGGACGAAGAACTCCGCGCCCTCCAAGAAGCCTAAGTTCTGGTGTCAGAGATTGCGCTTGTTGCGTTTTCTATTGAAAACGCAACAAGCGCAATCTCTGACACCATCATCTCATTCTAGGAAGGTGAGGAGGGGTCTGTCGCCCTGGAGCCCGTCCAAGCGGGCCAAAGCCTTGAGCGGGGCGCCGGCAGCGGCCTTCTCCCTCAACAAGGCCTCACCCGAGGCCCAGACGACCCGTTTGGCCGGGTCGCCTTCGCAATAATAGGAAGCGGCCCCGGACGAGGCGTCCACACCGAACTCCCAGAGCACGGACTTGCCGGCCAGGGCCGGGCCCGCAGCGGTCACATCCTCGTAGGTCTGGGGGTGGGTCTGGGCCCAGAACCGGTACGGCTCGACCATCCTGGCCCGTGCGCGGTCCTCAAGGACGCGCTCCGCCGCGGAGTACCACTCCTTGCCGTCGAGGAAATAGGCGAGGAGAGCCCCGAGGAGGCTCAGTTGGAGCACGATGCTCCCGAGCACGGGCTTGGCCGGGACCGGAGCCGCCTTGGGGGGACTGGTCTTTTCGACGAAGGATAGGCCGCTGTCCGTGACCTCGTACACCGGCTTGGAGGAACCCCGGGGGTCCTCGGCGTACGGGTTGAGGGTCATGGCCGGCATCATAACAAACAAGCGGGCCCAAGGTCCCTGTTCCAGCCGGGTCTCCTGCCTTGGACAGGGTTCCCCGGAAGCCCCAACCATGGCAGCCCTGCGCAGGCCATACTATGCGTGATGAAGACAGCCAAGCTCATGCTCTTCCCCCGGACTCCGGCCTTCCTTAAGATTCCGCTGGCAGCGCTCCTTGCCGCCGCCCTCATGCCCGCGGCCCAGGCCGCGATGGTCTCCAAGGTCCCGGCCAGGCTCTCCCTGCCGTCCGCGACCCCCGGCTCGGTCATCCTCCCAGCCTCCGGGTTCTCCAACCCTCTCGTTGCTCCCGGACCCGTCTCCGGTCCATCCCTGCTTCTGCCCTCCGGGCAAGGAATCATCCTCCCTGCCGCCGCAGGACCTGCGGTCGTCACACAGCCGAGTCTCGCCCTTCCGTTCGCCGCGGCCGCTCCTCAGCAGATCGTCGTTCCCCAATCGGGCCTCGTCGCCAGGGTGCGCGAAAACGTGGACCGACAACTCGACGCCATGGCCGGGGTGCTCAAGGGCCGAGACGACCGCCTGCTGGCCTCGGTCTCCGAGGACGCGCACCTTCTGCTCGCGGGCATCCAGGAGGGGATCGACGCTGGAGAGATCGATCCCAGCCTCGGCGTGGACGTGGGCCCGGAGGCCGGCGACCCCCCGTCCGGAGACCGCCCTGTGAAGGTCGGGATCTACCCCGTGACCGCGGACCCCTTCCACTGGGGGCACCTTCTCATCGGCCTCCAGGCGGTCGGCAGCCTCAAGCTCGACAAGGTCGTGTTCATCCTGGCCGGCGACGATCCCCGCAAGCCCAACATGACGAAGACGGCCCTGCGCCACCCCATGGGCCAGGCCGTGCTCGCGGCCTTCGCTCCCTTCTTCGACTACTCGCCCATCGCCATCGGCACCAACCTCGACGGCGAGACCAACATGTTCCGCCTCCTCGCCCACAACCTCGGCCGCAGGGTGCACGCCTTCTACCTCGTGGGCACGGACCACTACAAGCTCACGGACAAGAACGGCAACCCGGACACCCTGCCCAAGATCGAAGCCAACATGACGAGGCCGGAACTCGGCTTCGACCCCCTGCGGCACAAGGTCAGCGTGGCCTTCATCGAGCGCGACCTTCGCGGCCCTGCCGTGCCCACGGATCTCGACGTCCGGTTCCTCCCGTCCTTGCCCTTCGACGCCTCCTCAACGAAAGCGCGGGCTGGCGCCCTGGGCATGATGCCCTACGACGCCTACCGCTGGGTGCTCGAGCGAGGCCTCGGCCTCTACGGCATCCATTGATGGTGCCGGGGATTAAGAAACTTAAGTTATCGAAGATAACTTAAGTTTCTTAATCCCCGGCACCGTTTGGCGCGGCACCGTTTGGCGGCACCGTTTGGTTTCTGGGTCTTGACAAAAACGGGTCCTCCCATTATACTCCCGAGCTTTTCTTAACAACCGCCGCCGAGGAACGCCTGACGCAGGGAGGCCGTTCCATGTCGAAGAAGGTCACGGTGCTCGTCGTCGAAGACGATGAGTCCATGATGGAGTACGTGTCCGTGGTGCTCGAGCGCCTGGGCTTTGAGGTCACGCAGGCCTCGACGGGCCGGGAGGTCGTCGCCGCTCTGGCGGTCAAGAACTTCGACATCGTCATGACCGACCACCTGACCGTGGACTACAAGGGGACCTCGGTCCTGAGCGCGGTCAAGATGCTCCGCCCGGGCGCGGAGGTCATCGTGATGTCGGGCATCCCGACGCTCGAGGAGGCCGCGACCTCGTACCTCAAGGGCGCCAAGGCCTACCTGGCCAAACCCTTCGGGCTCGACCAGCTCCGGAGCGCGGTGATGCGCTGCCTGGAGGCAGCCGCGTGATCCGCGGCAGCAGGGACCCGCCCTGAAGCGGGACGATCGGCGTCTCCAACGGAAAGCCCCGGGCGCTCTCGGCGCCCGGGGCCCATTTCGGGACGGCTCGCGGTCTTACTCGGTGTAGGTCAGCGTCCCGCCCACGGTGCCCGACCCGGAGAGGTCGAGCCACCCGCTGCGCTTCCAGCCCGTCACGAAGATGCTCCCGTCGATGCGCACGTTCCCGAGGTACCGGCCGTTGTCGTAGACCGAGACATAGGCGTAGGGCCGCGCGAAGGCGCTGGCGTAGTCGCTGTTGAGGAAGACCGACACGTAATCCGAGACCTCGACATAGCCGTTGAGGGGCTTGCCGTTCTGGTCGTAGAGCGTGGTCGAGCCCGAGACCCGCACCGAGACGAAGTGCGCGCCTCGGAGACGAAGGCGTTCCCCCGGAGCCAGACATGGCCCGAGAGCCTCAGGGTCACGGTCTGGCCCTTGGCCGCGGCAGGCAGGGTCTCGGCCTTCTCGGTCTGCTGGGCGAACATCGAGAAGGACATCGCGGGCTTGAACGCGGAGGCGCCCTGGAGGCCCGTCCGGGCGGAGGCAGCGATCTCCTCGAGGGTGGGGCTCGCGGACACGACGGAGACGGACAGCATCACGACGCAGGAAAGAAGGATCTTCTTCATGACTTCATCCTAGCAAATCGGCGCCGGACTTCAACCACGACCGGCGAGGGAAGCCGCCAGCCGCGCCGCGGCCAGGGTGGGACGAGGATCGGCCAACCCCGTGCCCGCCAGGTCGGAGGCTGTGCCGTGGCCGGGCGAGACCCGGACCAAGGGGATGCCCACGGTCCAGTTGACGAGCTCAAGCCCTGCCAGGGCCTTGAGGGGCGCCATGGCCTGGTCGTGGTACATGCAGACGAGGCCCTGGAGGCCTCCCTCGGCGTGCCTGCGCCAGGCCGCGTCCGCTGGAAGCGGCCCCTCGATCCTGACCCCGTCCTTGACCGCGTCCCGGACAGCGGGGACCAGGACCTTCCCCTCCTCGGACCCCATCAGCCCCTGCTCCCCGGCATGGGGATTGAGGCCGCAGAGCCCGAGCCTCGGACGAGGCACTCCCAGCCTGCGCAGGGCCTGGTCCAGGGCCAGAGCGCAGGCAGTGGTCTCAGCGCGGGACAACGCCCTAGGCACGGCCGCCAAGGGGAGGTGCCGGGTCACGGTGATGGTCCAGAGGTTCCGCCCGGGAGCAGCGAGGATCATCCGGGAGACCGCGCCCGTCGCGGCCGCGAGGTAGTCCGTATGGTCGCGGAACGGCACGCCGGCCAGCTTCCAGCCGAGCTTGGAGATCGGAGCGGTCACGACCCCGGCCGCCGCGCCCCGGCACGCCAGCTGGACAGCCAGGCGGACCGCGGCAAAGGAAGCCCGCCCCCCGTCGGCAGTAGGGACGCCGAAGGCCGGGGGCTTGAGGCCCAGCCCCGTGTCCGCCAGGGCCGCCAGGCCCGGCCTCCAGCCGGCCCGCTCCCAGACAGCGCGCTCGCCCACGAGCACCGGGACGCAGACCTTGGAGAGCGCACCCTTCCGGAGAAGGGCCAGGACCGTCTCGGGCCCGACGCCGGAGGGGTCGCCGCAGGTGAAAGCCAAGAGCGGCGGCTGAGCGCTCATCTCAGACCGCCGCCCCTCGGGACGACTCCATCATCCTCAGTTGGCCGGGAGCTTGCGCTCGATGACCGCCTTGGCCTTGAGCTCCTTGACGTACTTGGCGAGCTCCTCGCTGAAGTGGACGTTCATGAGGAACCGGCCCAGCTCGTCCTTGAAGTTCGCGAAATCAGGGGTCTCGGCGGCCCGCTTCTCCACCACCCGCATGATGTGGTAGCCGACAGGGGTCTCGATGGGCTGGCTGACGTCCCCGACGTTCATGGTGAAGATGACCTTCTCGATCTCGGGCGGCACCCGGCCCCGGAAGACGAAGCCGATGTCCCCTCCGTTGGCCGCGCTCTCCGGGTCCTCGGACTCGGCCCGGGCGACTTCGGCGAAGGTGGCCTTACCTTCGTCGACGCGCTTCTTGAGTTCGAGGGCCGCGGCCTTGGCGCGCTTTTTCTCCTGGGGGGAGGCGTTCTCGGAGAAGCGGACGAGGATGCGGGACATCTTCACCCGCTCGGAGCTCATAAGCTTCACGTCGTTGGCGACCTCCATGAAGACCATCGCGGCCTCGTCCTCCATGCCCTTGGGCGCGGCCGTGCTGCCGCTGACGATGAAAGCCTTGATCTTGTCGAAGTACTGACGGATCTCGCCCTCCTCCGGGGCCGCCACGCGGGGCTTGACCTCGGCGTCGATGACCTTGCGGATCATGATCTGGCGGGAGAGCCGCTCGCGATACTGCGCGAAGGTGACGCCCTCCACCTTGAGCTGCTTCTTGAAGAACTCGTCGACCTCCGCGGGCGGGAGGGGGCGGCCCGTGTCATCGCGGGTGAAGCGGGATTTGACCTCCTCGATGGCCTGGTCGAGGTCGCGCTCTCGCACCTTGATCTCCTTGTTCTTGGAGCCCTGCTGGTGGAGGATCTCGTGGTCGACGAGCTCCTCGAGGGTCCGCTCGCGCAGGAGCTTGAGCCTCTCCGGGCTGGCCAGCGCGCCGGGCTGGCTGCGCTCCCAGAGCTCCATCGCGCGGCCGACCTCGCGCTGGTAGTCCGAGAGCAGGACCGGCTTGCCGTTGACCGTGGCGACGGAGTCCTCCATGACCTTGGCGCCGGCGCTCCCGGCCGCAAGGACGGCGGCCAGGGCCGCGAGCACGACCTTACTTGAGATGTTCATCGACGACCTCCACGGGGAATCTCGCCTGCAGCGACTGCATGTGGCGGTCCAGCTTGGACTTCTCCAGGAGGCGGATCACGCGGTCCTGGCAGTTCTCGAAAGCGAGCTTGCGCTCGAAATCCTTCCTCAGGATGTGATAGCCGAACTTGCTCTTGAAGGGGCCTCCCACGTCGCCGACCCGCATGCGGAAGGCCACGTCCTCGAGGTCCGGGATGATCTCCCCGTAGATGGCCGGAGCCATCTTCCCGCCGTCCGCTGCGGTCTCGAAGTCAAGAGAGGCGGCCTTGGCCGCGGCCGCAAAGGACATGCCGCCGCGGACCTTCTGCGCCATGGCCTCGGCGTCCTCCGAGGTCGCGGTCAGGATGTGGCTTAAGCCCACCTCGAGGGGATGCTTGCGGTGATACTCCCGGGCCTCGTCGACCCCGGCGGCGATGACGCCGCTCTCACGGAGGCCGTCCAGCCAGATCCGGGTAGCGAGGAAATCAGCCTGCTCGGCCAGGGCGGCCTCCTGCTCGGCCCGCAGGCGGCCCATCTCGTCCTTGAAGGCCTTGGACTTCGGGGCGCCCGAGTCGAGGGCCGCGGCCAGCATGAGCTTCTCGCGCAGGAGCACGTCCAAAAACTGCCGGCGTCCGTTGGGCGTGCGGACGTAATTCTGATAGCCGATGGAGACCTCGGCGAGCTTGCGCTCGAACTCGGCCTTGGTGATGGGGACCTTGCCGACCCGGGCCACGGGCGGCTCGGACCGGCACGCCAGGAGGCTCATCCCCAATAGGACCCCGGCCCAGGCCGCGGCGTTCCGTACCTTGTTCATGGCTTCGGGCGCCATGGTATCATTTTTGCCGGGGCTCGACGAGGCTTTCAAGGAAGCGGCGCACCCAGTCCAGGGCGGGCTCAGAGCCCAACTCCACGCGTAGGCCCTCCCCCTCCTCGTCCCTGAAGAACAAGAGCTTGCCCTCGTACTCCTTGAGCCAGGCCGCCACGGCCGCGGGGTCCACGACCGCGTCCCGGCGCATGACGACCTCGATGTGCCGGCCGCGCTGGACCACGGCGCTCACCCGGGCCTGCTGGGCGGTCCAGCGCACCCTGAGGAGCTCGAAGAGGTTCCGGGTCGGCGGGGGCAGGGGCCCGCAGAGGTCCGCGAGCTCCGTGCGCAGGCCCTGCCAATCCCCCGGCTCGGAGCGCAGGATGCGCTTGTAGAACTCCAGGCGCTCGAGCTCTCCCGGCAGGTAGTCTTCCGGGATGAAGGCGTCGAGCGTGAAGTCCAGCCGCACCTCGGGCCCGGCCGCGACCTCCCCCCCCTTCAACCGCGCCATCTCCTCCTGGAGGAGCTGGCTGTAGAACTCGACGCCCACCGAGTCGATGAACCCGTGCTGCTTCTTGCCCAGGAGGTCGCCGGCCCCGCGGATCTCGAGGTCGCGCATGGCGAGCTTCATGCCCGAGCCGATCTGGCTGAACTCCTGGATGGCCTCCAGCCTCTTGCGGCCGTCCTCCTCGAGCCCGGAGAAGTCGCGGATCCCCTCGGGCAGGAAGAGCCAGCAGTAGGCCTTCTGCCGCTCCCGGCCGATACGGCCCCGGAGCTGGTAGATCTGGGCCAGGCCGAACTCCTGGGCGTCCTCCACAAGAAGGGTGTTGACGCTGGGGATGTCGAGGCCGGACTCGATGATGGAGGAGGCCGCGAGCACGTCGAACTCGCGGTTGAAGAACTTCCACATGACCTCCTCGAGCTCCTTGCCCTTCATCTGCCCGTGCGCCATGCAAAAGCGCGCTCCCGGCACCAGGCCCTCGAGGCGCTTCAAGGCCTGGGGCATGGACCGGACCCGGTTGTGGACGTAGTAGACCTGCCCGCCGCGGGCGAGCTCCTCCGAGATGGCGGCCGCGACCCTCTCCGGCGACCACGGCTCCACGCGGGTCTCGATGGGCACCCTTCCGCTGGGCGCGCTCTGGATGAGCGAGATGCCACGCAGGCCCGACATGGCCTGGTGCAGGCTCCGCGGGATGGGCGTGGCTGAGAGGGCCAGGCAGTCCACCGCGGTCCTCAGGGCCTTGAGCCTCTCCTTGTCCTTGACCCCGAAGCGGTGCTCCTCATCGATGACCACGAGCCCCAGATCCTTGAAGCGGACGTCCTTCTGGAGGAGGCGCGCCGTGCCCACCACCACGTCGAGGGTCCCTGCGGCCATGGCCTTGAGGACCGCCTTCTGCTCGGCCTTGGTCTGGAAGCGCGTGAGGACCCCGACCTTGACCGGGTAGTCGGCGAAGCGCTTCGAGAAGGTGTGGTAGTGCTGGTCGGCCAGGATCGTGGTGGGCACGAGGACCGCGGTCTGCCGGAAGCCCGAGACGCACCGGAACGCGGCCCGCATGGCCACCTCGGTCTTTCCGAACCCGACGTCTCCCACCACGAGCCGATCCATGGGGTGCGGGGCCTCCATGTCCCGGAGGACGTCCGCGATGGCCGCGGCCTGGTCCGGCGTGGCCTCGAACGGGAACTCGGCCGCGAACTCGGCCTCCATGCCCGTCTCCGCCTCGAAGGCGTGGCCTGCCCGGGCCTTGCGCTCGGCCTCCAGGCGCAGGAGCTTCTCGGCGAGCTCCCGGACGCCCTCGGCCACCAGGGCCTTGACCTCTTCCCAACGCCGGGTGTTGAGGCTCGAGAGCCGGGGGCGCTTGCCCTCCGAGCCCGAGTACTTCTGGACCCGGTTGAACTCGGTCATGGCCGTGAACACGGTGTCCCCGCCGCGGAACTCGAGCACGAGGCAGTCCGTGGTCCCGTGGCCCGGGGTCTCCACGGGCTCGAGGCCCTTGTACTGGGCGACCCCGTAGTCGCGGTGCACCACGAAGTCCCCCTTCTTGAGCTGGGCGAGCCTGAAAGGGGCCTTGGGCGCGGAGCCGAAGAAGCTCCAGCGTGACGGGACGCGGTAGCGGCGCTCGAAAACCTCGGCCGTGGAGAAGACCGCGAGCTTCAAAGGGTCGTGGACGAACCCCTGCCGGAACGGCCCGATGAGGAACTGAGGGGACCCCTCCGGGAGCCTTTCGGCCAGGAGCTCCTGCATCCTGCCATCCTCTCCCCTGTTGAGGCTGAACAGGAGGACCTTGAACCCTCTTGCGGCAAGGGAGGCCATCTCGTCCCAGGCCCTGGCAGGATCGCCCTTGAACGGACCCAGGAGCCGGGCCCCGAAGTCCTGGCCGCCTGAGGCCGGGCCCGAGCCCGCTACGAGGACCCGGGCCGAGGCTGGGAGCGCGGCGTCGACCCCCTCCTCCACGAGCCACAGAGCGTCCGGCCCGACCCAGTCGGCGAGCGTCGCGCCCGAGGCTTCGCGGGCGAGCGTGGCGGTCGCGGAGTCGAGGTATTCCCTGGTGATCTGGGTCGCTGGGTCGAAGGTCCGCAAGGACTCGATGCGGTCTTCGTCGTAGAGGACCCGCACCGCGGCCGCGGGCTCGACCCCGTAGAAATCCAGGACCGCGCCCCGCACCGCGAACTCGCCCGGAGATTCCACGAACTCGACGCGGCGGTAGCCGGCCGAGATGAGCCGGTCCACGGCAAGGCCACGCTTGCCTCCGGCGCCTTGGTGGAAGGCCACGCTCGCCCCGCTGAACTCGGAGGCGCCGGGCAGGGGCGCCTGCAAGCCTTCGCCCGTGGCGAGCACGAGGCGGGCACCTGCCTTGAGCCTGGCCGCGGACGCCAAGTGCTCGAGCGGGTCGTCCCCGAAGAGGGCAGGACCCTCCAGGGCACGATCCGCCCTTCCCTGGCCGGCGAAGACAGGCGCCAGGGCCCGGAAGGCGTCCGCCGTGTCCTCCAGGGCCTCCTGGGTGCCCCGCACCAGCACCAGACGGCCGGGAACGGACCTGGAGCCGAACCCGGGCAAGGGCGCGCCATGAAGGAGGCTCCGCGAAGCCCATGCCCAGGCCCCGCTCCCCGCCAGCCCCCCGACCCTCGCGTTTTCCATGGACTTCCAGCCTCGGCCAGTTATGATAGCATTGCTTAAGGACATGCCCCTCCACCCTGCGGACCGGATCATCCTCCACGTCGACATGGACTGCTTCTTCGCGGCCGTGGAGGAGCGCGAGGACCCCTCGCTCGGAGGCAGGCCCGTGGTCATCGGCTCCGACCCCAAGGAGGGCGCAGGCCGGGGCATCGTGGCCACCTGCAACTACGCGGCTCGGAAGTTCGGCGTGCGCAGCGCCATGCCCATCTCCATCGCCTGGCGCAGGTGCCCCAAGGCGGTTTATCTGCGGCCGCGCTTCGGGCTCTACAGCGAGGCCAGCCGCAAGGTCATGGACATCCTGGCCTCCGGAGCGGATGTCTTCGAGCCCGCCGGCATCGACGAGGCCTATCTCGACGCCAGCTCACGCAAGACCTTCGAGGCTGGCCGCGACCTCGGCCTGGAGCTCCAGGCCCGGATCCGGCGTGAGTGCCGGCTCTCCGCGTCCGTGGGCGTGGGCCCCAACAAGCTCGTGGCCAAGATCGCCAGCGACCACCGCAAGCCCGGCGGCCTGACCGCAGTCATCCCGAGCCGCGTCCAGGAGTTCCTCGACCCCAAGGCCGTGGCTATCCTGCGCGGGGTCGGGCCCAAGACGCGGGAGTACCTGTTCTCCCTGGGCTACGAGACCGTGGCCCAGCTCCGGGCCGCGTCGCGGGAGTTCCTCTTCCGCGAGTTCGGCAAGTTCGGCGTCTACCTGTGGGAGGAGGCGCGCGGCATCGATGAGAGGCCCCTCGACCCTCATTGGGACGCCAAGTCCGTGGGCCGCGAGGTGACCTTCGATTCGGACACGGCCGACGCCGCCCTCATCCGGACGACCCTGCTCGAGTGCTGCGAAGAGGTCCACGCCGAGCTCCTTTCCGAGGGTCTCTGGTGCCGCACCCTGACCGTCAAGGCGCGCTATTCAGGCTACGAGACCCACTCGAGGCAGACCACCATGCGCCTGGCCACCGGCTCCCTGGCGCACCTCGAGAGCGGGGCCCTGGCCCTGCTCGATCCGTTCCTGTCCAGGGGCCGAAAGCTCCGGCTGGTCGGGTTCTCCGTGAGCAAGCTCGGGCCTCCTGAGGACCTCTTATGGGGTCAGGTCTGGACATAGAGACATTGCGGTGCGTCTAATTCACCGCAATGTCTCTATGTCCAGACCTGACCCCCAACTGGGGGCTGTACGGAATCGTTCATTCTAGGTTTCCCCTTAGTCCCCGAAATGCCATGGGCCATTTTCCTCCCCTTGATGGGCCCCTTCGGCCCTGTCGCGATGAACGCTCGTTTATTACCATAAGGTTCGGAACTCTGAAATGTCCCCTCTCCAGTCCGCAGGGCTCCTCGTCCTCCTGGCCTCGGCGCACGCCTCGGCCGCCATGGTCAAGACCGCGCCGGTCAAGGCGCCGGTCCTGATCCCGGGCATCAGCGCGCCGGCCATCGCGGTCTCCCCGATCTCCCCGCTGAGCCTGGGCCCGGCCTCCGCCATCTCCTGGGATGGCGCGCCTTCTCTTCCTAATATAAGCCTGCCGGTCCCTGCCGCGCCCGCTCTCACGGCAGCTCCCTCTCTCGAGGCCTCCCCCTCCGCCCTGCCGGACGCCCCGGCGCCGGACAGCCTGCAGGAAGTCCAGTCCTTCATGGAAGCCCTCAAGTCTCCCATCCCAGGCACAGACTCCCAGGCCACCGACAAAGGCATGGAGTCCCTCCACCAGGACGGCTCCGCGGCCTTCGACGGTCTCGCCAAGCAGAAGGGCGCTGTCGACGCCGAAGAAAGAGAAGGGGACTTCCCCGCGGGCTGGACGCCGGGAGAGCTCCGCAGCCCGGCGGACAACGCGGTCCTGCGGTACAGGTCCCGCCGCGCGCCGGCCGCGGGCCGGGCCCCGCCCACGGTGTTCGTCGGCGGGCTCGCCCTGGCCGAGAGCTACGACTCCTATTTCAAGACGCAGGCGGCGGCGGGCGACGAGCACTTCCTCTGGCTGAGGGGCCACCAGCCCTCGGCCTGGACCCCCACCCGTTCGGTCTACGACAACGACGCCCGTGACCTGGCGGCCATGATCGTGGCCGCGGCCAGATCCTCCGGGAGCGGCAAGGTCCGCCTCGTGGCGCACTCCTACGGGGTGCTCGTGTTCCAGCGCATGCTCCAGCTCACGGAGCACGCCGAGGTGCGCCAAGCCCTCAGCCTGCTCAAGGGAAGCAGGGTAACCCTCCTCAATGTGACGACGCACTACGGCGATTCCGAGACCGTGGCGGGCGAGGAATACGCCCAGATGGCCAAAATCATCCGCGCCTTCATCGGCTGGCTCGACCTCATGGACAGCCAGGCCGCGTTCATGCGCAAGTCCATGGAATTCAACCCGGCCCTGGCGCCCATGGTGCTGCCCGCGCTCATGGCCTGGGAGATCCAGAGAACGGCGGCCCTGTCCATGGCCTCCCAAGGCGCTGTCCAACAGCTCAAGGACCACCTCGCACAGCGCTGGGACCCCTCCATCGACTCCGTGCGCCGCCGCATCCTCAGGGTCATCGGCCGCAACAGCGGGGACCCTGGCTGGCAGGAGGCCTTCCTGCGCCGCGCCAACGACACCTCCAAGCTCGACTTCAAGCCCGCGGACGTCGCGCGCCTGCGGAAGCTCGGCATCGGGCTCGACCTCATCCACTCCAAGGACGACCAGCTCATCCCCTGGCCGAGCG
>JBAZSR010000008.1:17522-43809 GCA_041662295.1 Elusimicrobiota bacterium | reverse complement strand
CAGCGGGCCGTTCTTCGTGTGGCGGGTCGGAAGGACGCGGAGCGAGTCTCCGCGCCCCAAGTCGTGATCAAGGAGGCGACATGACACGCACCATCGTCGTGCTGGCCGTTGCCGTGGTCGGCTGGGGAGTCACAGGGGGCTGGGCGGCGGAGCTGGAGAACGCCTGGTCCGCCGGGGTGGCGGGCTTCCGGGCCCCGTTCCCGGTCTTCAGGGTGTCGGCGAGCTTCGGCTCGGACAGGACCCTCATCGAGATGCTGCGGCGGGGAGACTCCCCGGCCCAGCGGGCGGCGGCGGCCGGCGCGCTGGTGTCCTACGTCATCCACTCCTACGACGCCCGGTCGGCGCTCGTGGACTGCCTGCAGGACTCCCGGGAGGAGGACTCGGTCCGCCGCGAGGCGGCCAAGACCCTCTCCTATGCGAGCAACGACAGCGCCGTGCGCGAGGCGTTGCGGGACACCGCCGGCTCCAACCGCGAGAGCGAAGACCTCAGGTCCATCTGCCTGAAGTCCATGTACCGCATGACCAACACCGAGGCAAAAGGCCTGCTCGACGTCCTTGACGACAGCCACGAGTCCGCGGCCGTGCGGGGCGCCGCCGCGTGGGGGCTCTTCAAGGCCGCCAACCAGGTCGACGTCCGCCGGGGCCTGGAGAGCTGCGCCTCGGACCGCAGGGAAGACGCGCCTTTGCGGGCGGAGTGCCTTAAGAGCCTCTTCGGCCAGGCCCACACGGTCGAGATTAGGAACCTGTTCCTCAAGACGGCTCAGGACAGGCGGGAGGAGAGTCTGCTGCGGTCGATCGCGACCCTGGCGCTCATCAACCGGACCAACGAGTACGAGGTGCGCCGGATCCTTGAGGGGATGGCCTCCTCCGACCAGGACGGAGAGGTGCGCCTCGCCGCGGTCAAGGCCCTCTCCCGCGTGGTGGACGAGTACGTGGCCGGGATCTTCCACCTCGACCAGGTCGGGCCGGTCACCCCGCGCAACCCGCTGCTCTATGAGTGATCAGGCCAGCCAGGCCGAGAACAGGGATGCGAATCCCAGGAAGGCGAAGAACCCGACCACATCGGTCACGGTGGTGAGGAAGATGCCGGAGGACTGAGCCGGGTCGAAGCCCAGCCGCTTCATGGCGATGGGGATGGCCGCTCCGGCCGCCCCGGCTGCCACGAGGTTGACGATCATGGCCAGGCCGATGACCAGGCCCAGGGCAGGGTTGCCTTTCCAGGCCCAGGTGACCGCGGCCGTGACCAGGCCGATGATGGCCCCGTTGATGAGGCCGGCGCTGGACTCCTTCCAGACCGCCTGGGCCGCGTCCGCGGGCCGGATCTCGCGCATGATGAGCCCGCGCAGGATGATGGAGAGGCTCTGGGTGCCGGCGTTGCCGCCCTGGCCGGCCACGATGGGAAGGAAGACCGCCAGGACCGCGAACTTGGTGATGAGGTCCTCGAAGAGCGCGACCACGGCCGACGCGAGGAACGCTGTGGCGAGGTTGACCAGGAGCCACCCGATCCTGCGCGAGACCTTGAGGGACACGGGCGAGAGCACGCGCTCGTCCGCGCCTCCGCCGAAGAGGATCTGCAGGTCCTCGCCCGCGCCGTCGTTGGCGGACTCGAGGAGGAGGTGGCTGCGCACCACGCCGAGGAGACGCCCGTCCGCGTCCACGACCGGGAAGGCGATGAACTGCTTCTCCGCGGCCAGGCGCACGAGCTCCGAGCGGTCCATGAAGGGGGTGACCGCGACCACGCCCTTGCGCATGACCGACTCGAGCCGCGCGGAGGCCTCGGCCAGCAGCAGGTCGCGCATGTTGAGGACCCCGGCCAGCCGGTTCTCCGGGCCGACCACGTAGGCGTAGGTCGCGGCGGAGTGCTCCCGCGCCATGTCCCGGAGCTTGGCCACGGCTTCGCGGACCGTCATGCCCACGTGGAAGGCGGTGTGGTCCGAGGTCATGAGCCGCCCAGCGCTGTCCTCGGGGTAGGAGAGGAGCTCCTGGAGGACCTTGCGCCGCGCCTCGGGCAGGGAGTCGACCACCGCGGCCCGCCCCGTGGTGCTCATGGCACGGAAGGCGTCCGCGGCCGGGCCCTGCCCGGCGCGCTGGAGGACCTCCCCGGCCGCGGACGGGGAGAGCCGATCGAGGAGAGCCGCGAGGAAAGCCGGATGCAGGTGCGGCGCCGCCGCAGCCGCGGCGCCGGCGGGCAGGCTGTGGAGGAGGCTGGCCGCGTCCTCGGGGTCGACCTCCTGCAGGAAGCGCGCCCCTGCCGGGGCGTCGGCCTCGATGAGGCGCTTCAAGGCGTTGAGGGCGAGCTTTCTCGTGGGCATGGCCGGTCCTGGGAGGATTCTAACAAAATGCGGCGAGGGTCTCGGGATCGGTCAGGACACCGGATGTCTCAGGGCGAAGCGCACATAGGTCCTGCTGGCGCCTGTCTCGCCCGCCACGCGGTCGACGAGCTCGGATTCGCTCAGGCCCCGGCCGATGGAGCGGCCGTGCCTGTTGTGCTCCTGCCAGCGCTTCATGCTCGCCCGGATCGCCCGCTCGTTCTCCGGGTTCCGCTCGATCTGGGGTTCCATGGCGTCAACCCCGGGCCCTGCCGGTCCCGCCGGCAGGGGACGGCGGAGCCTTCTCGACCCGATGGTGCGCGCACAGGTTCTTCTTTCCGACCTTCCTCACGCCAGTCTTCTTGAGGCAGCGGTGCGCCGCGGTATAGGTCGACCTGAGGGTCATGGCGTCGCATTGCTTCATCGAGGCTCCTCCTCAGGGAACGAGGACGGCGAGAGCGGGTCCCGTGAGACGGCCGGTGGATCGGCCTGGGGCATTATATCAGTTACGGGGAGGCCGCGGGAAGATGACCGCCGTCCTGGACTCCGACTCCCCGATATCCGATAATGCTGTCATCAGGAGGCAGCCATGAAGATCATCCTTCCGGTCGCGGGCAAAGGGACACGGCTGAGGCCTCATACGCACACCAAGCCGAAGTCCCTGGTGCGCGTGGCGGGCAAGACCGTGCTCGAACACGTGATGGACAACCTCGCCGGTCTGAAGGTGGACAAGTACATCCTCATCGCGGACGAGAACGGGGCCGTGGTGGAGGAGTTCTTCCGGGCCCATTTCCCGGGAGCCGACGCGGTCTTCCTGCCCCAGCTCGAGCTCCTCGGACCGGCGCACGCCGTGTCCCTGGCCGCCCCCCATGTCAAGGACGGCGACGACCTCCTGATCGTCTTCAACGACACGCTTTTCGTCACGGACCTCACGCGCATCCCCAAGCTCTGTGAGGGCTACGACGGCCTGATCTACTCCAAGGAGGTGGAGGATTACAAGCGCTTCGGCGTCAACGTCATGAAGGACGGCGCCATCGTGGATATGGTCGAGAAGCCCGACCACCCGGTCAGCAGGCTGGCCCAGGTGGGGCTCTACTACATGAAGGACGGGGCCCGCTTCATGGGCTTCCTCAAGCAGGCTATCGACGGCAAGATGACCGTCAGGGGGGAGTACTACCTCCCTGCGGTCTTCAAGCTCATGATCGCCGCGGGCATGAGGCTGGGCGCCCCGGAGATCGAGGAGTGGCTCGACTGCGGCAAGCCCGAGACCCTGCTCGCCACCAACCGCTATCTCCTTGAGCATTCCCCGAGGAGGCCCGTTTCCGCCGAGGACAGCGTCATCATCCCGCCGGTCTTCATCGACCCTTCCGCCAAGGTTGTCCGCTCTGTCATCGGCCCCTTCGTCTCGGTGGCAAAAGGCTGCGTCATCGAGGACTCGGTCATCAAGGATTCCGTCATCAACGCGGACGCCGATTTGGCCAGCGTCATGCTCAACGACTCCATCATCGGCGACTCCGTGACCCTGACCGGGGCCTCCCAGCGCCTCAACATCGGCGACAACTCCGTCATCGACATGGGGTCCGGCCAGTCCTGACGCACTCAGGACGATCCGTTTTTTCTCGATCATCATTAGGAAAAGTGACGTATTTATAGGTTGCTAAATATAACGAAAGTCGTTATAATACGGCATCAAAATGAAAGCGCACCGCGCCGCCTCGGCCGGCCGGTTCATCGACGAGCTTCTGGGACAGGGGCGCTATACCTTTGTTCGTGAAGAGGCGGCCAGTCGTTTCGGAACGTCAAGGGCAGCCACCTATATGTCCCTGCATCGATCGGTGAAGGCGGGGCGGCTCGTCATGCCAAGGTCCGGGTTCTACGTGATTGTGGACCCGCAGCATCGGTCAGCCGGCATCCTGCCTCCGGAGTGGTTCATCAATGACCTCATGAAGGACATGGGCCGGCCATACTACGTGGGCCTCCTGTCCGCCGCGCAGCTGCATGGCGCGGCCCACCACCGGCCCCAGGAATTCCAGGTCGTGATCCCCGAGCGTGCCGTCAGGCCCGTTCATGGCGGCAATGTTTTGATCCGGTTCCATGGCAAGGGGCCTTTTGACCAGTCGCAGACGCTCGAGATGAAGACCCCTACTGGGTATATGAAGGTCTCAACTCTCGAGACTACGGCTTGGGACATTGTCCGCTACGTCAAGGCTTCCGGCGGGCTGGAAAACGCAGTCACGGTTCTCGCTGAACTGGCCGAGAAGATCGACGGCTTCAAGCTTCGGGATGCGGTGAAAAGGCACCGCGAGGTCATCGTGGCCCAACGGTTAGGGTATCTCCTCGACCAGCTTCGCCGGCAAGACTTGGCCAAGCGTTTCGTCAGCCTGGTCCAGGGATCTCCATGGCGGCTTCTCGATCCTGCTGGAGAAGCCGCTGGGGCAAGTGAGAACCGCAAGTGGCGCCTTCTCGTCAACGCCCGGATCGAACCGGAAGCATGATCTTCCAGGCCGCGATCACCCACTGGCGCAACGTCGCTCCCTGGCCGCAGGATGCGCAGGTCGAGCAGGACCTGATCCTGAGCCGGGCCCTCGTCCAGATCTTCCAGGATTCCCTGCTCGCCAAGACGATCCTTCTGCGTGGGGGGACCGCTCTCCACAAGCTGTTCGTCGCGCAACCGCTTCGGTATTCCGAGGATATCGATCTGGTGCAGATGGAGGCGGGCCCCATCGGCCCCGTGCTCGACGCCATTCGCAGCCGGCTCGATCCAGTTCTTGGGAAGCCTCTTCGGGAGAAGGGCCCGGACAACGTGACGCTGCGTTACCGGATGGAGTCCGAGATTCCGCCCGTCATCCCGCTGCGTCTCAAGATTGAGATCAACACCCGCGAGCACTTCACCGTGTTCGGCGCGTTCAGCCGGCCGTTCAGCGTCCATTCGCCGTGGTTTGAGGGACGGGCGGAGGTCCGGACCTATGCGCTTGATGAGCTTCTAGCCACCAAGCTGCGGGCGTTATACCAGCGCCGCAAAGGACGGGACATCTTCGACTTGTGGATGGGACTCGGCATGAAGGAAGTCGAACCGGGACGGGTCGTGAAGGCATTCCGGAGCTACATGGAAGCCGAGGGAAGCGAGGTGAGCCGGAGGGCCTTCGAGGAGAACCTGGCGGCCAAGGTCTCCATGCGGCAATTCAGCGGCGACTTGGCGCCGCTCTTGGCCCCGGCGGTGCGCTACGACGCTGGCGAGGCGGCTCGCGTCGTTATGGAGAAGCTTCTCTCCGAATTGTAGTGCGGCTCAAAAATGCTTGAATCTGAAGTCGAAGGGCAGGTGGCGGAACTGGCAGACGCAGCGGACTTAAAATCCGCTGCCCGCAAGGGCGTGTGGGTTCAAATCCCTCCCTGCCCACGGTACGAGGTGACATGCACATCGCCAAGCCGGGTTTGACGTACCTCTCTTACGGGGCCGCGGTCGTGGTGGCGGGCTTCGTCATCTCCAGGATCTCCGCGGTCGCGGCGCTCGGGGTCCTCATGCAGTTCCTGGGGCTGGTGTTCATGCTCTTCAGCGCCTATTTCTTCAGGGATCCGGAGAGGATCCTGCCGGCCGACCCGGCCAAGCTCTATTCCCCGGGCGACGGGGTCGTGCTGAGCGTGGGCGATGAGGGCGGCGCCACGGTCCTGCGGATCTTCCTCTCCGTCTTCGACGTGCACGTCCAGCGCGCGCCCTGCGAGGGCATGGTGGAGGAGGTCAAGCGGCACGGGGGCTCCTTCCTGCCCGCCATGAAGGACGGCGCGAAGTCCAACTTCCGGGCCGAGATGAGGCTCAAGCCAGAGGGACGCGACCCGGTCACGGTCGAGCAGATCACGGGGATCGTGGCGCGGCGCATCGAGACCTGGGTCAAGCCCGGGGACAGGCTCTCCTCCGGTCAGCGCTACGGCATCATCCACTTCGGCTCGCAGGTGGCCGTGCGCTTCCCGCCGTCGGCCAGGTGCACGGTCAAGCCCGGGGACCGGGTCTTCGGCGGGGTGAGCGCGGTGGGGGAATGGACAGGCAAGCCCTGAAGCGCTCGGGACGTCTGCTCGCGCCGTCGTTCTTCACGGTGGGGAACATGGCGTGCGGGTTCTACGCGCTCATGGCGTCCCACCGCATGGAGTTCACGGCCGCGGCCTGGGCCATCTTCCTGGGCGTGGTCTTCGACGTCCTCGACGGGAGGGTGGCGCGCATGGTGCACGGCGAGTCCACCTTCGGCATCGAGATCGACTCCCTCTCCGACTTCCTGACCTTCGGCATCGCGCCCGCGCACATGCTCTACGCCTTCGCGCTCAAGGACTACGGGGTCTGGGGCTCCTTCATGGCGTTCCTCTTCGCCATGTGCGGGGGCCTGCGGCTGGCGCGCTTCAACGCCCTGGTGCACGACACCGGCGGGAGCAAGACGCATTTCTCGGGCCTGCCCATCCCGGCCGCGGCCGCGGTCCCGGCGTCCTTCATCCTGCTCTACCAGATCATGGAGCAGGCCAAGCCCGCGAACACCTGGAAGCCCCTCATGGACCAGCTTCCCCTTCTCTACGCCATGACCCCGGTGATGGCCGTGGTCATCGCCTTCCTGATGGTGTCGAACATCCCGTTCGCGGCCTTCAAGGCGGGCACGCTCTGGCAGCGCCACGAGCTCGGCGAGGAGGAGAACGGCCACGGCGGGCTCATCCCTCCGAGGAACGCGGTGGTCCTGCTGGCCGGGGCGGGGTTCGGGTTCCTGTTCTTCGTCTATCCGCAGACCGTGCTCTTCGTGGCCAGCGTCCTCTACGCGATCTCGGGCCCGGCTGCGTGGCTGCTGAAGAAGGCCGGGCTCATGGCCCCAGTCCCGCCGCCAGAACCTTCCCGTCCGTCCTGAACGCGTAGCCCTTGTCATTGGTCCCGAAGAGCGGGACCTGGGGCATGGTGAGGAGCCTTCGCCGCATTAGGAGCCTCAGGTCCTGGCTGGCCGGCCCGAAGGCCGCGCCATGAGGCGGTCCCAGGCGCCTGCCAGGAGCCCGGCAGCGTAGCAGAGGTGCGCTGCAGGCGGGAGGCCGGAGAGCCATGGCAAAGCGGTCCAGGGCTCGTTGCGGTGCCGGACCAGGATCAACAGCCCGTTGGCAGCGCAGGCCAGGGAATAGCAGGCCAGGAGTGGCAGGAAGAAGGAAGGCAGGACGCACGCTCCGAGGACCGCGCCAAGAGGCAGGAGCGGGGCCAGGTGGAAGGGCTTGAGCGAGGCCGGCGCCTTGAGGGTCATCTGCAGCCTGCCCCTGCCTGAGAGGAAGCACTGGCGGCAGAAGCCCCTGGCAGTGGGCCGCCTCTCATGGAATACGAAGAGTCCAGGGTCGTGCAGGCAGCGCCTCCCGGACGCTCGGAGCCTGGAGAGGAGCAGGTTCTCCTCGTTGCGCACCAGCTCCGGGTCGAAGGCCAGGCCCTCATCGTCAAGGGCCTCGCGGTCTAGGACCAGGCCGCAGAGGATGAGTCCGCGGTCGTCGGTCCAGGTTGGCTCCGGAAAGCCTGCGCCGTGCCTGCGGATGGGACCCGAGCCCAGGGGGGACTCGAGGACCAGGCCCACGCACCTCTGGAAGAGCGTGCTCCCCGGAGGGGTCCGGTCCGGGCCTCCGAGAGCCGAGGCCTCGGGATGGAGGTCGAGGCTGTCGCCGAGCCTGGCGAACCAGCCTTCCGGGAGCACGACGTCGTCGTCGAAGAAGCAGAGCCAGCGGCCCATTGCCTTGGCAGCAGCGGCGTTTCGTCCCTCGCCGAGAGAAAGGCCTCCGCCTGCCAGGATCCTCAGGCCGGGGAGCCTTGCGGTGAAGGATGCCGACACATCTGCGCACTCCTGCCGCAGGCCGTTGAGCACGAGGAGGACCTCGGCCGGCTTTAAGCCTTCCTGGCGGGCGAGGCTCTCGAGGAACCGGGCCAGGGACTCGGGCCTTGAGCAGAGCACGATGGCGGACGCGTCAAGGCAGGGCCTGGGCCCGGCCTTCCCACAGGAGGGAGCGGGAGCTTTCTCGACGCTGGCCGTCGACAGCGGCATGGGGAGATTATACTACCGGCTGGCCCGGCTTGGGCGCGTCCGGATTTTGATATCATGGTGGCCTTGCGGAGGTGTCCATGTCCACCTGGGAGACGCTGACGGATTTCATTCGGAGGTTTTTCGGGCAGAGGAGCAGGCCCTACCTCCTGTTCCAGGTGCTCTGCGGAGCCGTGGCCCTTCACGCCTTTGTGACCGGTCTGGCGATCCTCTTGAGCCCGGAATCGGCCATGGAGCCGTTCCTCTGGCTGGGCGTGACGCTTGGGGGCATGGAATACCCGGCCAGCGAGCACTCCTACCTTTGGAGGAGCCTGGCCGCTGTCGAAACCTGGGGCGTGGGCTTCATGGCCGCCTTTCTTCAGCTCGACATCAGGAGGCGCTGGCCGGTCCTGTGGCCGCTCGCCTTCATGAAGACCGCTTCTTCCGCCGCCTTCCTGGTCGTGTTCATCGGCGCAAGCCGGTGGCCTGCGTTCTGGGCCCTTGGCCTGCGCGACGCTGTTCTGGCCGGGGCGGTCCTCTACCTGGCGTTTGCTGCCAGGAAGGACGCTGAGAAGGACGAGTCGGACCTCGTGCCGCGGCCTTTGGGCTTCCAGCCGTAGAGCCGCAGGTAGCGCGCCGCGGCCGAGGACCACGACCAATGGAGGCCGTCCCTGGAAGCTGCCTTTCCAAGCCTGTCCCTGAGGCGGTTGTCTCGCGCCAGCCTCGCCATGGCCCGGGCTAGGGCCGGGACATCCCCCGGAGGGATCAACAGGCCGTTGCGGCCATGCCGGATGACCTCTCGGACGCCTCCTGCGGCGGCTGCAACAGCGGGCTTTCCCGCTGCCAGGGCTTCGAGGAGAGCCATGGGCATGTTCTCTTGCCGAGAAGGCAGGACGAAGAAGAGGCATCCTGCAAGCAGGCTGGCGACCTCGGAGAGGGGGACCGCTCCTGTGAAGCGGACGCGGCCGGACACGCCCAGGCTCCGGGCAAAGGCGTAGAGGCTGCCGCTCGTTTGGTCCGGGCCGGCCACGACCAGGTCGAGGTCGAAGCCCTGTGCCAGCAGGTCCGCGAAGGCCATGAGGAGCAGGTCCGTGCCCTTGTAGGCCGCGAGCCTTCCGACGCAGAGGACATACTCCCTCCCTGTGCGCGGCCCAGGGAGACAGGGCCGCGGGGGGTCGGCGCCGTTGGGGACCATGGCTGCTTTGGGGCGGATCCAGGGCATGGAGGAGAGCAGTTCCGAGAGCCCTGTCCGCGAGACCGCTGTCACGGCCTCGGCTCTCCGGGCCAGGCTCTGGAACGCGCCGGGATGCTCCATGAGGTCCAGGGAGGCTCCTTGGTGGGTCAGGACCAGCCTGGCTTCGGGGGGCAGGAGGCCGGGCTCGAGCCAGGCCATGCCCCTGCTGAAGAAGTGCGCGTGGCAGATGGCAGGCTTGGTCCTGGCAAGAGCCGAGGTCAGGTCCCTCCTGATCCGCAGGTCGGCAAGGCCTGTCCGTGGGGCGAAGACGTCCGTCTTCAGGCCCGAGCGGGAAAGGTGCGAGGAAAGCGCGAGCGAGACCCTTCGATGGGCGGGGTCGCTCGCCGAGGGGACGAGCAGAAGGAGGCTCGGCTGCTTCATGGCCGCCCAGGTCGACGACGCTCAGCAGCCTCGACCCGCCTCTTGGCAGGAGCATAGCCGGGGTCCGACGCGAGGGCGCGGCGGTAGAGCTTCACGGCCTGCCGGGCCTTGCCCCGCTTCTCAAGGAGGAGCCCGTAGGAGTAGGCAGCGACAGGGTCGAAAGGCGCCAGGGCCAGGGCCTTCTCGAAGCAGGAGGCGGCCTCCTTGAGTCGTCCCTGATCGCGGAGCAGGGCTCCGAGGTTGACCCAGGCCTGGACGTAGGAAGGGTCTTGCGCCAAGGCCTCCCTATACCGGCTGATTGCTCCTGCCTTGTCTCCCCGGGCGCTGAGGAAAAGCGCATGGCCGAACAGGAACACTGGATTGTCGGGCTTGAGAGCCGCGGCTTTCCTGTAGCAGGCGTCGGCAGCCTTGGCGTTTCCTGCATCGGCGTGCGCCATGCCGAGGTTGAGCCAGGCCTCGGCGAAGAGCGGGTCCGAGCGCAGGGCCTCGATATACTCCCGGGACGCCATGTCGAGTCGCCCGTCCTGCCTGAGGAGGTTCCCCCTGATGAACGAGGCGCGGGATGTCTGGACCGCGAGGGGGGAGCTGAGGAAAAGGGTCCGGTCGTTCCTCCAGTCGTCGTTCCTGGCTCGGGTGGCCAGGCCAAAGCCTAAGAGCAGGACGCTGGCCAGGGCTGATGCAGCGGGAAGGGCCCATGGCCTTGCTGCCCGCGCCAGCAAGGCCAGGCCGGAGCCCATGGCCCAGCAGGCCCCGGCAGCTGTCAGGTAGAGGTAGCGTTCCGCCACGGGGTTGTAGAGGGGGACGATGCCTGACACGGGCAGGAGGGAGGCGAAGAACCAGGCCGCGCCGAAGGCTGACAAGGGATGGACGCTCCGGAGCACGACCGCGTAGAGCAGGAGCACGGCGAGGACCGCCAGGGCAACGCCGACTCTCAGGTCGAGCGCCGGGAACAGGCCTGGCGAGCGGTCCACCACAAGGGGAGCGGGGAAGACCATGAGCTTGACGTACTCGCTGAAGGCGACCGCCATGGTCCAGACGCGGAAACTGGTTTTGCTGTTGAGCAGGGTCGACTCAGGAGAGGAGCGGGAGAAGAAGCTCCTCTGCCCTGGCTCGGGGATGGGGGCCGCGGTCGCTTTCGCGGCCGGAGCTGGGCTGCTGGCAGGGCCCGAGGCGCGGGCCGGCTCCGTGATCCCAGCGTACTGGAAACGCGGCGCCCAGAAGGCGGCGTAGAGCACGGCTGCTGCGAGCAGCATGCCGGCGGCCCAAGCCAGGCGGCTGGGCCTGCCCTGAGGGAGGGGGAAGTAGGCCTCGGCCAGGAGGATGAGGAGCGGGAGGCTGGCCGCCATCTCCTTGGAGAGCAGGCCCAGGCCGAAGAGGGCGGCGACGATGGCCGCGGCCAGGGGCGCCCTGGACCTTCCCCGGAGCTTGAGGTGGGTCCAGAGTCCCGCGAACACGAAGAAGGCGGCCAGGAGGTCGGATCTGAAGCAGACGCCGTTGACAGCCTCGGTCGTGACCGGGTGGAGCCCGAAGAGCAGGCCCGCAAGGAGCGCGGCAGGCAGGCAGGAGGTCATGAGCCAGGCCAGGGCGTAGACCCAGAGGCTGTTGGAGGCGTGGAGGAACAGGTTCGTCAGGTGGTAGCCGGACGGGTCGAAGCCCCAGACCGACCGGTCGAGGAAGAGCGAGGCGAGGAACACGGGCCGGTGGCCGGCCAGGACCCACGGGGAGGAGGTGTAGAACGCCGGGTCGAGCAGGTGCCTGATGTTGGACGCTTCCCGGAGGAGCGGGTTGTTGAGGATGTAGAGGTGGTCGTCCCAGACGAAGCCGTTGCCCAGCGTGTTGGACCAGACCCCGAGCACGGCGCAGAGGATCAGGGCCCCGGCCGCGATGTGGCGCCTCATGACGCCCCCATGATACCAATTGCGGCTGATCGCTTCCGTCGCCGTTGCTTCCGGTGCCGGGGATTAAGTAATTTAAGTCATCCGATAGTCTGAGCTGCTTAATCCCCGGCACTGAGAGGAGTCATGCCCATCACCGCGACGCAGACGTTCAAGCATTCCAGCCGCGTGGCCTGGCGCAAGGTCAAGGATGAGGCCGTCATCCTGGACGTGGAGACCGCGGCCTACTACTCCCTGCGGGGCACGGGCCTGCGCATCTGGGAGCTCATCGGCGGCAGAAAGAGCCTGGAGCAGGTCGTGGAGAGGATCGCGGCAGAGTATGACGCTCCCGAGGCCGTGGTGCGGCGCGACTGCCGGGAGCTCGTCGAGCGCCTGCGCAGGGAGAAGATGATCGAGCCGGCGTGAGGACTCCTCTCTCCGGCCGCTGGGTCTTCGTCGATCCTCCGGCTCCGGCCGGGTTCGTCAGCTTCAAGCACTCCCACGGCGGGTTCGGCGAGTCGTGCCGGACGAGCCGCCTGAGGCTTCCCACCCTCGACCTCTTCCACTGCGCGAGCCTCCTCGCCGCCCATGGCCGCGACGTAGGCGTGGTGGACGCGACCCTGCAGGGGCTCTCGCCGGAAGGCTGCGCCCGGGAGGTCCTGGCCAGGAAGCCGGCCGTGGTCGCGGTCAGGACCTCGGGGTTCACGCTCCCGATCGACCTGGAGGTCGCCTCGGCCCTCAGGCGCTCCTTCGGCGGCCCGCTCGTCTTCTTCGGCCCTGCTGCCGCGGCTCTGGCCGCGGAGATCCTGGCTTCGGGGAGCGCCGACGCCGTGGCCGCGGGCGAGGTGCCGCTCTCGCTGCTCGAGGCCTGCGTCCGCGGCGCGCTCCGCGGTGTTCCGGGCATCCTGACCCGGGGCAAGGCCGGCGGCGTGGAGGGCCGGCCGCGGCCATGGCCGCGCCGCATGGACCATCTCCCAACGCCGAGCTGGGACCTCGTGGACTACCGGCGCTACTCCTTCGTGACCTCGCAGACCTCCTGGGGCTGTCCCAGGGACTGCGGCTACTGCCCCTACCCGCTTTCCCAGGGCAGGGTCCTCCGCTCGCGCCGCGGCCTGCGCTTCGTGCAGCTTCGCGACCCGGACTTCTGCTCCGACCGGCGCCGGGCCGAGGCCCTCTGCCGGGCCCTGGTCCGGGGCGGCGCAGCCATGACCTGGGGCTGTGAGACCAGGCTCGAGAGGCTCGACCCACCCCTCATGGACCTCATGGCCGAGGCCGGGTGCTTGCGCGTGGAGTTCGGTGTGGAGTCCCTTTCTCCTTCCGCGCTCCGCGCCATGGGACGCAGGCCCGTGCCTCAGGGCTTCATCCGCGAGCGGGTCCGCGAGCTCAAGAGGCGCGGCATCCTGACTTACGGGCTCTACATGATCGGCCTGCCGGGCGAGACCCGGGAGAGCACGCTCGAGCTCATCGACTTCGCCCTGAGCCTCGGCACCGAGGCAGCCTCTTTTTCCATGGCCATGCCGTTCCCCGGGACCAGGCTTCACCGGCTCGCGGAGTCTCGGGGCTGGATCGCGGCCCCCGGCCCCTGGGGGCTGACGAACTGCGTGGCCTCCATGCGCAACGGGGCCATGGACCTCGACGAGGTCTCCGAGCTCCACTGCCT
Source organism: Elusimicrobiota bacterium (assembly GCA_041662295.1). GTDB lineage: Bacteria > Elusimicrobiota > Elusimicrobia > UBA1565 > UBA9628 > JACQWX01. Next base: position 30,340 of record JBAZSR010000008.1, on the reverse strand, counting down.
GGCCAAGAAGAGGTGGAAGGAGCGGGACAAGGCCTCTGCTGCTTGCGCCCCATGAGGATCGCCCTGGCCTGGCTCGACCCTTCGGACCCGACCGACGCCGCGGTCGCCAGAGGGCATGGAAGGGCTCTCAAGGCGCTGGGGCACCAGCCCGTGCTGGTCGGTCCCAGGCGCTCCGGCAGAGGAGAGGGCACGGTCTTCGGCCTGCGCTTCGTGACCGCTTCGTCCGCGTCCGGGGTCGCCGCGCTACAGCGCAGGTTCCGTTTCGACCTCTGGCACTGCCATGTGTTCGGAAGGTCCCACGCTCCCCTGACCGAGGCTCTCCGGCTCCATCGCTGGCCCTCGGTCGCGAGCCTCCACTTGGTCCTGCCGGACTACCTGGCGGCAGCCGGAGGACGGCCGGGATTAGGCGCGCTCCTCAGGCAGGTCAGGCACACGACCGCGGTGTCCGCCTGGAGCCTTGGCGAGGCTGTCCGCTTGTGGCCTTTCCTCAAAGAGAGGTCGTCGGTCGTGGCCTGCGGCCTGGCTGAGGATTGGATGGTTCCGGGGAAGGTCCCTGTTGGACACGGAGCAAGGCCCTTCATCTTCTGCGCGGCCAGGCAGGCCCCGTACAAGGGCTTGGACGTCCTGCTCATGGCATTCGCCAAGCTCAGGGAGATGCGCAAGGACCTCAGGCTCGTCATCGCGGGCCGCGACCAGATGAAGGGGGCCCTGCCTGCCTTCGCCCGGAGACTCGGCCTTGGCCTGAGCGTCTCCTTCGCCGGAGAGCTGCCGGCCGGACGGGTCCGGAGGCTGATGGCTGAGAGCCTTTTCTTCGTGCTTCCCTCGCGGCGAGAGCCCCTGGGCCTGGCGCTCATGGAGGCCATGGCCCTGGGCAAGGCCTGCGCAACCTCCCGGACCGGAGGCATCACGGAGCTCGCGGTGCACGGCAGGCACGCCCTGCTCGCGCCTCCGGGCGACGTCAAGGCCCTGGCAGGGGCCATGGAAAGGCTAACCCTCGAGCCCGACCTGCGCGAGAGGCTCGGCACCGCTGCCAGGCAGCGGGCGGGGCTTTTCACCTGGGGCAGGGCCGCCGCTGCCTTCGAGAGGATCTATGGCTGCGTCTTGCGCTGAGACGCCGAGGGTCAGGCTCGAGCCCTGGGCCAAAGTCGAGGACCCGTTCTGGGACCAGGAGGGCACGGACCGCCTCATGTCCTTGGCCTGGTCCGTCAACGCCAACTCAGCCTGGACCAGAGCGTACACGGCCTACTGGTGTCCGGCGCACAGGGCAGGGATCGACGTCGTCTACTACGGCGCGCCGTCCGCGGTCCGGGTCTCGCGGGCAGACAAGCCGGCTTTCCCGTGGCCGTACATCTTCTGCGCGGCGCGCCTGGCAGAGTACAAGGGCGTCGACGTCCTTGCCATGGCTTTCGCAGAGGTCGCCTCGCGGGTCCCTAGCGTCCGGCTGGTCCTGGCAGGCGCGGACCATTCATCCAAAGGCCTTTTCCGCTTTCTCAGGAGCCTGGGCATCGCTGACCGGGTGGTCTGGCTCGGACAGCAGTCCCACGCCAGGGTCCTCGAACTCATGGGAGGGAGCCTCTTCTGCATCTTGCCGAGCAGGCGCGAAAGTCTTGGAGGGGCCGTCATCGAGGCTATGGCCATGGCCAGGCCCGTTGTGGCCAGCAGGACCGGCGGCATCCCCGAGTTGGTGAGGCACGGCCGCGAGGGCCTGCTGGTCGAACCCAAGGATCCTGGAGCCCTGTCCCGCGCCATGCTCCGCCTGCTGTCCGACCCCGGCCTGCGGGCGAGGCTGGGCAGGGCTGCCCGGGCTCGGAGCAGGCTCTTCTCCTGGGAGAGCGCCGTGGACGCCTACCTCCGCGAGTGGCGCGCTCACCCGTCGTGGCGGCCGGCTGCTGTCGTGGGGTTCGTTGTCTGGGACTCGGGCGCGGACCAGACCGGCGGGGCCATCGGCCAGAGCGTCGCGGCCGAGCTCAGGCGCAGGCGGCAGAGGTTCGTGCTCTGCTCCTGGCGCTCCTCCTCGAAGGAGCCGCTGGCTGAGGAGACCGCGGGCGGGGTCATTCGCCGGCTCGACCCGGGCCGAGGCTCCATGGAGGCGCAGCTGCGCCGCATCGCGGCCTCCGAGCGTCCTGCTGTCTGGCACGTGCTGGTCATCCGCTACAAGGCCCTGGCCGGGCTCCTGAGCTTCCTCGAGGATGAAGAGATCCGGCCCGTGGTGACCCTGGCATGATCAAGGGACTGCGGGGGCTCCTGGGGCTGCTCTCGGCCGCGCTCGCCGCGGTCCCGAGCGCTGGCGCGGCTCCGGACCGCGCCCTGGAGGCCATCGCCTCCGAGATCCTGGCCAAGGAGAGCGGCTATTACCAGGCGGATCCCGTCGTGGGCTTCGTGCACCGGCCTTCCCAGCGGATTCCCACGCCCTGGCCGGAGCACCCCGCTGGCTCCATCGAGGTCGTCATCAACGGCCAGGGCTTCCGGGAAGACCGCCCGACGAAGACGCGCAAGGCCGCGGGCAGCCTGCGCATCCTCGTCACCGGCGATTCCCATACCGACGGTGTGGTCCCGAACCGTGAATCGTTCCCCAACGTGCTCGAAGCCGCGCTCGAGCGCGGGACTGGGGCGGGGAAGGTGGAAGTCATCAACGGCGGCGTCGGCCACTACAGCTTCCAGAACTACGGAAGGTTCCTCAAGCGCCACCTGTCCCTGAGGCCCGACGTGTTCGTGGTGGCCGTCTACTCAGGGAACGATTTCGGCGAGGCGGCCCATTATCTCGAGCTCGCCGAGGGCCGCAGCAGCGGCAAGGCGTACCTCAGCCGGCTGTCCCAGGCAGAGCGCATCAACGGGGGCGCGGTCTGGCAGGCCCTCAATCAGGTCGTCTATTTCAAGTCGTTCCCGGCCATGGCCGGCCGCGCGCGGGCTTTCGCCCAGGAGCGCCTGCGTGAGCTTGACAGGCTCTGCCGGCAAGAAAGGATCAGGCTCCTCGTGGTCCTCCTGCCCACCAAGCTCGATGTGGAATGGGACTCCGACCAGGAGCGCCTGGACCGGGTGAGGGACTTTCTGGGGCTCTCCGACTCGGACCTCGGGATCAACGCGTCCCTGCGCGAGGGCTTGGCGCGCTGGCTGACGAAGGAGGGCATCCCTCACTGGGACGCGACCGCGGACCTCATCAAGGTCCGCGGCAAAGCAGGTCTCTTCTGGAAGCATGACTATCATCTCGGCACGGAAGGGCACAGGCACCTGGCGTACCTCCTGCTTGAGAGGGGTCCCGCTGAAGCGGAGCCATGGAAACCTGGGAGGACTGCTGGCTCCGCCACCGGCCCTACAACATCCGCAAGCTGGCTGGCTACCTCAGGGTCTTCGACATCGACAGCCTGCCGCGGGACAGCCGGATCCTGGACATCGGGGCGGGGCTCGGCGACTTCCTCCAGCTTCTTAAGGCCCGCGGTTTTCGCGACGTCCAGGGCATCGAGCCCAACAGGACCCTGCTGGGTCTGGCCGGGGATCTCCCGATGACCGAGGGTTCCTGCCGCGACGCGTCCCCGGCGCTTTTCGGCAGGTTCGATTGCATCCTGATCTTCGGGGTCCTGCACCACCTCGGGTCCGCCGAGGCCGTCGCGGCCGCGTTGGCCAACGCGTATTCCCTGCTGAAGGACGGCGGCGTGCTCTGCTGCGTGGAGCCGCGGCCCAGTCTCATCAGGAGGGGGGCCATGGCCATTCTTCCGAGGCTCCCGGTGCCGGAGCGCCTCGGGTACCTGTCGACCGCGGCCGAGCTCATGAGGCTCGAGAGCGCGAACCTGCGTCGTTGGTTCGGCATCCAGCCGGGCCTGCTGAAGGCCGCAGAATCGGCCGGATTCAAGAGGGTGTTCCATCATGAGGACTGGCGCTGCGCCTTCCTCAAGCTTCGGAAATGATATGATGATGTTTGGAGCTGCGCGATGACCAGGAAAGACGAAAAGAAGCAGCCTGCCAAGGCCAGCCAGTCGGCGCGCGGCGGCAAGAAGAAGTACAACAAGCCCGAGCTCGAGAAGCACGGGGTCCTCTCCATCGTTGAGGGGGACTAGTTCTCGGGGGCTCGTCCCCGACCGGATGCTGAGCGTCATCGTCTCGTCCCCCAGTCCATTGTCCTCCTCGGCGCACCGCCGCAACGTCGCCGGAACGGTCGGCGCCAGCCACGAATACCTGAGGGTTCCCAACAGCGGAGGCCGCATGGGCCTTGCCGCCGCCTACAACCTTGGCGCGGCCCGTGCCAAGGGGGAGGTCCTGGTGTTCGTCCATGAGGACGCGGACTTCCTGGCCAAGGGCTGGGGCAGGCTCTTGGAGAGCAAGTTTCGGGCCGACCCTTCTCTCGGGCTCATCGGCGTGGCCGGGACCCGGCGTCTGGGGCGGCGCGACCTGCGCTGGGAGGCGGCCGGCGCTCCCCACCTCAGGGGCCGCGTCGTGATCGAGCATCCTGACGGGACCCGGGCCTTGAGCGTCTTCTCCTGGGACCGCGCTGACGGCGAGGTCGTGGCCCTGGACGGAGTATTCCTCGCCCTGCGGCGGGCTCTCTTCGCCTCCGGCCAAAGCCGCGGCGTGAGGTTCGACGCGAAGACCTTCGACGGCTTCCATTTTTACGACCTGGATCTGGCCATGCAGGTCCGCAGGACCCACCGGGTCGTGGCGGCCTGGGACATCCTTCTCAGCCATCGCTCGACCGGCCGGTACGACGCTGCTTGGGTCTCGGCGGCCGGCCGCTTCAGGAAGAAGTACGACGCGGACCTGCCTGCGGCCTGCGCAGGAGCCTCCGGCTCCCGGGGGGGAGGCGCTCGGGTGAGGCATTTCGACTTGGAGGGAGAGGGTGGGCAGGTGCTCGGCCGGCTCGGCCTTCTTCCGGCAGAGGCCCTCCGCCCCAAGGCCCGGAGGCCGGCCAGTGCTTCGAGCCTCTCAGCGGTCCGGGAACTCCATCTCTATCTCGGCAACGCGTGCAACCACAGGTGCGCGATGTGCTTTCAAGCCGATTTCAAGAAGACCCTTGACCGGAGCGTCTACAGCGAGAAGCTCAGGCCCGTGTACCCGCATCTGAAGACAGCGGTGCTGCAGGGAGGCGAGCCCACGGTGCTTCCTCAAGCCAGGGAATTCGCCGAGATCGTGCTGCAGGTCAACCCCAGGGTCAGGCTGGGCGTTCTGACCAACGGCGAGCGCTTCGAGGGCTGGTGGATGACCCGCTTCCTCGAGCACGCCCGCTTCGTCAATTTCTCCCTCAATGCCGCGGCCCCCTCGACGTATCGGAAGATCACGGCCAAGGGTGATTGGGACAGAGTCCTGGCCAACGTCAGGGAGACAGTTTCACGCGCACCGGCTTCCTGCGAGGTGCGCCTGAGCCTCGTGGTCCTCGAGCAAAACATGCGCGAGCTGGTCGATTTCGTCCAGCTGGCGGAGCGGCTCGGCGCGTCAGCGGTGCAGTTCATGCATGACCCGAGCCTTTTGCCCAAGGGCTCACCGTTGCTCCTCCGGGAGCTTTCAGCGGTCCGGGGTCTGGAGCGCAAGCTTCGGGGCAAGCTCGATGTGCGGGGCCTTGCGGCCATCGAGAGCCTGCTCAGCGGCAGGCCACTGCCCTCGCATAAGGACTGCCGCCGGCCGTGGGAGCAGGTCTTCGTGGGTGTGGAAGGCGACGTGGGGTGGTGCTGCCTGCTGGGGGGCACCCTTGGGAATCTCAAAGACACGACCCTCGAAGAGCTGTGGAACAGCCCCAAGGCGCTAAGGCTCCGGGCCGCGTTCAAGAGCAAGGAGGCTGGCGCGTGCCTCCACCGCTGCGCAGGGGCGCCTGGATGAGCCCGAGCAGGAGGTTCGGGCTCGGGCATTGGGCCGCTGCAGGCAAGGCCGCTGTGCTGGCCGCGGTCTGCGGCAGGAGGACGCCGCTGGCCGTGAGCTACCTTATCACCAATAGGTGCGACTCGTGCTGCGCCTATTGCGACCGATGGAGGAATCCGGGGCCTGAGCTGACCACGGAGCAGGTCTTCGAGCTGCTCGCCGGGCTGCGGGGGCTGGGGACCCGGTTCCTCCAGATCACGGGAGGCGAGCCCTTCCTGCGCGACGATCTTCCCGCAATCGCGGCCAGGGCCAGGGAGCTCGGCCTGCACGTCGGGGTCAACACGAACGGCTCGCTCGTGGAGCAGCGTCCCGAGGTCCTGCGCCACGTGGATCATGTCTGCTTGAGCCTCGATGGCCCTCCAGAGGTGCACGAGAAGATCCGGCCCAAGGGAAGCCACAGCCGGGTGGAGCGGGCCATCGAGTTCATCCAGGGCCAGGGCGTGCCTGTCTCCCTGACAGCCACCCTGACCAAGTACAACACGGACTGCGTCGATTACCTCCTGGATTTCGCCGCTGCCAAAGGGGTCCGCTTGTCGTTCCAGCCCGCGGATGTCCACGCGCTCTCCAGCCTCCGCGACAATGAGACGGTCGCGGAAACGGGTCGCGTCCGGGCCGCGTTCGCGCTCCTCGCGGAGCGCAGAAAAGACGGCGCAAGTCTCGAGAACGGGCGCTTGGAGCTGGCCTACATGGGAAAGTGGCCGGAGTCCCAAGGGATCGACTGCGCCGGAGCGAGGCTCTTCTGCCGCATCGAGAGCGACGGCGACGTCATGGTCTGCGGGCTCAGGGAGCAGGGAAGGGTCCACCCCAACATCCTCAGGGACGGCTTGGAAGCGGCCTTGTCCTCCGTGCCCCTTCCGGACTGCGACGCGTGCTTCAGCTCAGCGAGGCTGAGGATAAACCTCCTCTACAGCGGCCTCCGCTTCAACCGGCGGGTCCTCATGGACTTGCTCAAGGGGAGAGGCTGACGTGTTCCTTCCAGTGAGCCGCAGGACGGTCAGCCTGTATCCAGGCGAGTGGAGGGACATCGCAAAACGCGTGGTCTCCGGCAGCCTTGTCCGGGGGGAGTTCGAGGAAGAGTTTAGCGAGAGGTTCGGCCGCTATGTCGGCGCCGGGCACGCGGTCCCGACCGGCACGGGCCGCTTCGCGCTGAGCGCCATCCTGAAGGCATGCCGCATCCCGGCTGGAGCAGAGGTCATCCTGCCGGCCTACGAGGACCTCTCGGTCCCTGTGGAGGTCGCGGCCCTGGGACTGGTCCCGGTCTTCGTGGACGTTTCACCCGCGACCCAGGGGGTGCTTGTCCAAGACGTCCTGGCCAGGGTGACGGACAAGACTCGCGCTGTCGTGGTGGCGCACCTCTTCGGCATCCCGAGCGATGTTCCGGGCCTGGCACGAGCCCTTGCAGGCCGGGGCATCAGAATCATCGAGGACTGCGCTCATGCGGTGGGGACCAGGCGTGATGGCGAGCACGTCGGCAGAGTCGGGGACGCCGCCTTCTTCAGCTTCCACTCGACCAAGCCGTTCATGACTTTTGGAGGCGGCATGGCCGTGACCCGGGACCCGGAACTGGCCCGGAGGATCGTTGCCATCGTGGAGGCCGCGCCCTATCCTTCGGCCGCTGACATCCTTCTGCGGATCGCCTCTACCTATCTCCTTGCCGCTGCGGTCAGGCCGCCGGTCTTTCCGCTCGCGGTCTTCCCGCTCCTGCTCCTGCTGGACCTGCTCGGCGTCGAGCCGGCGGCTGTCTATGACCGGCTCTTCAGGAAGCCCGTGAGCGCGGCCAGGACCGATGTCCGGCTCGCGAATGTCCAGGCCATGGTGGGCGTCAGGGGCCTTGACCGGCTGGAGGCCGGGCTCGGGCTGCGCAGGGCCAATGGCCTGACTCTTGACGCCATACTGGGTCCGGGCGTGCCGAGGCCTGTGTATGGGGACGGCGGCAACCGCTATTTCAACGTCATCTTCAGCCAGGACATGCAGGGCTTGAGGAGCCGGCTGCTGCGGCGGGGCGTTGACACGGGTCACGGCCTCATGCGGCACTGCCCTGCCTCCTTGGGCATGGATCCCGCGGCCTTTCCGAACACCCTCCGGATGCTCGAGGCCAGCCTCCAGATCCCGGGGCACGAGGCCGTGAGGCCCGCGGTGATGGAGCGGATCGCGAGGATCGTGCGCAAGGAGGCCGCGTCGTGAGGGTAGCGCTCGTCTTCAACCCCTTCTCGTACAAGGTCCACGAGGAGAACCTCCGGGCTGTCCAGAAGTACTTCGGCCTGTTCCCGCCCCTGTCCCTGGCCTGGGTGGCCTCCATGGTCAGGAAGGCGGGCCATGAGGTCATCATCGTGGACTGCCGGACCCTGGACCTGACCAAGCAGGATGCCGCTTCCATCCTGAAGAGCTGGCGGCCGGACGTCATCGGCGCCATGATGACGACCTACATGTTCCCCGAGACCCTTTCGTGGCTGGCGTACCTGCGGTCCGAGCTTTCGGCCTGCGGCATGAGGCCCAAGGTCCTTGTGGGAGGCTACAACCTGCGGGTCTATCCCGTGGAGTCGCTGTCCCATCCTGAGATCGATTTCGGGTGCCTCGAGCACGCCTATCACACGGTGCCGGCCCTGCTGCGCGAGCTCGAGCGCCCCTATCCGGACCTCGAGTCCGTGCCTGGCCTGGTATGGAAGAGAGGCGGCTCGGTCGTGGTCAACCCGCATCCTCAGGCCGTGGACTTCGACCTTTTCCCGAACCCCGCCCGGGACCTCCTGCCCAATGAGCTCTACGCGGAGTTCCCGACCCAGCGCAAGAACTTCACGGTCATGGTGACCTCCCTGGGCTGTCCCCGCCGGTGCGCGTTCTGCGAGGCAGGGGGCACGCCCTACGCGCCGCGCAGCCCCAAGACCGTGCTCGACGAGATGCAGGAGTGCGTCGGCCGCCACGGCGTCCGGGAGATCGACATCTTCGACTACGACTTCACGGCCGGCCGCCAGCGTCTGCTGGACATCTGCGCAGGCATCGTCGAGCGGGGGCTCGACGTGACCTGGGCCTGCCGGTCCCGCGTGGACAACATGGACGCCGGACTCCTCTCGGTCATGGCTGGGGCCGGGTGCAGGAGGATCTATTGGGGCATCGAGCACGGGAGCCAGGAGACCCTCGACCGGTTGGGCAAGGGCATCAGGCTCGAGACCGTGCGCGAGACATTGTCCTTGAGCAGGCGGGCCGGCATCCAGAACCTCGGGTTCTTCCTGGTGGGCGTGCCAGGCGAGACCGAGGCCTCGGCTGAGGCCACTGCCGCGTTCAGCCGGTCCCTGGACCTCGACTACGCGCAGTTCTCCAAGCTCCTGGCCAAGCCCGGGACAGGGCTGTGGCGCGACATGAAAGCCGGAGGCTGGAGGGACTACTGGGCCGACTGGGTCGCGGGCAGGGAGATCGACCGCGAGCTTCCGCGGCCCTGGCTCTCCGGCCTAACCAGCGAGAGGCTCGACAGGCTCGCTCACGAGGCTTATCTCAAGTTCGCGTTCCGGCCAAGCCTCATCCTGCGGCACCTCGCGGCCTGCCGGTCCTGGGCCGAGCTCCTGCGCAAGGTCCTGGCCTTTCTCGACATGGCGCTCGGAAGGCTCCTCCCCAGGCGCCAAGGGGCCTTCCGCATCCACCACGAGAACCCGGCCGCGGCCTCCCTGCGCCGGAGGGCCTCGGCGCTGCCCGGACGCGTGCCCGCGGAGGTCGACGCCGATGCTTGAGGGCCGCCGCCTTGTCTGGCTCGTGTTCGCAGGGGTCCTGGCTTTCCATGCCGCGGCCAACGCTGTCTGGCTCCGGCAGAACGGTGAGCGCTGCGCGGGTTTCCCGTTCCACCTGCGCCACCTCGTGCCCGCGATGGACCAATACGAGGACCTCAGGAAAGGGACCCCTCTGCCCCGGTTCATCGCCACCCTGAGCGAGGACGTGTGGCGGCCCGCGCCTCTGCATTCCTTCTGCACGGCTGTCGGCTTCCTGCTCACGGGCAGGGACATCGTTCTGGTGACCTGGGTCTTGAACATCGCGTATCTAGCGCTCGCCCTCCTGGGTGTGCTGGCCTTGTCGAGCGGCCTCGGCCATGCCGCGGAGGTCGGCATCCGGGCCATGATCCTCTTCTCCCTCTACCCCGCGGTCTATGGGCTGAGCAGGCTCTACGGAGGCTTCGACTTCCAGGTCATGGCCGTCATGCCTTGGGCGGCGTGGGCCGGCCTCAGGACGGATGGCTTCGTCTCACGGAGGGCCTGCCTGGTCCTGGCGCTCGTCGTCTCCGCAGGGCTCCTGCTCAAGGATACGTTCGCCGGCTACTTCGTCCCGGTCTTCCTGGCAGCCGCGGCCGTGTCACTGGCCAAGTCCTTCGACAAGGCCAAGCTCGCGAACATGGCGTTGGGCGCAGGTCTGGTCGCGGGCCTGGTCTTCTTCTATTACTCGGCGCCTGTGATCATGGCCAAGGAATTGACCGGGATCCTCCACGAAGCGTCCGGGCCCTGGTACGCGTTCGACTCCTGGAAGGTCTACACGCTGGGCTTGTCCGAGACGCTCATGTCCCCGCCATTCCTCCTGCTCTTCCTCTGCTCCCTGGCATGGTTCCTTCTCCGGGGGAGGAGCGAGGCTGGCTTCTGGGTGCTCGTGCCGTGGATCCTCGCTCCCTGGGCCCTCATTTTCTTCATGCCCCACTTCAAGCAGCCGAGCTATTTCGTCCCCATCCTGCCCGCTGCTGCCATCGTGTCGAGCCTGGCGCTCCATAGGCTGCCCCAGCAGGCAGGCAGGGTCCTGATGATTGTCCTGGCAGGAGTGGGCTTGCTCCAGTTCATGGCATCCTCGTTCGGAGCAGGGGACGGGCTTGGCCGGTTCCGCCTGTGGAGGTTTTCCAACGGCTATGAACTGACCTACTTCAAGCCTGACCCAGGGATCGTCTACCACAAGGGAGATGCTGTGCCCTTCGACCGCCACAGGGACGCGGCATCGCGGGTCGCGGCCATGGGGACCGGCCCTGGGATGAAGGAGCGGGTCCTGGTCCTGCAGTCTCCTGGCGGGATCCACGAGAACCATCATGCCTACGACCTGCTGGACTTCCTTCACGGCTGGCGCTTCGAGACCACGGGCACCTTCGGCGGGATGCTCCGGGGTGGATTCCTCAACGAGACCTACGACAGGGTCATCTTCCCCATGAAGCAGGGCTGGGACATCCGGCGCTACGTGGACGCGGTCCATGCCGATTCCATGCATGTGGCCAGGAAAACCAATCCGAGCTGGACGCCGGAGTACATGTCGGCCGTGGAAGCCGTGGACCCCGCGGTCCTCGCCGGAAGGCTTGAGCGCTTCCTGGAGCCCTTCACGGTCAAGGAGAGGCTCGGGACCGACGGGGAGAATGAACTCTGGCTCCTCTCCAGGCCGGGGAAGCCCTGAGATGCGCTTTGGCACGCCTCAGCCCAGCGGCCTCGTGCTCTGCCGGCCGGGCATGGCGTCGCGGGCCGAGCAGCCTTGGGGCCGGGACCTTCCCCTGGGGCTCGGGTACCTCGCTGCCTGCGCCAGGGTCAAGGGCCTGTCCGTGTCAGTGGTGGATGCCAAGGCAAAGGGGCATCTTTCGACTGACCTGACAGTCAGCGCTATCATGGAGAAGCGGCCGCGCTGGGTGGGCATCTCAGCCATGACCTTCGATTTTCCCTTGGCCGCGGAGATCGCGGACAAGCTCAAGAGGCAGGACCAGCCGCCGGTCGTGATCCTCGGCGGTCCGCATGCCAGCGCCCTGCCCTCGGAGTCCTTGGCAGAGGCGCCGGGCATCGACTATGTCCTTGCAGGGCAGGCTGAGGAGAGCCTCTTCGAGCTTCTGGCCAGGCTGGAGGCTGGGGACTCGGTCGAAGCGGTCCCCGGCCTCTACTGGCGAGGGCCGGGCTTGGAGGTCCGGCAATCAGCCCGAGACCCTGAGCCTCCTGACCTGGAGAGCCTCCCCTTCCCTGCGTGGGACCTCTGGCCGCGGCAGCGGGAATACCCGCTCATGACCGAGCGCGGCTGTCCTTACGCGTGCGTGTTCTGCTGCCGCAACACGGGCAGGACTCCGCGGCCCAGGCCTGTAGAGAGCGTGGTGGAGGAGGTTCGCTGGCTGAAGGCCCAGTTCGATGCCAAAGTCATCAATGTCGAGGACGACACCCTCGGTCTCGACCCTGAACGCACAGGGGACCTGCTCAGCCGCTTTGCCGGGTGCGGCCTCGGCCGGGACATCGAGTTCCTCGGCCAGACCAGGCCGGACCGCATGACGCCCGAGCTTGCCGGGCTCATGAAGGCGGCCGGGTTCCGCTGGGTCTGCTTTGGCGTGGAATCCGGCGATGACGAGGTCCTGCGCCGGTCCGGCAAGGGCATCACCACAGCGCAGGTCGAGGCAGCGGTTCGGGCCAGCCGAGCCGCGGGCTTGAAGGTATGGCTTAAGTTCATCCTCGGGCTCCCGGGAGAGACCGCGGAGAGCGCTGGCAGGACCATCGGGCTCGCGGTGCGCCTCAACCCGGAGCGCTTTGGCGCGGCTGTCATCACCGCCTATCCTGGGACCCAGGTCTATGCGTGGGCGCTCAAGGGCGAGCAGGGGTACCACCTGCTCTCCCGGGACTGGAGGCGCTTCGACCGGTACCTGGGGGCCAGCGTGGAGCTCGAGACTCTCAGCGCCCGCCAGCTCAAGAGGCTTCAGCTAAAGCTCGTCCTCTCGGTCTATCTCCGCAACAACCGCTTGGCAGACCTCCTGAGGTTCGCGTGCCAGGACCTTCCGCTCAAGGCCGCGGTGCTCAGGAGCGCGCTCTTCGGACGATGAAGAACAGCTTGGCCGGCCGACTGGGTTTGCTGTGCGGGGCCCTGCTCGCGGGCTTCGTTGCGTTCGAGGTCGGAGCAAGACTCCTCCTGGAGCCTTCGGACCTTTGCTGGGGCGTGCTCTTGGGAAGGGCGCTCCCGCCCTTCTCGATCCCAGTCAGCCCAAGCCCTGCTCCCGCGGCCTCCCCGCA
>JBAZSR010000008.1:0-17512 GCA_041662295.1 Elusimicrobiota bacterium | reverse complement strand
GGAGCTTGCTGCCGAGGACTTGTGGGGGGTGTTCGAGGCTGACCCGGACCTGGGTTACGTGCCGAAAGAGAACGCGGCGTCCCCGAATAGGTGGTGGCGGTCGAACAACATCGGCGCTAGGTCCGCAAGCCCTACTGCCAAGGCCGTGCCGAAGGGAAAGCGGCGCGTGCTCGTGTTCGGGGACTCCTTCACGAACTGCAGCAGGGTGTCCCAGGAGGAGGCCTGGCCCCACCATCTCAACGCAAAGGGCAGTGGCGTGGAATTCGTCAACCTCGGGGTGGACGGCTACAGCATGGGGCAGTGCCTGCTGCGTTATGAACGCGTGAGGACGAAAGCCGACCACGACGCTGTCATGCTCGTCTTCGTCCCGACCGAGGACCCCTGGCGGGAGGTCAATGTCTACAGGGGCCTGGCCGGCTGGCAGGCCAGCCCGCCCATGCCGCGCTTCATCATCAAGGGCGGGATCCTGGAACTGGTCAGGAGCCCTTACGCGAGCTATGAGGAGTTCAGAGAGGACAACAGCCCGGTGCTCAGCAGCCGCTTCATCGCGCATGAGCGGGCGTACGACAGGTTCTACTTCAGGACGAAGCACGAGTCCCCGCCTCTGGTCGGCTGGTCCGTGCTGTACAATCTGCTGGCCAGGGCCTGGTATCGCTCGGCTGAGACGGCGTTGGCGGAGGGCATGCTGAGTCCGGATTCCGAGGCCGTGTCCATCAGCCTCGCTGTGATCAGGAGGATGAGGCAGACCGCTGAGCAGGAAGGCCGGAGGTTCGTCCTCGTTCTGCTGCCCCAGCCAGAGGATGTGGAGCGCTACAGGAGCGACGCCTCCTTCCGCGCAAGCTACGACGGCCTGAGGTCCGCCGCAGGCCAGGGGGGCCTCGTTGTCATGGACCTGATGGGGGAGCTCCTGAAGGCAAGTCCGGATGACCTCGACAGGGGCCGCGACAACACCCACTACGGCTCGCAGGCCAATAAGCTCATCGCCGAGATCCTTGGGAAGGAGTCTGGGCTTTGGAGGTCGTTGGGACTGCTACAATAGTCTTCCCATGGCTGTCACGCCCCGCTTCATCGTCTATGCAAGCAGTCTTGGCAACTCATTCTTCGAGGAGATCCGGGACCTCCTGGCCTGCGGGTTGAGGGAGCTGGGGCTCGAAGCCGCTTCCGCTGATGAGTCAAACGGCTTTGCCGCGGAAGCGGACTGGCACGTGGTCGTGGCTCCCCACGAGTTCTTCCTCATGGGCGCGGGCGCCAGCCTGCGGCGAGGGCCTCTGCCCCGCAACCTCGTCTTCTACGGAGCGGAGCAGCCAGGGTGCAGGTTCTACTCTCTGGCCCTGGGCCTGTTCCCGAAGGCCCGGGCCGTCTGGCACCTGGACCGCCGGGCCGCGGGCTTGCTGGCGGACCAGGGCCTGGCCTGCGTGCATGTCCCTCCGGGCTATTCCTCCGCGTCTCCCTTGTTCAAGCCGGTCCTGAAACTGCCGAAGCCGGACCCGGCCGTGTTCGTGGACCCAAGCCTTCGTCGCAGGCCTGCTTCGTGGGGGTTGCGGAATCGGCCGCTGGACGTCTTTTTCGCCGGGAGCCTGACGGACCGGCGCAGGAGGTTCTTCTCGCTCCACGCCGACGCGTTCTCGCGCCTCAGGGCTTCCCTGCATCTCGCTGATGAACGCGGCCTCATCAATGCCGGGTCAGCCGGGACGCTGAGGGGGAGACTCCTCACTGGCCTTGAGCAGAGGTCCAAGGTCAGCCTGAACATCCACCGGAGTCAGGAGCTCTTCTTCGAGTGGCATCGGATCGCCCTGCACGGCCTGGGACAGCGCTGCCTGGTCGTGACCGAGCCCGTGTCTCAAGAGCCGCTCCTCCGGCCGGGCCGGGACTTCGTGGAGGCTCCGCTCGCGGACATCCCTGCGCTCCTCCGGAGGCTGGTCTCCGGGAAGGGACTGCGGCAGGCCCAGGAGACCGCGGACCAAGGGTTCGAGACCTTCTCCACCCGGTGTTGCATGGCGGACATCCTCGCGCCCGCGGTGGAGGCGCTGACTGCTCCGTCCCGCTGCCCCAAGGCGGGACCGCGGCCTGCACCGGATGAACCAAAGCCAGGGGTGCGGCCCAAGGCCGAACTCCTGGTCAAGCCAGGCCCGCATGGCCTGAGCCCCAAGGTCACGGTCGCTGTCAGCGTCTTCAACTATCGCCGCTATCTGCCGGAGTGCCTCGACTCCGTTGCGGGGCAGACCTTGGGGCCGCTCGACCTCGTCGTTGTCGACGATGCCTCGACCGACGGCTCCGTCTCAGCTGCGTCAGCCTGGCTCAAGCGGCATGGGAGCAGGTTCCGCAAGTGGACCCTGGCGGTCCAGCCCGCCAACGCGGGCCTGTCCGAAGGCCGCAACCTTGCCTTCAGCCTTAGCCGGACGCCCCATGTCTTTGTGCTGGACGCGGACAATGCCATTCTCCCTTCGTGCCTGGAAAGGCTCCTGAATGCCCTGGAAGCGGGCAGGGCCGACTTCGCCTATTCCTACCTCGCCAGATTCGGGGAGGAGGACGGGCTTGCGAACGTCAAGCCCTGGGACCCCGGCCTCCTCAAGAAGAGGGCCTACCTCGATGCCATGGCGCTCATCCGCTGCTCCGCGTGGAAGCGGGCAGGCGGCTATGACCCTGGCCTGACCAGCGGCTGGGAGGATTACGACTTCTGGCTGCGCCTGGCGCGTGTCCGGGGCCAGGGGATCCTGGTGCCCGAGGTCCTGGCCCGCTACAGGGTGCACCTGCGCTCCATGCTGCACTCCCGCAGCGGCCCGGCGGGCCAGGCCCTGGCGCGGCGCTTCCAGCAGCGTCATGGGGTGAAGCTTGATGAAGGTCTCGTGCCTCAGGAAGAGACGGCCATGCGCCTCTTCGGAGGCGGCCTGCCCATCCGCGTGGAGCCTCCAGGCAACCGCAAGGACAGGCCTCGGCAGGGTCGGCATCTGGTCGCGGCCCTCTCCATCCTCAGGGACCTCAACGCTGACCTTCTGGGTCCGGTCCGGCGCTCTTAGGTGGGATTTGCAGTGCCAGCGCGTCCCCTTGTGAGCGTCTGCATCCCGACCTTCAATGGGATGCGTTATCTTGAAGAGTGCCTCGGGAGCGTCCTCTCGCAGACCTTCCAGGGCTTCGAGCTCGTTGTCGTGGATGACATGTCTACGGACGGCACCTTCGAGTTCCTCAAGGAGAGGCTCAAGGGGTACCCGGCCGCCAGGCTCCTGCGCAACCCCCGCCGCAAGGGCTTGGTCTTGAACTGGAACAGGTGCGTGAGCCTGGCCCGCGGCAAATGGGTCAAGTTCGTCTTTCAGGACGATGTCCTTCATCCCAGGTGCGTGGAACAGCTCCTTGGACTCGTTCGTCAGGGCGGGGCCCTGGCGGTCTGTCGCCGGCGGCTGAAGTTCGAGCAAGGCGTGTCCCGGCCGGTCCAGCGGCTTTACCAGAGCCTTGCCCGGAAACACAGCCTCCATCGGCATTTTCCTAGCAGGACTTTCGCGACAGCGGCCGAGTTCCGGGCAGTCATGCTCTCCCACCCGGCCTCCAACTGCATCGGCGAGCCTGTCGCGGCGCTCGTGTCCAGGGCGGCTTTCGAGCGGAGAGGTCTCTTCGACGCGAGGCTGGCCTGCCTGGCTGACTGGGAGTTCTTCGCCAGGGTCGCTGTCCACCACGGCCTCCGGTGGACCAATGAGGTCCTTTCCACCTTCCGGGTGCACCCCTCGAGCGCGAGCAGCGCCAACAGATCCGTGAAGGGGCTCCCTGCCGAGCTTCTTGACGAGCTTGTCATCAGGCATGACTTGGCTTTCGGAGCCGCTTACGCGCCGGTGCGGCGGGAGGCTTGTGCGGCCAGGCCGAGGAGGGACCTTGAAGCGTCCCTGGAGCTCTGCCTTTCCAGGTGCCGCGCCTTGGCAAGACGTCGGGGCAGCGGCGCGGCAGAGGCGCTCGAGCGGGTCGTGCAGGAGCATCCGCGCCTGCGCTTCTCAGTCGGAAAGGGCCTTGGGGAGACGACTGGGCGGCAATCTGCCTCTGTTGCCCGGTCATTGTGGATGAAGTCAGTTCGGACATGACGTTGACCACGCGCCATCGAGCCGGTATGAGGATCGCGGCGGCCGCGGCAGCGATGGGCATCGCACTGGTCCTCGCTGAAGCAGGTCTCCGGCTGGCCCGTTATCGCGAATCCCCCTTGACCATCAAGGAGGGCCGCGCTGCGGCCAGGAACGACTGGCGGGGTCATCACGCGTTCAAGGACAAGCGGTTCACCGCGGATCCGGTCCTGATCTGGAAGCCCAAGCCTTCGGAGGGGGTCTTCAATTCAGCCGGGTTCCGCGGCCGGGAGCTTGCAGTCGAGAAGAGAGCCGGAGAGGTGCTGGTCTTCGCGGTCGGCGACTCGAACACGCTCGGGTGGGATGAGGTCGATGGACCCAACTGGCCTTCCTATCTCGAGGAGTTCCTTCGCGGGGATATCCCCGGCGTGGTCGTCGAGAACGCGGGGGTCATCGGGTATTCCTCCTTTCAAGGGCTCGGGCGTCTGGCCGAGGCCCTGGGGTTCTCTCCGGACATGGTCCTCATCAGCTTCGGCGCAAACGACGCCCATCTCGTCGCAGTCGCGGACGCTGATTTCGCGGAACATCGGCAAGCCGATCTGTCGCGGTTGAGGCTCCTGCGGCTTGTTGCGGCCCTGCGCAACCGGGCCCGCGGGAAGGGCAACCTCGTCCATCGTGTCGGCCTCGACCGCTACAAGAGAAATCTGCGGGAGATGGTGAGCCTGGCGCGGCAGGCTAGGGCCGTCCCTGTCCTGTTGACGCGGCCTTTCGTGGGCGGGCGGGGTGACGATCCCCTGTGGTGGATGTATCACGCGGACGCGTATGTCGAGGCCACGCGGGAGGTCGCACGCGAGGCGGGAACCCCCCTGATCGACCTTCACGTGCCCTTCAAGGACAGGGCCGACCTATTCGCTGATGAATCCCATTTCAACGAGCAGGGACATCGGCTCGCGGCCCGGCTGATCCATCGCGATATCAGCCGTCTTCTCGTTGATCGGCGCTGATCCCTGCGCCTTCCGGTCCCCGCAGATTATCTATCATATCGGTCAGGCGATTTCCGATGGCCCAGCCCAAGGTTTCGATCATCGTGCCGACCCACAACGGTAAGGCATTGCTCTGCGCCTGCCTCGACTCTGTGCGGGCCCTGGATTATCCCCGGAAGTCCGTCGAGACCATTGTGGTGGACAACGCCTCCACGGACGGGACAGCCGGGTTCCTGGCCCGCAGGTACCCCTGGGTCCGTGTCCTGCGGAGCAAGGGCAACAACTATTGCAGGGCCAACAACCTGGGGATCCGCCTCTCCAGGGGGACGTACGTCGCTTTCCTTAATAATGACGCCGTGGTGGAGCCGTCCTGGCTCACGGAGCTCGTGGTCGCCTTGGAGCGGGAGCCCTGGGCTGCCGGCGTGTCCGGGAAGATCCTCCTTTCGGACGGCCGCATCAACAGCGCCGGACACCGGCACCTCCCGCGTTTCCGCGTCCGGGACAGGGGCTTCGGACAGAAGGACCGAGGCCAGTTCGACGCCCCGGGAGAGGTGCCCAGCGTCAGCTTCTGCGCCAGCCTTTTCAGGCGGCGGCCAATCCTGGAGGAGGGCCTCCTTGACGAGGACTTCGTCCTTTATCATGAGGACGTGGACCTCTGCCATCGGCTCCGTCTAAGGGGCTGGAAGATCCTGTACGAGCCGCGGGCTCGGGCGCGGCACCGCCGGGGAGCCACGGCGGGCAGGCTCGGCGTCGGCTTTTTCTTCAACAGCCGGAACCGGCTGCTCCACATCGCGAAGAACTTCCCTGCCAAGCTGGCGGCCGGCATCCGCGAGTCGCAGTTCGCGGAAGGCCGCCGGAAGGGGAGGCTGGCCTGGCTGGCCGCTGTCATGCCCTGCGTGCTTGCCAAGCTCCTGGGATCGTGCCCGAGGCCTGAGGCGCGCCAAATCGGCGATCGCGCGGTCGCTTGGGTGGCCGCGGTCCTCGGCCCGGAGGCGGGCCCGGGCCTGGTCCGGCGCTGGAGGGTGATGCTCGGAGACAAGAAGCTCCGCGTCGGGTTCTATGACCACGCCCTCCACTTCATGGGTGGCGGCCAGAAGTACGTCATGACCATGGCGCGCGCCTTGGCCGGGAGCTTCGACGTCGAGTACATAGGGAACCGGGCGGTCGACAGGGGGGCGCTCTCGCGCTGGCACGGGGTGCGGGTCGACTTCCCGATCAGGATCATCCAACTGCCGGCGTTCGAGGGCGGCGCCATCGACCCGGAGCGCTTCCGCGACCCTAGCCGCAACCCTTTCGACGCGGTCAGCCGCGAGAGTTCCCGCTACGACATCTTCGTCAACGCGAACATGCTCTCCCGCGTGAGGCCCAGGGCCTCCCTTGCCTCCGTGTTCGTCTGCCACTTCCCGGACCAGAAGAAGAACCGGGCGTGGTACGTTGACGAATACGACGTGATCCTCAACAACTCGGCCTTCACGGCCCGCTGGATGGAGAGGCTCTGGGGACTGAGGCC
This sequence comes from Elusimicrobiota bacterium, assembly GCA_041662295.1. Classification (GTDB taxonomy): domain Bacteria; phylum Elusimicrobiota; class Elusimicrobia; order UBA1565; family UBA9628; genus JACQWX01. The sequence continues at coordinate 10,979 of JBAZSR010000008.1, read as the reverse complement.
CCACATGCTCCTCAATCCTCCCATCGACATGAACGGCGCCGTCCTCCCCAAGGAGGACATCATCCTCTCGGTCGCGCGATTCGAGGAGGGCGGGAGCAAGCGCCAGCGCGAGATGGTGGAGGCCTTCGCCCGGCTCTGCCGCAGTCATCCGGACATGGCGCGCCGATGGAGGCTGGTGATCTGCGGCGGCGCGATCCCTGGGAACAGGTACCTCAAGCAGGTGATCGCGGCCCACCTGCAGGCGGGTCCGGACCTGCCGATCGAGATCAAGCCCAACATCGGGGCCGCGGCGCTCCGACGCCTCTACGCCTCAGCGAAGATCTTCTGGCATCTCTGCGGCGTGGGCCAGCGCAACCCGGCCCTGTTCGAGCATTTCGGCATGGCAACGGCCGAGGCCATGCAGAACGGCTGCGTGCCAGTGGTCTTCAACGGAGGGGGACAGCCGGAGATCATCACGCACGGCAAGGACGGCTTCCTGGTCGACTCCATCGACGGGCTGGTCCGGACCACGGCGCGGGTCGCTGACTCGCCTGGCCTTCTCCGCCGCGTCGGAGCGGCCGCGCGGAAGCGAAGCCTGGCTTTCAGGGCGGAGTCTTTCCGGGAGAGGGTGAGGATGCTCTTCGACGAGCTTAAGGCGCGCTGCACGGACCCGCCTGCGCCTTCCATCGAGGCCGTGGCCGCTGGAAGGATCCCGGCCTCCCGATGAACTCCCAACAAGCCGCGGCCGCCCTGGCGCAAGGGCTTTCCGGGGTCGTGAGCAGTGACGAGACCTGGGGCGGGAAGGTGCGGGTCGCGGCTGAGGTGGTGATTGAAGCAGGGGCGACGCTGCGCATCGCGGCAGGGACGAGGATCGTCTGCGAAAGTCCTTCCTCCCGGCTGCTCGTGCGGGGCGGTCTCATCGTCGAGGGCGTGCCCGGGGCGCAGGCCTCCATCTGCGGTCCGGTCTCCTGGGGAGGCGTCGTCTGTTCCGGGGGACGCCTTGTGATCGATGGCCTGGAGGTCCGCGGGGCGGCCGCGGGCCTGGTGCTGACGGCAGGCGAGGCGGAGGTCCGGAGCCTTCGGATCATGGACTGCAAAGTCGGGATGATCCTGTCCGGCGGCCGCGGCGGTTTCGCGGACCTGACGGTCGAGGGTCCAGCGGATATCGCGGTCCATGCCTCTGCCGGGAGGCATCGCTTCTTCCGCTACTCAGGGCCTCCGATCGTGGTGGAGGACCGGGCCGAGGTCTCCGTGGACGACAGGCTCTTGTCCGGCGCAGGGCCGGCGTGGTCTCAGGAGGACTCGCTGCTCCTCAGGTTCGTGCTGGCAACGAACAAGCTCCCGGGCTTCCGGCAGGTTTACGCGGCGGGCTATCATGCCGGGGAACGAGCCTTCCGGCTCCTGGCTGCGCTGGTCGGCAATGTCGTGTCCTGCTCGACCTGGCGCGGGTGGAAGGCCGGAGACCTTATCCCCGGCGTCAGCGACCTTGATTTCGTGGTCATCGCCCGCTCCCTGACCGGTGAGTCCGGCAAGAGCTGGCTTCAGGGCTTCTGGAAGGCCTACGGCCGATTGAAGGCCGTGTTCCCCATCATCGGCGAGACGGTCGTGATGACCGGACTCGAGCTCGACGCGTACTTGAGCCATGGGGGGGTCCGCAGCGGGGAGCTTTCCAGGGCGCTCGGCAGGAAGTCCGCGAGCCGTCCCGCTGAGCTCAAGTGCCATGTCGCATCGTGGACCGAATGCGCCTACGCGTACTCTCGCCTCATCGAATGGCTCCTGCATCGGCCGGCCTATCCGTGGGCCTTCCGGCGAGCCCAGCTCTTCAAGGCAGGGGTGGACCTGCTGCGCCACCTTCCTTCAGGCGCTGATTCCGCGTCTCTGGTCCCGTCCCGGAGGGCCTTCTGGGAGGGCATGGGAGCCGCGGCCGAATGCCGCGCGCCTCTTCAGGAGCTGCTCAACGACCAGGAGGGGTCGGCCGGCAAGCAGGCCGAGCTCTGGGCGCTCCTCCTTGGGGTCATGCATCGGAGCGCGGCGGACGCTGAGGACCTCTGGAGCCGTTTCAACCGGAACGCTGGGGACCTCAGCTTTGAGCCGTTGCCTGGGGACGGGTCTGGCGGAGGCTATGGCGCCACCCTTGAGCGATGGAGCCCCCAGCTCGAGGGTCTCCGCGGTCAGTTCGGCGCATCTCTGAGCGGGGCGCTGCTGAGCGACCTCTATCCGTCGTACGCCATCCTGGCGGATGATTCGGTCTCAGGCCCGGGCTTGGGCCGGTCCCTTGCTGGCGCCGGGCCTGAAGGAGGGGTGACCATCCTCCTCTCGAGGCGGCTCTGGCGCTTGTGGCGCGGGCTCGCCTTCTTCGAGAACCCCGTGGCATCGCTCGATAACGGCGCAGCGCAGGCCGGACGCTTGGTCCCGGCCCGCTGCCAGTTCGCCTGGGGGGACATCAGCGCTCCGCCGCCGCCGCCCGCGCTCGTGCTTGAGGCCTCCCAACAGGCTCTCAGCCACTTCACCCTGGTCAGGCGCTGGCTGGCCGCGCCCTCGGCCGCGCTCAACGCCCGAGCAGCCTTCCACTACCTCCTGAGTCGGTCCATGGGACTGCGGCTCTTGTCGGAGCGCCGGACCGCCGTCCCCTTCTTCAACCTCGACCACCTGTCTCGAGTCTATCTGCGGGAGTTCCCGGGCGAAGCCCGGCTGCTCTCCTCCATCGCTCCCGAGGCCGGGGGCCGCACAGCGGAGCATGCGTATTGGGCCTGCCATGACTTCGTCGAGTCCGCGCTCGAAGTTCCTAAGAGGTAGAATCTCCCCCATGGGCCGGTATGCGGACCTCTTCTGGATGCTGACGCGCACCGAATTCCGCCTGCGCGACCAGGGGACCCTGGGCGGCTTCCTCTGGACCCTCCTGCATCCGCTCTTCATGTTCCTCATCCTCTACGCCGTGTTCACCCGCATGATGGGGTCGAAGGTGGAGAACTACGCGGCCTACCTGCTCATCGGCGTGGTGCAGTGGAACTTCTTCGCGGCCGCGACGAGCGGGGGGCTCACGAGCCTGCGCCGGAAGGCGGGCCTCATCTCCCATTTCAGGTTCCCCCGCGTCCTGATCGTCCTCTCCTCCGTGGTCGCCATCCTGTTGTCCCATCTCCTGGAATGGCTGGTGCTCTTGGTCGGGCTCCTGGCTCTGGGCTTGAGACCCGGCGCGGGCTGGCTGCTCCTTCCGGGGATCATCGTGGTCGAGGCCGCGCTGGCCGCCGGCCTTTCCTGCCTGCTCTCCGTGGCCGCGGTGCACCTGCGGGACCTTGAGCGCGCGTGGGGCATCGCCCTCTTCGGCCTGTTCTTCCTCACGCCGGTCTTCTATGCCGGCGACCTCCTGGGAGCCGGGGGGCGGCTGATGCTCTACGCCAATCCCGTGGCCGCGGTCATCGAAGCCACGCGGGGACTTCTCATCGGCCCCCCCCCGACGTCCCTGGCGGTTTTGGCGCCGGCCGCCGCGGTCTCGCTGACGCTCCTGGCCGGCGGCGTGCTGGCCTTTCCCCGCCTGAGCCGGGGGATCGTGGAGCGGCTGTGAGAGCCGCGGTGCGGGCGGAGAGGCTCTGCAAGCGTTTCCGGCACACCCTGCCGCGCTATGACACTCTGGTCGGGAGGCTTCGCGGCTTGGACCGCGGGGCCGACACCTGGGCCCTGGCCGATGTGTCCTTCGAGGTCGCGGCCGGGGAGTGCTTCGGCATCAGCGGCCCCAACGGGGCCGGCAAGAGCACGCTCCTGTCCCTCATCGCGGGCATCCTCGAGCCCACGAGCGGCAGGGTGGAGACCTTCGGCCGCACCAACACCCTGTTGAGCCTCGGTCATGGGCTTCAGCCCGAGTTGAGCGTGCTCGACAACATCGAGATCTGCGGGATCCTGATGGGCCTGCGGCGGCGGGAGGCCCTGCGTCGCAGGGACGCGATCCTCGATTTCGCCGAGCTTGGCGCCCGCGCGGAGCTTCGCCTGGCCGAGCTCTCGACCGGGCAGGCCGGCCGCCTGGCGGTCTCGACGGCGCTCCACGCGGACCTGGACATCGTGCTCCTCGACGAGACGCTCTCGGTCGGCGACGCCGCGTTCCAGGCCAAGTGCGAGGCCGCCTTCGCCGGACTGGGGGGGCAGGGCAAGACCCTCCTGGCCGCTTCCCACGACCTGGAGCTCCTGCGGCGGCTCTGCCGGCGGACCCTGCGGCTGTCGGACGGCCGCGGCGAGGTGGTCGAGCCCGCGCCGGCCGTGCTCTTTATTGGAAACAGCCTGACCTGCGAGGAGAAAGGCGGCAACGGGGACCGGCGGGTGCTCAACGACGTCCCCGGCCTGGTCTCGGCCCTGGGGCCGGGCGGTGTGGCGGTCGAGAAGGTCGTCGGGGACGGCAAGACCCTGCAGGACCACTGGGAGGACGGACGCGCGGTCGAGCTCATCCGCTCGCGGTCATGGGACTTCGTGGTGCTCCAGGAAGAGAGCACGCGGCCCCTGGCCGACGCAGAGGGGATGGCCCGCAGCGTCCGGCTCTTCAACGATGAGATACGGAAAGCAGGGGCCCGGCCGGTCCTGTTCATGACATGGGCTCAGCGCGGCGAGCAGGCGGACCAGGACCTCATCAGCCGGATCTACCGGGACCTGGGCGCGGAGCTTGGCGCGGTCGTCGCGGCCGTGGGCTCGGCATGGGCTGCGGCCATCGAGAAGAGGCCGGGGCTCGACCTGCACGCGGCGGACGGAAGGCATGCGGCTCCGAGAGGTTCCTATCTGGCTTCCCGGGTCGTGGCAGCAGTCCTCTTCGGCCATGGCGGGAAGGGCGGCGCCGCGGCCCGGCTGGGGATTCCCCCCGGCGACGTCCGGTTCCTCGACGCGGTCGCGGAGGAGTGCTCCGGCCGCTGAAGGAGGGTCCCCCGCTTACTTGCGCGGGAAGAGCGGCGGTCCTTTCTGGATTTTTTCCGCGGGAGGGCCGTCCGGGAACTGGCGCACGCCGAGCTGGGCCTGCATCTTGGCCGCGGTCTGGGGCATGAACGGCTCGATCCAGCCCGCGATGATGCGCAGGGAGATGACGAGGTCGCAGAGGATCTCCCGCGTCTTGTCCATGTCGGTCTTGGCCAGGGTCCATGGCGCGGTGGCGTTGACGTGGCCGTTGAGCCGGCCCACGCCTGCCCAGGCGATGCCCAGGGCCTCGGAGAAGGCCAGCCTCTTCATGGCCGCGCCGAAGGCTCCGGCCTCGTTCGTGAGTTGGCTGGCCTGGGGGGCCTTGCTGAGGTCCTTGCCGGCCGGGAGCTGGCCTTCCAGATACTTGTCCACCATCTGCACGACGCGGCTGAGCAGGTTGCCGAGGTCGTTGGCAAGGTCCGCGTTGTAGCGTTTGCGCATGGACTCGGGGGAGTAGTCGCCGTCGTTGCCGAAGGGGACCTCCCGCATGAGGAAGTAGCGGAAGGCGTCCACGCCGTACTCGGCCGTGACGTCGCGCGGATCCACGAAGTTCCCCAGGGATTTGCCCATCTTTTGGCCTGCCACGGTCCACCAGCCGTGCGCGAAGACCATGGCCGGGGGCTCGACCTTGAGCGCCATGAGCATGGCGGGCCAGATCACGGCGTGGAAGCGGTAGATCTCCTTGCCCACGATATGGACGTTCGCGGGCCAGCGGGACCGGAAGGCGGCGTCGTCCTTGCCCCAGCCCGCGGCGCTGATGTAGTTGATGAGCGCGTCGAACCAGACGTAGACCGTATGCCCCGGGTCGTTCAAGACAGGGACGCCCCATTTGACCTTCGTCCGGGAGATCGAGATGTCCTGGAGCCCGCCTTCCACGAAGCGGATGATCTCGTTGGCGCGGTGGCTGGGGCTGAGGAAGCCGGGCCTCGAGCGGTAGAGGTCGAGGAGCGGCTTCTGGTACTTGGAGAGCATGAAGAAGTAGCTCTCCTCGGCCACGACCTGCAGGGGCTTGCCGCAGTCCGTGTTGGGGCAGAAGCGCTTGCCGTCCTTCTCAGGGGCGTCGGTGGCGGTGAAGTACGTCTCGCATGAGACGCAGTAGAAGCCCTCGTAGTGGCCCTTGTAGATGTCGCCGCTCTCCTGGAGGGAGGCAAAGACCTTCTGGACGCACTCCGCGTGCCTGGGCTCGGTGGTGCGGATGAAATCGTCGTGGCGGATGTCGAGATGGGTCCAGAGGCCGCGGAACTTCGCGGCGTACTCGTCCGCCCACGCTTCCGGCGTCATGCCGGCGGCCGTGGCGGCGGCTTCGATCTTGGAGCCGTGCTCGTCCGTGCCGGTCAGGAGGAAGGATTCATGCCCCTGGCCCCTCATGAAGCGGTTGAGCACGTCGGCCGCGACCGTGCAGTAGGCGTGGCCGATGTGCGGGGCCGCGTTGACGTAGTACAGCGGGGTGGTGATGTAGAACTTCTTCATGTGTCCGTCCTTTCGACCGCAAGATGGGCCAGGGTCAGGATGGTCCCGGGGTCGGCGTTGGCGCGCAGGTCGCGCCTGAGGTTGGTGAGGCTCTCCAAGGCCGGGGCGGCGCGGGTGTAGCGCACGGAGCCGCGCTCGAGCCGCAGCCTCAGGGACTGCTCGAGGCAGAAGATGGAGAGTTCGACCTTGGCGCGGGCCAGGTAGAGCTCGCGCGGCAGTCCTGCCGCGGCATCGAAGGGGTCGAGGTCCGGGCCGGGCAGGCCCGCCTCGTGGAGCTCGAGGGCCCGCGAGACCGAGCCGTCGCAGACCTCGGAGAGCGCGGAAGCCTGGCGTCCCTCGATCCCTTGTTCCACCAGGATGCCGCGGACCACGGAGGGCTGAAGGGGGTTGAAGTGGACCGGGAAGGACCGGGAGCGCACGGTGCCGGGGAGGGCCTCCTTGCGGGAGGCGACCAGGATCCAGAGGGTCTTGGGCGGCGGCTCCTCGATGATCTTGAGGAGGGCGTTGGCGCCTGCGATCTCCATGGTGTGGGCCGCGGCGAGGACCGCGACCTTCCAGGAGCCCATCATGGAGCCGAATTCCATGTCCTTGCGCAGGTGCCGGATCGTGTCCACGCGCAGGGTCTTCTGCTTGGCCGGGTCCTCCTCGCGAAGGGCCGCCTGGTACATGGCGTTGACGAGCTTGAGGTCCGGGTGGACGTTCTTGGCCGCGGAAGCGCAGGAATGGCAGGAGCCGCAGCAGCCCGCGGGGTCCATGGGACGCCCTTCGCAGAGGATGGCCTTGGCGAACTCGACCGCCATCATGGTCTTGCCCACGCCTTCGGGGCCGTGGAAGAGCAGGGCCGAGGGGATGCGGCCCTTCTCGAGGGTCCTAGCCAGGAGGGCGGCCGGCCGGTCCTGGCCTCTCACGTCGGAGAACGCCATGGCTCTAGAGGCCCGCCTTGGCCAGCAAGCGCTCGACCCTGTTCAGGATGAGGCGGCGGAGGTCCTCCACCGGAAGGCGGCCGTTGACCAGGACCGTCCGGGGCTCGGTGCGGGAGAGCCTGCGGTAGGCCTGCCGCACCCTCTTGCGGAAGGCCGCGCCTTCCAGCTCGATGCGGTCGAGGCTCCCTCGGGGCCTGGAGCCGAACTCGCTCTCCGGGATGTCGAGTACCAGGGTCAGGTCCGGGACCAGGCCGAAGGAGGCGATGCGGTTTAAGGTCCGGACCACGGGCAGCCCAAGGCCCCGGGCGCAGCCCTGGTAGGCGAGGCTCGCCATGCTGTAGCGCTCCGACAAGACGATCTTGCCGGAGCGCAGCGCAGGCAGGATCGTCTCCGCCGTATGCTGGGCCCTGGAAGCCTCATAGAGGAGCAGCTCTGCCAAAGGGGCGATGCGCCGGTCCGGCCGGAGCAGTATCTCCCTGACGTCCTCAGCCAGGACCGTGCCGCCAGGCTCGCGCGTGTGCACCACGGAACGCCCCTGACGGCGCAGGGCCTGGATCAGAAGCTTGGCCTGCGTGGACTTCCCGGACTTGTCCGGGCCTTCCATCACGATGAAAAGGCCGCGCCTTTTGGGCATCCGGGGATTCTATCAAATCTGACCTGACGGCCCGCTTCGCCGGCCGTCAAGTCAGTAGGTGCAGGTGAGGTTGCTCGGCCACTGCCGTTCGGGCAGGTCGATCCAGGACTCGCGGGTGAGGATGACGCTCGTTGTCTTCATGTAGTCGCCGGCGTCGTCCCAGTACCAGACGTGCAGGGTGTTGGGCGTGATGTTGACCGATCCGGCCACGTAGACCGCGCCGATCCAGTCCGCGCCGCCTGCGCCGCCGATCTGATTGAGGTTGCCGCCGACATAAGTAAAGCCCTTGGCCACCACATTGCCTAGGCACTTCTGGCCGCTGGAGGCGGCGTCCACGCCGCCGGACACGGCTTTGTAAGATGAAGAGAGCCCTGGGAAGGAGGCTGGCGCGGTCGGGTCCACGGGGTCGGAGTTGGAGCCTCCGAAAGAGCCGCCGCAGTCCATATCCATGTCCCTGTATTGAGCCCAGTTGCGGCCGTACTGTTTCCAGGCCTTGGGGGGCAGGGGCGCCCTCTCTTCCCCGTAGCCCGCGTTGCCGTTGGGCAGGGTCATGGACCCGGTCACGATGAGCCGGCCCTGGACGAAGATCTTGCCTTCGATGCAGAGGTCGCCCAGGATGTAGTAAGTCTTGTCCGTCTTGCAGGAGGTCGCATCCGAGCAGGTCGTGTTGCAGGCTACGCCGCAGGCCGTGCCCGAGTTCTTTCCCCAGCACTGGCTGGACCCGAAGTAGGTGCCGGAGGACAGGGCGTCCTGGTAGAAGCCGTCGAGGTCGATGCCGGGGTCGGACGGGATGTCCTGCTCGTAGGAGTGCCAGCCCACGCAGTCCGTGTCGCAGTTGGGCTGGGAGTTGCCGTTGGTGTCGAGGTCGATGCTCCCGGAGCTCCAGAACTGGGGATAGGTCCTGCTGTTGACCGTGAGGCTGTTGGGCGAGATGACGGCGCCCCAGTTGACGTCGGTCTGGGAGCCGTCCATGGTCACGCCGGATTTCCCGTAGATGGCGGTGTCGCCCAGGGGAGAGCTCGAGTAAGTGGCCTGGATGGCGCGGGTCTCCTTGCCCTTGGACTGTCTGGAGATGGAGATGACCCGGACCTGGTCCTTGTCCGGGCCGCTTGAGAGAGCGATGGTGTAGCAGCCTCCCGTCATGTCCGTGTAGGCCTGGTCGAGCTTGTAGCCCGCGGGGAAGATCCCCAGCTGGCCGTTGGCCCAGGTCTTGGTGCTCTCCGAGACCTTGCGGTAGCCGCGGTCGATGCCCCCCTCGGCGAGCTGGAAGGCGGCCATGTTCTCGGTCTGCTTGACGGACCACTTGGCCTCGTTCTGCGTGTACATGACCATGACGGACACCATCACGGCCATCATCACCATGAGGAGGATCACGCCCACCAGGACCTGCCCATTTCTGGGGTCAGATCTTGAAATTCGAGTTTTCGGCAAGGCACTGCCTTCCTGTCTTTCCGAAAACTCGAATTTCAAGATCTGACCCCAAGTCATCAGTTCATGATCCTCACTTTCTGGATGGAGAGCTGCAGGGCTTTCTTGCGCTGCAGGTAGGTCGGGGCCTGCATGGTGATGGCCACTGAGACGATGCTGGGGTCGAAAGTCGAAGGGTAGGAGAACGCGAGGAAGCCCACCCGCTTGGAGAGGGTGGTGGTCACGATCGTCGCGCTGGAGAGCGTCATCAGAAGGTTGCTGCCGTCCTGGTAGAAGGAGACTGTGCCTCCTTTCTCTGGTGTGAAGGTGATTCGGGAGAAGGGGGGGGTCGAGGTCGAGTAGCGGTCGATGACGACCGTGGCGCTCTTGGCCTGGCGCAGGTAGCGGTTGATGGTCTCCAGCGAGATGCGCACGTCGCGCTCGATCTCATTGCGGGCCGTGGTCGTCCTCCAGAAGTTGGTCATCTGCAGGAGGAGCGGGGCGGAGACCGAGGCGAGGATGCCGAGGATCGCGACCACCATCATGGCCTCGGTCAGGGTGAAGCCGGCGCGGGAGGGGCGTTTTCTCACGGCCACGCTCCGGTGAAGTCGATGTTGGGGGTCGTCTGACCGGCGGTGACGGTGACTTGCGCCGGGGTCTTGGTCTTGAGCTTGAGCTGATAGGCGCCGGTGTAGGGGTCGATCTTCGGGTAATAGGCGCTCATGTAGTACGAGCCTGCCGTGACCTCCAGGAAGTAGGTGCCGTCCGACTGGCTTGAGCCGGTGAAGATGGCGTTGGCGAGCCCTGGCGAGGTCGCTCCGGAGATGGCGGGCGGGGGGTCTGAGATGGCGCCCTGGCTCGCGAGGATGAGCACCCCGGTCGTGATGTTCTTGTCGATGTCATCCGTGACCGCGTCGTCCTTGACCTGGCCCGCAATCCTTCCCATGCCGCCCGTGACCGTGATGTTGCCCACGTTCAGGCTCTGGCCCATGGTGGTGATGGAAGCCGTCAGCGGAGAGGGCGACGTGGTGTAGGCTTGGCCGGCGGCGAGCACCGGGGAGACGGTGTAGGTGAAGGCGGACGTGGTCACCCTGATGTAGAAATAGCCGGAGTTGTCCGTGAAGCTTTCATAGGTCGCCCCGCTCCGGGCCGCCTTGACCACGACATTGGGCAGGGCGCCGCTTCCTGCCCCGGTTCCGACGAAGCCCCAGATGACTCCCGAGGTGGGGAGGTGGAAGGTCGGGATCGTGGCGACATCGCCGATCTCCAGGGCGGCGGACTGGGAGTCGGGAGAGTAGCTCGTGTTGTCCGCGTTGTGGTTGGCCGTGACCGTGACCGCTCCGCTGGTCGTGTTGAGGAGGTAGAAGCCGGTGGAGGTGGTCCGTCCCGTGACCCCGCTGGCCCAGACAAGGATGTTGTCGAGGGGAGAGTAGTACCCGGTGTCCGCGCCGTATACGTAGCCCTGCACGAAGGCGCCGATAGAGGCCGAGGTGAGCTGGGTCTGGTAGTAGTTCGTCTTCGGCCAGGAAGAACGGGTGACGGCATTGGGGATGTATTCTGTGGTGCCCTGGGTGATGGACGTGGTGCCGATTTCCAGCATGTAGGAGCCGGAGGATACCGTGATGGTCCAGGTGCCG
>JBAZSR010000007.1:38357-46492 GCA_041662295.1 Elusimicrobiota bacterium | reverse complement strand
ACGCCAAGGAAGCCTTGAATAAGCTTGAAGCCAAAAAGGAAGAATGACATGGAGCGCATCGCGATCTTCGGCAAAGGCGGCATCGGCAAGTCCACCCTGTCCGGCAACCTCGCGGCCGTTTATGCCAGGCAGGGCAAGAGGGTGCTCCTGGTCGGCTGCGATCCCAAGCACGACACGACCGTGGCCCTGACCGAGGGCCCGCCCATCAAGACCGTGGTCGAGGCTTCCATGTTCATGGACCAGGCCGGGGGGGACATCTCCAAGGTGCTCGTGCGCGGCCGCCTGGGCGTGGACTGCGTGGAGGCGGGCGGGCCCGAGCCCGGCATCGGGTGCGCGGGCCGCGGCATCTCGCGCATGATCGAGCTCCTCGAGGGCGGGGGGCTCCTGCGCAAGGACCTGCACGACGTGGCCCTTTTCGACGTGCTCGGCGACGTGGTCTGCGGCGGCTTCGCCGCCCCCCTGCGGCAGGGCTTCGCGGACAAGGTCGTGATCGTGACCTCCGAGGAGCTCATGAGCCTCTACGCGGTCAACAACATCTGCCGCGCGGTCAGGAACTACGCGGCCAACGGCATCGCGCTGGCCGGCCTCGTGGTCAACCTGCGCGACCCCGGCGTGGACAAGGGCGCCTTGGAGCGCTTCGCGGCCATGCTGGGGACCAGGGTGCTCGCCTTCCTGCCGCGGGAGCCCAAGGTCCGGGAGGCGGAGCTGGCCCGGTCGACGGTGGTCGAGAAGGCTCCGGGCTCGGAGATCGCCAAGAGAGTCGTGCTCTTGGCCCGCGACCTCCTGGCTTTTGACCGGGCGAAGGCGGGCGTGCCCACCCCGCTCTCGGACGAGGCCTTCAACGCGCTCTCAAGGAAGTCCTTCCGCGGGACATTCACGGCAGGGGTCCAGCCGGCTCCGCGGCCGGGTCCTGGGACGCAGGACCTTTCTCGCGAGGCCTGGCTCTCCGAAGCTCCCGAGGAGGTTCCGGTCGCTCCCGGCCCCTCGGCCGAGGAATTGGAGAAGGCCCTTTCCTGGCAGGCCCAGCTCTGGAAGAATCAGCCCGGCTCCAACAGCCAGGTCTGGGGCGCGCCCGATCAGTGGCGCCGCTTCTTCTGCGACTTCGAGACGCGGCGGCACGCGCGCACAAGGCTCGAGGTCCAGTCGCCCGTGGTGCACGTCTGGCACCAGGACCTCGAGTGCTCCTACGCCACGCCGGACTATTACGACACGAGCCTGCCCGCCTTCTTCAAGTTCCCGTGGCCCAGGCCTGCCGAGCCGGGCGGGGACGACGGGCCCGAGGGTCCTTCGGAGAACGAGGGGGAAGGCCGCCCCGAGGGCCGCGGGCGCTCCAAGGGGCCGCGTCACGGGCCTGAGGAAGGCCCCGGGCCCCAAGAGGACCGCGTGGTCTGCGAGGCCATGACGAACCTGCGCGACATGGACATCATCCACGGGGGCGGCAGGAAGCTCGACGAGACCCTGCGGCTGGCCGTGGCCCATGCCGAGGGCCGGGCACTGGCCGTGGTCGTGCACTCGACCTGCGTGCCCACGGTCATCGGCGACGACGCGGCCGCGGTGGTCCAGCGCTGGAGCAAGCGCTCCAAGGTGCCCGTGGTCTACACGAACCCGGCCGAGAACAACGAGGAGGTGGACCTGGGGCTGCTCCTTTTTAAGAAGCTCCAGTCCAAGAGGCCGGCTCCGGAGTCCAAGCGGGGCCGCTCCGTCAACCTCGTCGGGTTCCCGCCGGGCCGGGCCCTCGGGGAGCTCGTCGCCCTCCTGCGTCGTGCCGGGGTGGAGGTCAACACCCGGGTCCTGCCCGCGCTCCACACGGACGCGGCCCAGCGCTACCTGAACGCCCGGGTCCAGATCCTCTATCCCAACGGCGCCTACGAGGAGGCCTACAAGGAGTTCTTCGAGCCCTTGCCCATCCGCACCGTGGCCCTCGACGCTCCCTATGGGCTCGCCGGGACCGTGAAGTGGCTCGAGGAAGTCGTCCGGGCCGTGGGGGTCAAGCCTTCCGCGGTCTTCAACGCGAGCCGCAAGGCCTCCGCGTCTTTGTGGGCGGCTGGGCGCGAGGAGGCCGGTCGCCGCGGTCTGGCTTTCATCGTGGACGGCCTCCACGTGGCCCGCCTCACCGACCATAAGCAGATGTGGGGCGTCCCGCTGTTGAGGCTCCTCTCCGAGATGGGCTTCAAGGTCCAGGTGCTCTGCCACGGCAAGTCGTCCAAGGAGGCCTCGGGCTTGTCCTACTTCCAGACCCAGGAGGAGCTGGCGAAGCTCCTCAAGGACGGCCCTTTCCAGGCCGCCTATTCGGAGTATGCCTTCGACCCGAGGCTGGCGTCCGCGGGCAAGGCCCAGTTCTCGCTCGAGCCCTTCGAGATGGGGTTCGACGGAGGTCTGCGCACCCAGAAGGCCCTCAACGAGCTCTGCGCCTGGCCGTTCTACAGGAGATACGGGCGTTTCGTGGGAGGCGGCCGATGAGGATCGAAGACGTCAGCACCCCGATGAACTTCCCGACCTTGCTCGGGGTCTACCTGGCCGTCAACGCCATCAGCGACGCGTACATCCTGGTCGACGGCCCGGACTGCACCCTGTACAAGGCCCACTTCATCCACGGCAGGCACGACCTCCAGTCGTCCCTGCTGTCCATCACGGGCCAACACCGGGTGCTCTTCACCAATGTCTGCTCGCGCGGCGTGGTCAAGGAGCACGACGCCCTGCTCCGCCGCCACCTCCTGACCCTGGGCGGCCTCAAAGAGTCGGGCCTCGTCCTGGTGACCGCCCTGCCCATGTGCTCCATCACGGGCGTGGATTACGGCCGGGTCCTGCGCTCCCTCAAGGGGAAGCTCGCCAAGACCAGCATCGACATCCCGCCCGACTCCCTGGTCGGGGACTGGCTCGACGGCTACGATCAGGCCATGGCCTCCCTGGCCAGGGGCTTGGGTCTGGCCAAGGGCCGCGCCAGCAAGGGCCGCGTGGCCTTGGTCGGCCACCTCATGGACCGCAACGAGGCGGACCAGCAGGCCAACGTCGTCGAGCTCAAGCGGATGGTCGCGGCCTTGGGCCTTGAGACCGTCTCGGTCTGGCTTGACGGAGGGCCGGCCGCCGCCTTGAAGGCCGCGGAGCGTGCCGGACTCGTCGTCTCCCTGCCCTACGGCCGTCTGGCGGGCCGAAGGATCGCGGAGACCACGGGCGCCAAGCTCGTGGAGGCCGAGCTCCCCTTCGGCCTGGTCAAGACGCAGTCGTTCCTCAGGCAGGTCGGCAAGGCCGCGGGCAAGTCGGCCCAGGCCGAGGCCTTCATCGAGGCCGAGCTCTCCCGGGTCGTGCCCAGGCTCCAGTGGCTGGCGCCCCAGCGTTTTCTCGGCAAGACCGCCGCGTTCATGGGCGACCCGTACCTCCTCGACGGGTTCCTCGACATCGCCGAGGACCTCGGCATGAGGGTGACGGGCGCGGTCAGCCGCGGCCGAGCCGCGCACGGCGCGGGGCTTCCCAAGCCCGAGGACCGGCATCCCGGCGTCCGGGTCCTGCGGGAGCCGCCCGTGTTCTCCCAGGAGGTCCGGGACCTGATGAGCGCTCCCAAGGACCTGTTCGTGTCCTGCTGGTGCGAGCGCGAGTGGCCTTCCATGGAGAACCGGGCGCTCGAGTTCGGGTTCCCCAGCTACCGGCACCACGCGCTCTTCGACCGGCCCTTCCTAGGGTTCAACGGGATGCTGGGCTTCGTGGAGCGGATGTCCGACGCCCTGAGCCAGCCCCGCTCAACAGGCAGCAGGCGTTAGCGGCAGGCGCCGGGCTTGCGGCGGCACACGGCCGCGGCTTCGGCGCCGAGGCCTTCCATCGACAGGATGGCTGCGAGGCTGGCGTAGGCCGGGTCGAGCTCGGGATCGAGCTTGATGGAGGCTTCGAGGTCGGCCTTGGCTTCCTTGACCTTGCCCTGGTAGTAGCGGGCCACGCCCAGGTCCTTGCGGTAGACCGCGATCGCCGGGTTGCGCTCGGCGAGGTCTTCCAGGGCCGCTGATGCGGCCCCATACTCCCGACAGGATTGGTAGGCCAGGGCTGACCGGTGCTTGAGCTCGTCGAGAGATGGGGTCCCGGGAGTCCCCTGGCCGGTGAGGAGTCTTTCCGCCTCAGCCAGGCCCGCGAGCGCCTTGGGGCAGTCGTCCGCCGAAGCCGCGAGCTCGGAGGAGAGGATCCAGCCGCGGCTGCTCGAAGGCTTGCGCCGCAGGAGGTCCGCGGCCGTGGCAAGGGCGGCTTCCGTGTCGCCCAAGCGAGCCTCCAGGGCCGCGATCTCGAGGCTCGCGTCCTCGGAGAAGGGAAGCCTTCGGGCGCGTTCCAGGAAGACTCGCGCTTCATCCTTCTTGCCGACGCGCTCCGCGGCGGCTGCGCAGGCGAGGGGCACTGCCGGGTCGCTCCACCAGCGCTCCGGCAGCCGCTGAGCGATCTCGAGCACCCGGCTGTGGCGGCCCAATCGTCCGTAGAGCCTGAGCAGTCCCGCCCAGGTCTCGTCCGAGGGGTGGAAGGACTCGGCCTCTGCGGCGAGCTTGAGGCTGGAGGCCTTGTCGCGCGAATCGAGAGCCTGGCGCGCCCGCTCCAGAAGCGAGGTCGCCAGGGTTGTCAGGCCGGGAGAGCCTGCCGCTGAAGAGGCCGGGCCGGCGTTCGCCATCTCAGCGGAGAGCCGCTTGAGTTCCGCGGCGTGGGCGCTCGCGGCGGGACGCAAGGAGCGGACGCGGTCGAGGCTCGATCCGGCGAGTTCGAGGTCTCCGCTCCGCAGGCTCGAATCCGCCAGCGCGAGCCAGAGGCCTGGGCTTCCAGGGTTCTGGGCAGCCAGCCGCGAGAGCAAATGGTTGGTGCGCTCGAGGCCGGGATCCCTGTCCTTCAGGATCCGGCCGCAGGAGGAGTCGAATCTCCGGCTCCGGGACGGGAGGGTGCCGGTCCCCTGGAAGACGGAAGGGGCGAATGCGGGAAGTCGGGCCGCGAGGACCTCGGCGTACCACTGGAACGCGCAGGCAGGAGGATGGGCCGGGAACAGCTCGGCCTTCGGGAGGTCCGGCAGATTCTCCTTCGCGAAGAGGTTGAGCACGAGCTCGCCATGGCTCTCGAAGTCCGGCGGGGTCTCCATGTCGAGGGTGAGCAGCACGATGGGGACCTCGCCTCCGTCCTGCCGGCGGAACTCCGAGAAGGCCGCGATGTTGGCTGCATCGTCGTCGTAGAGCGTGTTGTTCCGGGGCGTCTTCGGGAGGCGGTTCAAGCCGATGACGGCCGCCCGCAGGAAGGCCCAGCGCTGGAACAGCCAGCGGCCGAGCCGCGAGGCCGGGAGGAAGCGCAGGTTCTCGGCGAAGAGCGTCGGGTCCTTTCCCAGATAAGGCCAGGGGTCCTGGCCCACGAGGAAGGCGCGGCGGCCCCGATTCATATATTGGAAGATGAGAAGGTCGGGTTCGTGGCGCGCCACGAGTTCTTGGGCCAGGCTCACTTCCTGCGAGAGGACATAGGCGGGCAGGCCCGCGTTCCACACCTCGAAGCGGCCCGGAGAGCGCTTGTTGAGGATGTGCTCCAGCCGGGCCGGGAAGGTCTCGCCATCGCGCACGCCCGCGCCGAAGGTCGTGGACCCGCCGAGGACCACGATGCGCTTGACGCCCTGGGGCTTGGAAGGGGGCCGCTCCTTGTCCCGCAGTCCCAGGCTGTTGACCGTGTAGGAGGAGGAGCCGGGGATCGTGGGGTCTTCGGACCTCGGGCCAGTGGTCCTGGCGCCGGGCCTCAACTCGAAGATCCGGCCAGGGTCCTTGGAGGGCTGATGGAGGTCGAGCTGGTCGTGCTGGTAATAAAGGAGGGGGGAGAGCAGTCGGCGGTCAAGGCCGGTCCAGCGCACGGCGAGGTCGAGGCCCAGGCACAGCAGGAGGCCGTAAGCGGCCCAGAACGCGGCCTTCCACCAAGGTCCCCTCATCAGGGACCATTGTAGCTAACTAGTGCCGCAACCAACTCCTGGCCGGGAGGGTCTGTGAGGCCTCCTGCGAAGTCCGTGTTGAGGTGGCACGTTTTTACATGCCATCTCAACACGGGGTTCTGAGGGATGGCCACCGAGGTCCTCGGGCCGCGAGCTTTTTCATTAGGGAACCTTTTTGGGCCTGAATCGTATATAGGATGTGGGCAGACTGACGCGCGTATCCGTGGTGCATCGCCGAGCTCTCAACCAAGCCATGATCCACGCGGGGCGCGTCCCAGCCAGAGCGCAGCTTTCAGCTGGTGACCTCATCAGGGCTCTGCGTTCGGCCTTACGGATGAGCCAAGCCCAGTTGGCCCGACGCTGCGGGCTGCCGCGCCAGCATATCGCCAGGGTGGAGTCGGGAGCGGTCGTTCCCAAGCTGGACACCCTCGCCCGAATTCTTAAGGCCATGTTCTGCGACTTGGTGCTCCTGCCGCGTCCGGTCATCAGGCCCGGTGACGCGTTGGCAGAGCGGGACCTTTTGAAGCCGTATAGTCGTAGTCCCTGGGCCTGATACGCTCATGCCCGAATTCGAATCGCGGCGCTAGCCGGCCTTGCCCGCAAAGACGGGCATGATGGGCGAGCTCCGCACGCGGCCCTGGAGGTCAGGCCTTCCTCATATTGATACAATGATAACGGCATGTCCCTTCCGGTGTCGGAGCGGTCCCCTTTCGTCGGACTCGAGGAGCTCGTCCGGGCAGGCAGGCTCCGGGAGGCCGCGGCCGGCCTCAGGAAGCTGCGATCGTCCGGCGTGCGTTCCTGGGAGATCTGTCTCTGGATGGGCCGCATCGAGGAGAGGAGAGGGCGTTGGGAGGAGGCTGAGAAGTCCTACCGCAATGCTCTGGCTGGCAGCCCGGCGGGCGCCATCGAGATGGAGTACGCCCTGCTCCTGGAGAGGCGCGGCCGGGTTCCGGAGGCTTTCGCCATGCTCCGGACCGCCCTGAAACGCGGCGGGCCGGCCGTCGAAATCCATATGGCCCTGGGACGCCTCTACGAGAGGAGCGGCCGGGCCGGTGATGCCAAGGACGCCTATCGGAAGGCCGCGAAGGCGGATCCGGCCGCGTCCCAGCCGCTCTTCGAGCTGGCCAGGCTGGAGCAGGCCGTTGGCCGCGCCTCCGGCGCGCGCGGCGGCATCCGCAAGGGCACGGCCAGGCTCAAGGACGAGATGCGCCTCCTGGCGGAATCGCTCCAGCGGGGAGGGGCGGCCGGGACCAGGGACCCGCGCTTCTTCGACCTCGTGGAGGCTGGGCTGTGCCGCTCGAGCTTCCTTGAAGACATCCTGTCGTCGAAAGCCGCGACCCGCGAGGCCAAGGGCGTGATGGAGGCCGTGCTCAGGGCCGATCCCCGGGCGGCTGGAGCACGGACCCTGCTGGCCGAGCTCCTCATCGGCGAAGGCAGGCTCCCCGAGGCCGCCAGGCAGGCGGCGGTCGCTTTCGGCCCGGAGGTGCGCGGGGCGGACGTGTCCCGGATCCTCCCGGCGCTCAAGCTCATCGAGGCCGGGACCTATCCGCCGGTCCTGGAGGCCGCGGTCCTGGACTGCGTGCGCCGCAGGGGCGCGGCGGACAGCAGTCAGGCGGACTGGTATCAAGCGTTCTCCGCCCTGCTCTGCGGGGCGAGATATCCGCAGGCATTCGGCTTGGGCGAGGCATTGCTGGACAAGCCCGAGCCCCTGGCCGCGTCCCACGCCCTGCTCTGGCCGTGGTGGCGCAAGGTGCGGCGCGGCGTCAATGAGCGGGCCTTCTGCGCGGCAGAGCTGGGTCGTCTCGACGCCGCGGCCCGCAAGGGCGGGTTCGCCCCCTGGTACGCCTATTGCCGGACCATCCTTCTGTGCACCCTGGGGCGTTATGACGAGGCCGAGGCCGAGTACCGGCACATCAAGGGCCTCGACCGCGGCCGCTACGCCTGGATGCGTCAGCCCTTCGTGCTGGTGCGCCTCTGCTCCGACGAGCCCGACTACGACGGGACCGTGGAGGTCAGCCGGGTCGTGCTCTCCAAGGCGCCGGACCACTGGTGGGTGCGCTGCCGCATGGCCGAGGCGCTCCTGGCCCGGGGAGACCTGAAGGAGGGCCTCGCCGAGTTCCAGCGGGCCGAGGAGGGCGCGGCAGGCACGGCCCGGGGCGAGACCCTGACCTGGCACGGCGAGGTCCTGCTCTGGCTGGGACGCTACCGCGAGGGCTTC
>JBAZSR010000007.1:23006-38347 GCA_041662295.1 Elusimicrobiota bacterium | reverse complement strand
ACAAGACCTTCGTCTACGGCTGGCGCGGGGCCGCGCTGCTCAAGCTCGGGGACAAGGCCGCCGCCCTGGTTGATTTCACCCGCGCCATCGAGCACGACCCCAAGGACATGGAAGCCTATGTCTGGCGGGGGGAGGCCCTGCGCCTGATGGGGCGGCACCGAGAGGCGCTCAAGGACCTCGACCTGTTCATCCGCCTGTGTTCCCGCTGTCTCTGGGGCTTCTTCAACCGCGGTCTCTGCAGGGCGGCCCTCGGCGACGAGGCCGGCATGCTGGAGGACTTCCGCGCCGCGGTCGGCTGCACGGGGCTCGAGCCCCTGGTCAGGCACATCAGCGGCCGGCTGGGCATGGACGGCGGCAAGGTCCTGGCCGGGGACCTCAAGCCCGGCTCCGCGGTCAGGTTCATGAAGTCCGGCCTGGACCTGGCCAAGGGCGTGCGGCGCTGGGAGCGCTACGTCCAATCCATCTGGATGAGGAACTCATGAAGACCCGCGGGCACACGCTCTACCTCATCCCCTGGCACATCGGCGCCCGGGGGGATCTCACGCTCAACACGGTCAGCTTGGCGCGCCGGCTGGGCGTGTTCCTGGCCGAGGAGGCGGGCGAGGCCGCGGAGCAGTTCCTCAGCATCCTCAGGCTCGACGCCAAGGGGCGGGAGTTCCTCACGATCCCGCCGAGACCCGACCCCGCGTTCCTCAACCGGGTCCTGGGACTGCTCGAAAAGGGTGACGTGGGCCTGATCTCCTCCGGCGGCATGCCCTGCTTCGCGGATCCGGGAGGCTGGCTCGTGCGGGAGGTCCGCGCCAGGGGAGGCGGCGTCACGGCCATGGCCGGAGCCTCGGGCCTGACGACCCTGCTGGCCCTGAGCGGCTTCGACTGGCTCGAGGATCCGCCCACCCGGCGCTTCAGCTTCACCTTCTTCGAGGCGGCAGGTCCCCACGACTTCTTCCTTGAGACCGTGGCCCGCAAGTTCGAACCGGTGGTCGTGTTCCTGCGCGTGGCCGCCTTCCCCAAGTGCCTCAAGGTCATGAGGGAGGCCGTGGGGAAGAGGCCCATCGCCGCGTTCCTCGACCTCACCAAGCCCAGGCCGAAGTTCCCGCACGCGGACGAAGTGCGGGTCCTGACGGTTGCGGAGTGGCAGGCGGGGAAGGCCAAGGTGGCCTGGGACAGGGTCTCGGACATGGCGCTCATGATCCACCCGGAGGTCTACCGGCGATGAAAGGCTGGGCGGAGTCGAAGGGGGGGGGCCTGACCTTGGTCTTGACCCGGCGCTGTCCGGTCCGGTGCGGGTTCTGCCCCCAGTCTTTCGAGGACAAGGATATGTCGGTCCCGGTGCTGTCAACGGCCATGGAGGCGTTCGGCCGGCGCTTCGGGAGCCTCGGCCCGGTCAAGCTCTTCGGAGGAGAGCCCCTGGTCGTGCCCGACCTCATCCGCCAGGCCGTCCTCTCGGCCAAGGCCCTGGGGTTGAAGGGCGGCATCCTCCTCTCGACCCACGGCAGGCTCATGGACGAGGCCATGGTCCGCTTCCTCAGGGCCCACCCCGAGGTCGAGGTCGCCTTTGGCAGGCCGTCGGGGTGGACCAGGAAGCTGCCGAGCGTGACTCTCAACTTCCTTCTGGAGCCGGGGAAGAAGGTGGAGACGGTCCTTGCCACGGCGCGGGGCGCCATGGCCATGGGCCACCGGAGCTTCAACATCCTCCCGGCCTACTTCGTCCCCTGGAGCGCTCCCGAGCTCGCGGAGCTCGAGCGCTCTCTTGCCGCGCTCTCGCGCCTGTTCTCCGGCTTGGCCAGCGCGGGCCTGCCGGTGGACATCAAGAACCTGCGCCGCCAGGGCAGCGTCCCGCTCTACAACGACGGCCCCTGCGTGGACACGGACGGCAGCGTCTACGCCTCGAACCTGGTCCTGGCCGCGGGCATGAAGCCCCACCTGGCGCGCCTCCGTCTCGGCCATGTGGACGCGCCCAAACGGCTCGCTCCGCCCCCGTCGGCCGCGGTGATGCGGTCGGTCCTGGAGAAGAGCTTCTCCAAGGCCGCGCTGGAAGGCACCTGGGCCGCGGACGCCCTGCTCACGGAGTTCGTCCATGGCCTGCGCTGAGTCCTTCGTGGACGTCCCCCGGACCCCGCCCAAGAGGATCGAGATCCACCTCGGCGCCCGGTGCAACAACCGGTGCGTCTTCTGCATGAGCGCGGACCGGCGGGACAAGCACGAGCCCTGGGCGGGATTGGAGCGGATCACGGCGGAGCTCGAGCACTTCCGCCGGGCGGGGTGCACGATGGTCGGGTTCCTGGGCGGCGAGCCCACGGTGCACCCGCACATCCTCGAGGCCGTGGCGCACGCCAAGAAGCTGGGCTACGAGAGGATCGCGCTCTGCACCAACGGCACGCGGCTCGCGGACAAGGCCTTCTGCCTGCGCCTGGCGGACGCGGGCGTCACCCGGGTCACGGTCTCGGTGCACAGCCATCTCGCGGAGGTCGAGGACGCGCTCACGCGGGTCCCGGGCAACCACGCCAAGAAGGTGGCCGGCATCCGCAACCTGGCGGCGCTGCGCAGGGCGGGGCGCTTCCCGGACAACATCTCGCTCAACCCCGTCTTCTCCCGCCGCAACATGCGCACGCTCAAGGAGTTCGTCCTCTTTTTCGCGGGGCTCGGCGTCGACGACGTGCGCTTCAACTTCATCTGGCCCCACGGCGAGGTCCCCGCGGACCGGACCTGGATCCCGTCCTACCGCGAGGCCATGCCCCACGCGGTCCGCCTCATGCTCCTGGCCGAGAAGCGCGCGGTCCGGTCGCACGTCACGTTCGGGGCCGTGCCCAAGTGCATGCTCCGCCTGGCCGGGGTCTCGGGCCGCCTGCTGGACCGCCTCGCCTCGCGCTATCTCGACGAGGCGGTCTTCGACCCCTCCAACGAGGTGAGCCTGGCCAACATGGAAGGCCGGCCCGAGGACCGCTTCAGCTGGCAGGAGGTCAAGAGGGACGTGTTCAAGACCATGTCCCCGCGCTGCCGCGAGTGCCGGTTCTACGGCGGCTGCGACGGGGTCTGGAAGTCCTACGCCGAACTCTACGGCCTCGGAGAGCTCGAACCGCAGTGACCTTCGTCTCGGCGTTCTGCGACCGCTTCTACTACCTGGACGTCCTCGGGTTCTCGCTCTGGCAGGCAGTCTTTGTCGCCGCGGCCCTGCTGGCCCTGGCGGCCGCGCCGAGGCTCCTGCGCCGCTGGAGCGGCCGGACCCTCGCGGCCCTGGCCGCCGTCCTGTTCCTGGGAGCCGCCTTGCGCTGGGGGCTCTCTCCCCGCAACGTGGCGGATGCCAACTACCGGGGCATGGAACGGTTCTCCATGCTGAGGGGCTTCCATAAGGTGGGTTTGGCCGACGTGGCGGGCGAATCCCACTATTACGCGGGCTACGGGCAGGCCGAGTACTGGAAGCTTTTCCTGGGACGGAGATCGGACGCGGGCTTCGACAAGGTGCTCCTGATCAACGGCATCACCTCCAGCCTGACCATCCTCCTGGTCTTCGCGGCCTCCTTCCTGATCCTCGGCTCCGAGGAGGCGGGGCTCTGGTGCGCCTTTCTGGCCGCGCTCTCTCCGTTGGGCATCAGGTTCGCGTTCGGAGACGGGGTCTACGGCTTCGGGGGGACCCTGATCCTGTTGAGCCTGATCCAATTCCTCCTCTTTTTCGAAACAGGTTCCGCCTTGAGCCTTGCGCCGGCCCTGGGGTTCGCCTACTGCCTGCTCTACACCCATCTCGCATTCCTGCCGTTCCCTCTGATGGTGCCGCTGTTCTACCCGCTGGCAGGCAGGCGGTGGCGGGACGCGGGCGGCCTGCTGAGCAAGCGCGGCTTCCTGCTGGTCGCGCTGTTCGCGCTGGCCGTTGTCCCAGCGTATGTGGTGAGCCCCGCCGCGTACAAGAACGTCGCGGCGCAGAGCCAGATAGGCTCACCGTGGGATGTCCTCCGGACCCTGGCTTGGTTCCTCACCCATGAGGTCAACTCCTTCTTCAACCCCGCGCTCAACTCCAGGGCCGTGATGCTCCTGTCCCTGCTGGGCCTGGCCGCGCTCCTGGCGCGGACCCGTGCCGCCTTCTTCGCCGTCGCCGGCTCGATCGCAGTCCTGACCCTGCCTCTGCCTTATGGAGCGGTCTGGCTCGGTCCTGAGGGGAACCGCTTCATCTACACCGGGGCGCTCAAGCAGGAGCACCTGGCGTTCTTCTATTTCCTGGCTGGGGGGCACGCCTTGTGCCTGGCGACGAAGCTGGCCGGCAGGAGGGCGCGCTTTCTGGCGGCCGGGGTTCTGGCGTGCGCGCTCCTCATCCAGCCATTCCTCTACCGCGGCTTCATCAGCCGGGAATTCAACTGCCAGAGGGAGTTGTCCTTCATACGGGAGTTCTTGGCGGGCAAGGACCGCGGGGAGCTCCTCTTCTCCACCCAGGCCTCCCTCTCCCGCGTCCTGGCTCTCAATCCAGGCAGGTTCGGCATCCATGCTGTCAGCCTGCACAACTCGCGCCATGGCAACGCATCCGCTCCGGTCCTGAGACAGTCGGCCCTGGGATTCCTGGACTGGCTCCTCTCCGAGGGAGAGGAGGCTGTCTTCTACCTGTCGCTGGACTGCTACTACCGCCACCCCTTGGACCGCTACGAGGGGAAAGGCTCCCCGCTCCGGGACGATTGCGAGGACTTCCTGGGCCGCTACCGGTTCGAGCCTGTCCTGGAGGAGACCTTCGAGTCCTCCCCTTACAACATCGAATTCGACCATACGGAAGCCCGCTCGCTCAAGCTCGGGTTCTACAGGATCCGGCCCAAGGCTCCGCTCAAGCCCGCGAAGGCGCTGAGCCCCATCCCCGAATTCGACGTTCTCCGGAGATCATTCTATCTGAAGCGCGCCGAGGACGAGTTCGACGCGGGCCGGCCCGTGCTGGCGGCGGCCGCTCTGGGCCGCGTCTGGGAGCTGTCTCCGGCGGCGGACGAACTTCCGAGGCTTCACCACCTGCAGATGCGGCGCCAGGCTTCCAAGCCCGGAGCGGCGGGGGAGCGCGACCGGGCGCTGGAGGCGCTCGACGCCTTGGTCAAGACGCAGACGGCAAACGCCTCCCTGCTGGTCGATCGCGCCCAGCTCCTTTCGCAGAGGGGCCGGCGCGAAGAGGCGCTCGAAGCTCTCTCCGAGGCCGGTTCTCTCAAGCCCGGGGAGACGGAGCTCCGCCGCATGGCTTCGTTGGCGCGCTCCATGGACTCGGGCCTGGTTCTCTCGGCGCTCGGCCGGCTGGCTGTCAAGCAGCCGAAAGAC
The DNA here is from genome assembly GCA_041662295.1 of Elusimicrobiota bacterium. GTDB lineage: Bacteria > Elusimicrobiota > Elusimicrobia > UBA1565 > UBA9628 > JACQWX01. The sequence goes on along the minus strand of JBAZSR010000007.1, from coordinate 33,073 downwards.
GCCGGCGTGCAGGTGGAGCGCGCCGAGGTCCTGCTCGATCGGGGCCGCCGCGCCGAAGCCGTCGACGCCCTCGGCCAGGCCAAGACGGGTCGGCCCAGGGACGAACTGCTGGTCAGGATCGAGGTGCTCTACAGGAAGATGGGCGAGTTCGAACGCGCTCTGGGCGTCTTCGACGCCCGGCATGCCGGCCTGCGGCTGGACGCGGCCGCGCTGACCGACCGCGCGGACCTGCTCGCCTCCTTGGGCCGCTACGACGACGCCCGCAGGTCCCTGGCCCAGGCCCGGTCCCTCAAGCCCGGGGAGGCGGAACTCCGCCGCATCGCCTTGCTGGCGGCCGCGCTGGACCCGGATCTGGCCTTATCCGCGCTGGGAAGGCTCTCTGCCAAGCGTCCGAAGGACGCCGGCGTGCAGGTGGAGCGCGCCGAGGCCCTGCTCGGCCTGGGCCGGCGAGAGGAGGCGCTGTCGGCCTTCACGCTGGCCAAGGGTCTGAGCCGGACGCCTGACCTGTCGCGCCGCATCGCGCGCGGGCTGCAGGTCCTCGACCGGTGCGGCCAGGCCCTTCAGCTCTGGGGCGAGCTCACGGCCGGGCCAGCGCCTACGGCCAAGGATTTCAGCGACAAGGCGGTCTGCGCGTATCGGCAGGGCGACTGGGAGACCGCGGTCGCGGACCTGCGGCGGGCCATCAGCCTGGCCCCCGATGGGGTAGAGGCGTATGTCTCGCTCGCTGCCGTCTATGCTGGCCGAGGGCTCCTTCGCCAGGCGCTCGACGTCTATGACCGCGGCTTGGCGCTCAAGCCCCGCAAGGAAGACGAGGGCCTGAGGAATCAGCTCTCCGAGGGCCGCGGCCTGGTCCTTCAGCGGCTGCGGGAGGCCAAGCCGTGAAGGGGAAGGCCAGCCTCGAGACGCTCTGCGGCAGGGCCGTGTTCCTGGGGGGCCTCGCCGCGTGGCTGAGGCTTTCCTGGGCGCGCCTGCCGTACGGCTATCACGACGTGCACTATCTCGCCTCCCTGGAGTGGGGGCTTTGGGGCCCCTCGGAGTGGGTGCACCCGCTCTTCACGCCCCTGCTGGCCTTCTACCGCGGCGCCCTGGCGCTCTTCGGCTGGCACGGCCGCATGTTCCTCCCGCTGGAGCTCCTCAATGTCGCGGCTGGGGCCGCGACCCTGGCCCTGCTCTTTCGCTGCGTGGAGCGGTGGAACGGCCGCTCCCTGGTCGCCGCTGCCGGCGCCCTGCTCCTGGGATTCTCCCGCGGCTTCTGGGAGGCGACGCTCCGCCCCGACCCCTATGCCTTGGCAGGGCTTTGCGTTGCGGCCTGCCTGGCGCTCCTGGCATCCGAGGCCGAGGACCTCCCGCAGAAGCGCGGCCGGAGGTTCGGCGCGGCGGGCCTGGCCGCGGGGCTCGCGGCCGGGTTCCATGTCGCGGCGATCAGCCTCGTGCCCGTGGCTCTGGCCGCGGGGTGGCGGAGGCGGAGCGGTTGGCGGCCCCTCGCGTGGTTCGCCGGCGGCATGGCGCTCTGCCTCGGGCTCGCCTACGGGGCCTTTCTCCTCCATCACCGCGTGACGCCGGAGTACTTCCAGCGCGCGGGAGGCCCCGAGCTCTTCGACAAGATCGAGCAGATGCCAGGCACCTCGCTCTGGACGAGCCGCGACCCGCTCAAGCAGGCGCGCGATTACTGGAATTCCCTGAACCTCGCCGGCGGCTCCGGCCTCCTGCCGGCCGCGGGACTGCTGCTGGTCCTGCTGCCCCTGCCCTGGTTCTTGCGCCGGCCCAAGGCTCCTTCATCGGGAGGCCCCTCGAGCCTGTTGGCATGGGTGGCTGGGGCGAACCTCGCGTCCTTCTCCCTCTTCTTCCTCGTCAACAACAGCCAGAACGGCTTCGTCTACGCCGGCCTGCTGGGCATGCCGCTGCTCCTGGCGGCCTGGGCTCCCGGATCAGCGGCCTGGGTCCTCGTAGCCGCGGCCCTGGCCGGCGCGGCCTTGGGCTCGCGGACCGAGTTCTCGGCCGTGCCGTGGCGAGACCCGATGCTTGTCGAGACGCGCTTTCTCGACAACCTGCTCCGCAAGGGCGACGTCATGGTCGTGCCCGGGTGCCCCTTCCCGGAGATGGTCTACGAGCGGCGCTTCAATTTCATCGCCGTGGGCGGCGGGCAGGACCTCGCCAAGGCCTGCGTCCTGCCGTTGGCGGACCCGAAGACCATCGTCGGCCGCGTCGCGTGGGCGCTCCGGCGCGGCCGGCAGGTGTTCCTCGCCCCGGGCGACCTTGACGCGGACTTCAACGCCGTGGCCGGGGACGTGTCCGGCGCGCAGAAGCTGCGGCAGGTCTTCTGGACGCCGGACACGGACGTCGGCCAACGCAGGGCCGCGGTCCTCGAGGTTCGGCGGGTGATCGACGCGTCCTTCACGTCCGAGTGCGGGCTCTCCTCGCCCCAGGGCTGGCGCTACTGCCGCCTGGGACTCAAGCCCGGCCGGGCCAGGACCCCGGGGGAGGGCGCGCCGCTGGACGCGCCCGCGGCCGAGGACGTGGAGGTCCTGTCCCGGGCGCTTCTGCGCCAGGAGGTGAGCCTTGCGGCGAGGCTTCGGACGCGGTTCCTCCTGGGCTGGCTTTCGGAGGCGCCCGACGACCCCTATGCTCGCCGCGATCTGGCGCTCTTGGCCGCCGACGAGCTGGACCTGCGCGGCGGCCTCGACCTGAAGGATGCGGGCCGCGTCGCGGCCCTGGTGGACGCCTTGGCCCTCAAGAGGCCTTCGGACGCGGACCGGCTGGTGGACCGTGCCGAGCTCTATGCGGATTCCGGGCGGCGCGAGGACGCGGCCAGGGCTCTGGCCAAGGCCCGCGGCCGGGGCCTCTCGCCCCTGGGATTGCGGCGCGCGGCCTGGTGCTACCAGGGGCTCGACGACTGCGCTTCGGCCCTGGTCGTCTGGAGGGAGCTGGCGGCTGGCCGGGCCTCCGCCAAGGACCTCAGCGACAAGGCCGTGTGCGAGTTCCGGCTCGGCAACCGCGCGGCCGCGGTCGCGGACCTCGAGGCCGCGATCGCGCTCGACGCGGGCAGTCTTGAGGCGTACGTGTCCCTTGCCGCGGTCCATGCCAAGGCCGGGGAGCACCGCAGGGCCCTCGAGGTCTACGACCTGGGCCTGGCTGTCAGGAGCGGCAAGGGGGCGGCGGCCCTGCGCCGCCAGCTCATCGAAGGCCGCGACCTGACTTTGAAGCGAATTGCGGAGGCCCCTTGAAAGAAGCCCGGTCAGGAGCCTTGAGACCTGCCAGCCCGGTGGCCGGCATCCTGAAGCGCCAGGGCTGGACCCTGGCACGCGGCCGCGGCAAAGCGGTCTTCGAGGTGCGCAAGGCCGGCCAGCGGGTCTTCGAACTCTGCCTCGAAGGCCGGGGGAGCGCGGGAGCCTCCGCCTCCGCGTCGGTGGAGCCCGCGTTCCGGCTCTTGGTCCAGGGCAAGCTCTCGCCATCCGAGCGCGCGGCCGCCGCGGAGCTCTCCTCAGGGCTCTGCCTTCTTCTCGACGGCCTGCGCCGTGCTCCGGAGGGCTCGGCGCAGGCGAGGGCCGAATCCCATGAGGGCTACGAAGGGTTCGACCTGCTCCTGCGCGTCACGCTGGCCTGCAATCAGCGCTGCCTCTTCTGCTGCGTTCCGCCGTCGCGAGCCAGGATATCGGCGGAGAGCGTGGAGGCCGAGCTCAAGGCCCTTGCGCCAAGGCTGGGGCCCAAAGGCACCCTGACGCTCTCCGGCGGCGAGCCTCTCGTCGAGCCCCGCCTGTTGGAACTCCTGGCCTCGGCGCGGGCCAAAGGCATCCGCAGATTCGTGCTCCAGACCAATGCCGTGGGCCTCGAGCAGCCGGGAGCCGTCGAAAGGCTGACCAAGCTGGGCGTGCGCCACTTCTTCGTCTCCTTCCATTCCCACTTGCCTGGCGCGTACGACAGGATCACAGGCAGCCGTCGGCTCTATCCCAAGGCCGTCAGGGCGCTCCAAGCGCTATTCTCGAACAAGGGATACGGCGTCACGGTCAATGTGGTGGTCTGCGCCTGGAACTACCGAGCCCTTGCCGGGCTGATGCGGTTCGTCGCTGGCCTGGTGCGGGCCTCCAAGGGCCGTCCCATCGGCTCAGTGGACATCTACTTCTCCATGATCAATGGCGTGGGCCTGGCCAAGGCGCCGGAGGCCGGGGTGGACCTGGCGAAAGCAGCGCCGTTCCTGCGGGAAGCCGTGGCCGCGGCCGAGAAGGAAGGGCTCAAGGTCCAGCCGTTCGCTGCTGAGGCGGCCATGCCCTTGTGCCTGCTGTCTAGGCCGGCGAGGTACGCCAGCCGCAGGCCCTTGGGCCAGGACAGGGTGAGTTATGTCGAAGACGATGCCAGCTTCGACTTGATCGGGCGGGTGAAGCGGATGTCGTGCAGTGAGTGCCGCTTCGATTCTCGGTGCCTGGGCGTGCCGGTCGAATACGCCAGGCTCTTCGGGCTCAAGGCCCTGGAGGCCGTGTGAACATGCTTTTCGGACTCCTCCTGTCTTTGGCGCTGAGCCAGGCTCATGCGATCGGCCTGGATTCCAAGGTCCGCAAGCTGGCCCAGGGGCCGCTCCTGGCCCCTGCCCAGTGGGGGCTGATGGTCAAGGACGCCCAGACCGGCAAGGTCGTGCTCTCCTTCAACAGCGACAAGAGGCTCATCCCCGGGAGCACGCTCAAGCTATTCGTCACCGCGGCGGCCCTCTCCGAACTCGGGCCGGAGCACCGGTTCGTCACGGTCCTCCATCACGACGGCGTTGTCGCCGCGGGCAGGCTCAAGGGGAGCCTCGTGCTCAGGGGCGGGGGGGACCCGACCCTGGGTTCGGACCTGGCGCGGGGCGGCAAACCCATGGAGGGTGTGTTCGCCGGCTGGCGCAAGGCCCTCGCGGACAAGGGCATCGACTCCGTCGAAGGCGGCGTGCTGGCGGACAACAGCATCTTCGAGGGCACGCCCATCCCCGGCTCTTGGGGCTGGGAGGACAGCGGCAACTACTACGCGGCTCCCGCGGACGGCCTCTCCATCAACGACAATCTCTACCGGCTCAGCCTCAACGTGGGCGCCAGGGTGGGCGAGCCCGCTGCTGTGCTCAGGGTCGAGCCCGAAGTCCCGGACCTGGTGCTCGACAACCGGCTGACCATCGGCCCCACCGAGGCCGGAGACAACGGATTCATCCACAACGTCCCGGGAAGCTACCGGCCTGTGCTCCGGGGCTCCGTGCCCGCCGGGGCCCGCGAGTTCGTCATCAAGGGGGCGCTCCCTGAGCCGGCCCTGTTCGCGGCCCAGGCCTTCGCTTCGTACCTTAAGAAGAGCGGTGTCCGCGTCTTAGGCCAAGCCAGACTTTCGGACGGGCCGGTCCCTGTCGACGAGGCCAAGGTCCTGGCCCGGACCGAGTCCGTGCCCCTCAGGGAGATCGTGCGCGTCACCAACAAGAGGAGCTTCAACTTCTACGCTGAGATGCTCTCCCGCGCAATCGCCCTGCGGCAGGGCCGGCCAGGCTCCGTGGAGGGCGCTGGCGCCGCGGTCAACGCCTTTTTGCGCTCAGCCGGGATCCCGGCCGAGGCCGTGCGCCTGGCGGACGCCTGCGGCCTCTCGCGCCTGGACCTTGCCACAGCGGCCGCCCTGACCGACGTTCTGGTCTTCATGTCCAAGAGCCCGGCTTTCTCTGACTACCAGGACTCCCTGGTCTTCCCGGGCGACCTCGAGTCCTTCAGCCGCTTCAAGGAGAAGGGGAAGGGCACCCTGCTTGAGAGCTCCCTGCGCATCAAGACAGGCTCCCTGAGCGGCGCCCGCTCCTACGCGGGCTATCTCAAGACCAAGTCCGGCAGACTCCTCGCTTTCGCCTTCATCGTGGACCACTACGCCGGCTCGGCCCGCGACATCGAGAAGCTCCACGCCGACCTCCTCTTGGACCTCGCCCAGTCCAGATAAACGCCACGACAGTTATCCCAATCTGTCCCGAGGCCCAGGTCTTGCGTAAATGTACTCTTTAGTGTATACTATGGTCAGAGGCTGACAAATGACCCATACCATTCCGCTAAAAGCACTGCGCCCAGGCCTTCCCAAGGTCGCCATTGCCGTTGCCACCAAGTTTGACAGGTACATCGTCACCAAGCGGGGCCTTCCCGTAATGGTCCTAATGAATCCTGAAGACTATGAAGGCCTTCTAGAGACCATCGAGATCCTCTCCGACCGAACGGCCATCAAGAGAATCCGGCAATCTCGAAAAGAGGCGAAGGCCGGAAAGACCATCTCTCTCGAAGCCCTGCGCAACCGCCTTGAACGTGCATAGCGTTCAACTCACCCGGCAGGCCGAAAAGGCCCTAGAAAACGTGTTCCGCGCTGACCGGTCCCTTTATCAGCGCTTCCTTCGTGCCTTCGATGCCATCGCCCACGATCCGACCCAGGGGAAGCCGTTGCATGGCAAACTGCGCGGCCTGTCTTCCTACAGAATGGGCAACTATCGCATCCTTTACGAAACCCATCACAATCGCCTCCTGGTCATCATCATCGATTTGGGCCATCGGAAGGAAATTTACGATTAACCGAGCGTAGGGAACCCACTCGTCCCAGTACGCGGACCAGCCTTCGTAGCGGATGCGATAGAGCCCAAGCTTGAAGTCCAGGACCCTGGCCTGGAACCAGGGGGTAGGGTGCTGCGGAGCATCATGCTCAGCAGGGAGGCCTGAGGGCCTTGAGGCCGAAGAGGCGGGCGTACTCGGCGGGAACGCCGAGGCAGCGGAGGTCGTAGGGACAGCGGCGGCAGGCGGGCTTCTTGGCCCTGCCCACGGACCCGGTCTCTCCCGAGAAATCAACGGCGTAGCGCACCCTGTCCTGCGAGAATCGGCAGACGCAGGCGTAGTCCGCCGGCTTTGGCAGGATGCAGGGCGGCACAGCGCCCTCGCCGTCGAAGCGCAGGGGCTTGAGGCCTTCCTTGAGGCAGCGCTGGATCGCTTCCCAGACAAAGGGCGCGGCAAGGCCCAGGTCCACGGCCATGCGGGACGCGGTGTTCATGCCAGCCCCATTCATCAGGGAGAAGGAGATCTCAAGGGGCAGGGCTCGGCTTGGCCGGTGCTCCTTCTGGAGCTTGCCGAAGAAGCCCATGAGGGCAGGGAGGTCCTGGTAATTGAGTTTGGTGAGGAGCACGCAGAGGGAAACTTGGATGCTGCCGTTTCCGGCCAGAGCCTTGAGGCCTTCCACGGCTTTTGGGAAGAGGCCGGCCGAGCCTGTGATGGCGTTGTAGCGGCTCGGGATGTGGGAGTGGAAGGAGGCGTCGAATCTGGAGACTCCCAGGCGGACGAGGCGAGCGAACCTGTCGGGCTGGCCGAGCCCGATCATGTTGGTCTGGAGCGTGAACTCGCGGATGCCGCGCTTGCGGGCCGAGGACAGGATGCGCTCGAGCCGGGGGTCTACGAGGGGTTCTCCGCCGGAGATCGTCATGCTCGTCCCGGGCTTGAGGCTCGCTTTGGCGGCTTCGAGGCTGGCCTCGATGTCGGCTAATGGGATGTGCCGGCCCTCGTGGGGCACGAAGCAGAAGGGGCAGCGCTGGTTGCAGGCGAGCGTGGTCCGGAGGATGACGTCGGGCCTGCCAGTGCCGCCGCTGGCCTCGTGGACCTCGAGCTGGGCTTTGACTTTGCGGCCCTCCTGGTGGCGCAGGGATTCCAGGAGCTGGACTCGCTCTTCGAGAGGGCTCTCAGCAGGACCGGGGCCAGGCCCACGGTCGGGGTGATGGAGACCGTGTCCGACCCTGTGCCAGCCACGCGGGACTTCACCCCGAGGTCCGCCAAGGCTGCGCCGTCCCTGGCTCGGACCTGGAGGCTTCCTCCGTCTCCGGACCGGGTCCAGTCCAGGGTCCAGCCCGCGGAGTGGAGCGCTGCGCGCACCGATGCCAGAAGAGGTTCCGCGGACCTGCTGGCCCTGGAGGAGAGCGCCCGGCACACCGCTGACATGGCCTCGGCCACGCGGCCTTCGGAGGCGAGCAGGCGGGCCTCGTCGAGCGGTCCTTCGCGGTCCTTCTTCATCATGCTGTGCGGATATGATATCAAAGCGCCCTGCGCCGCATGGCGGCTCGTGGAGGGATGATGTACAATGAGTCTTCGGCCCTGCTCATGTCCGACCCCAAGACCGCGGTCCCGTCCTCAATGCGCTGGCCCGTCACGGACGCCTTCGGGACCAGGCTTGAGCCGGCTGATCTCCTTGAGGCGGTTGCGTCCGGGATCGGCCGGGATTTCAGCCTGACGCTCGATGACGAAGGCGCTGTGCTCCGCGTCAGCCCCGAAGCAGGCGGGGCAGCCCAACTCGAGGCTGTCCTCTCCCTGCTCAAGGACAGGCTCGCGGGCTGGTCCGTGCGGCTGGAGGAGGGGCGCGTTGAGCCCCGGGACCAGGGCCGCCTCATGGACGGCCGCCGCGTCCCGGTTCTCACCGCGGCCTTGGTCGAGCTGGGGCCTGGTCCGGCGCAGGCTGAGGCCGGGGCACGGCTCCTGCTTAGCCGCCTCGGGCTCCGCGAAAGCGTCAAAAGGGGCCGGGCTGCGGCAGGCCTTGGCCGGTCCCCTGGTGGGAAGACCGAGGCATCTTCCTTCGCAGCCTCCTTGGCCGGAGTCCTTCCCAGGTTCGGCCTGGACCCAGGGGAAGCTGTGGTGGTCGGGCTCAATGCTTCAGGTTCCCTGGCAGGACCCATCGATACCGGGACAGGGCCATTCTTCCTTGTCTGGAGCAGGCCCGAGGGCCGAGGGTTCAAGCCCGGAGTGTTCGCTGCCGCAAGCCTTGAAGGCAGGACCATCCAGTGGCTCGCGGAACAGTTGGCGGATTTTCCTGGCAAGCCCCTGGCCGGGTTCAGGGTCCTGCTCGACGGGCTCGAGCGCGGGGTGCTGCGCAGGCCCACACTCGCCGCGCTGGCGCCAGCTCGAGCCGGGGTCGTGGCTGACTCGGCGCGCTGTTTGGGGTGCGGGACCTGCGCCAGGGTCTGCCCTGCGGGAAGGTTGGCCAAGGCAGGCAAGGTCAAGACTGGAAAGACGAATGAATGTCTTAGGTGCTTTGACTGCGTGGAGGCCTGCCCCAGCGACAGCCTGCGGCCTGTTTACGGGTTCACCAGCGCCATGCGGGGCGAGGCTGCCTCGGACCAGGCAGGGTGGCTGAGCAGGCTCCGGGGCCGGCCTGGCCCAGCCATGCCCGCCGCTTTCCCGCCCTCGTATCTTCTCCCAAAGCCCGGCCCGGTCAAGAAGCCCTCAGTCATCCTCGGCCTGGCTGTCAACACCATGCAGGAGCACGCCGCTGCCCTGGTCGTGGATGGCAGGCTCGTGGGTGCTGTGGAGGAGGAGAAGTTGAGCCGCGTCCGGCACCACGGCTGGCCCCTTCCTGGACAGAGGCGCTTTGGTTTCGCCCTCGAGGAATCCTTCTGCCGCAGGGCCATCCGCCTGCTCCTGGCCAAGCAGGGTCTCGACCTCGACGATGTGGACCTCATCGCGGTCAACGGCCTTCCCCCGCGCTACGGCTTGGCCTACGCCGGGCTCGGGCCGGACAAGCCTCTGCCGGTCATCCGCTCCGGCCGACTCCTCTTCATCCCCCATCACCTCTGCCACGCAGCATCAGCCTTCAGGCTGTCGGGCCAGAAGGAGTCCTGGGTCCTGACCGTGGACGGCAGGGGCGAGCGCCAGACCGCTGCCGTGTTCCACGCCAAAGGCGGCTCCATCCGCCAGGTCTACGAGCTCAGGTCCCTGGTCCGGCGGTCCATCGGAGGCGTCTACGAATCCGTGACGCGGCTGCTCGGGTTCGGGACGCACGGCCAGGGCATTGTCATGGCCCTGGCGAGCATGGGGAAGGCCTCGGTGCCATTCGGCCGCTGGCTCTCCTGGAAGGGTCCCGAGGACATGTCCATCGACGAGGACCTCGGCGAGGCTCTGGCCGGGTTCCGCCGGGATGAGGATGCGGACCTCGAGCCTCGCCATCGCGACCTGGCTGCCTCGCTCCAGAAGGCGCTCGAAGACTCGGTCCTCGCCATCCTGGGCAGGTTCGTCCCTTCCCGGCCCAAGGGCCTCTGTCTGGCGGGCGGGGTGGCTCTCAACTGCCGGATGAAC
>JBAZSR010000007.1:0-22996 GCA_041662295.1 Elusimicrobiota bacterium | reverse complement strand
ACGGGCTCATCCGTGGAAAGTTCGGACCTGGCGCCATGTTCATCCAGCCTGGGGCCAATGACGCAGGCACGGCCTTGGGAGCTGCCTTGGAAGCCCTTGCCATGCTCGCGCCCAAAGCCAAGGACCTCGTCATGGGCGATGCCTTCCTCGGGCCTGAGTTCTCCGAGGCTGAGATGCAGGCGAGCCTTGAGGAAGCAGGTCTTCCCTATCGCAGATCCAAGGCTCCTGGGGTCGAGGCCGCGGGCCTCCTGTCCGAGGGCAAGGTCCTGGGCTGGTTCCAGGGCAGGCTCGAGTTCGGGCCCAGGGCCCTGGGCCATCGGAGCATCCTGGCCGACCCGCGGCCCAAGGACATGAAGGATCGGGTGAACAAGCTCAAGAAGCGGCACCCTTTCCGGCCGTTCGGACCTTCGATCCTGGCTGGCAGGGAAGGCGCGTGGTTCGCGGACGCATCCGACTCACGCTACATGCTCTTCACCGTACCGGTCCGGCCGGAAAAGGCCGCCCTCATCCCGGCCGTCCTGCACAGCGACGCTACGACCCGGCCGCAGAGCGTGCACCCGGAGTCCGACCCGCTCTATCACGGGCTCCTGTCGGAATTCGAGCGCCTGACCAATGTCCCCATGGTGCTCAACACCTCCTTCAACCGCAAGGGCGAGCCCATCGTATGCACGCCCAGGGAGGCGGTCGAGGCGTTCAAGGAGATGGGGCTCGACGCCCTGATCCTGGGTCCGTTCATCGCTGAGAAGGGGGGCAAGGTCGGCCCCGCGGCCAAGGATACGCTGGGCCGCGCCAAGGGCTCGGGCCGACGGCTCTCCTTGAGGCTGACCGTGGACTGCGACCTCGACTGCCCGCACTGCACGATCCGGGACCTCAAGGGCTTGGAGCCGCGCTCCTTCGAGGCAGCGGTCTCGGCCTTGGAGAAGGGTCGGTCCGCCGGCTGCGACGAGCTCGTGCTCATGCGCGGAGAGCCCACCCTGTGGCCGCGGATGGCCGAGCTCTGCGCCAGAGCCCGGACCCTTGGCTATTGCTTCATCCAGGTCCAGACGCATGCCAGGATGTTCAGCCGGCCGGGCGCCCGGGAGAGCCTGCTCGAAGCCGTGGACGGAGCCGAGGTCGCGCTCCTGGCTCCGGACGAGGCCCTGCACGACAGCCTGACCGGCATCCCGGGGTCCTTCCGCGAGGCGCTCATGGGGATCAAGGTCCTGCTCGGGGCGGGCAAGCCCGTGCTCGTCACAGTCCCGGTCCTGCGGCGCAACCTCGACCGGCTCGAGGCGGTCCCGGTCCTCCTGCACAAGCTCGGCGTGCCACGCGTGCAGTTCAACTTCCCGCGGCCCGTGCAGCTGCCCCGCGACGCGGTCTTCGAGCCCTTGGCCAGGCTTGGCGACGCGGCCTGGGCCGTGTCCGGCGCTGCCATGTCAGCCCGCCGCCTGGGTCTTGGCGTCTCGACCGAGGGCCTGCCCCTGTGCCTGCTCCCCGAGGAGCTCCGGCCTGGGGCCGAGACCGCCCAGGCCTGGGGCAGGTTCAGGGCCGACGACTTGAACGGCGTGCACGACGAGCTCGGCTCGCAGATATCGCAAAGGCCCGAGCCTCCGGCCTGCCGCTCGTGCGCCTTGCGGCTGAAGTGCCCCAAGACCTGGGCCCTCTACCTTGAGGTCTTCGGCTCGGCTGAGCTGCGGCCGGTGGTGAAAGAACGTGGCTGAGCTGGCCTACATGCAGGTGGCGCGGGTCTGCAACCAGAAGTGCGTGTTCTGTTCGAACCCGGCCAACGGCCGCGTCATCACCTGGGAGGCGGCCAAGGCGCTCGTGGACCGCTTCGCCAGGAAGGGCTTCGCCGGGCTCATCCTGACCGGGGGCGAGCCTACGCTCTTCAAGGACCTGTCGAGGCTCGTGGCCTACGCCCTGGAGAAGGGCCTGCCCCCGCGGCTCATCACCAACGGGCAGAAGACCGCGGACCGCGGCTACCTCGCGTCCCTGGCCCGGGCTGGACTGCGGCACCTGCACGTCTCCGTGCACTCGTCCTCGGCCGCGAAGCAGGCGGCGCTCTCGCTCAACCCGGACTCCCTGGCCAACATCGGCCGGACGCTCGACAACGCGGGGCGGCTCGGCCTGCGCGTGGACATCAACACCACCATCAGCCGGAGGAACGCCTCCGAGCTGCATGTCCTCGTCGCGTGGCTGATCAGGCGCTGGCCGTACCTGAGGCACTTCGTGTGGAACAACCTCGATCCGCTCATGAACAGGGCCTCGCTCGACCCGAGCCTGGTCCCGAGGCTGAGGGACCTCGAGGTGCCCCTGCATCTGGCCATGACGTCCCTGGAGGCGTCCGGCAGGACCTTCAGGGTCGACCGCGTGCCCCTGTGCTTCATGGCCGAGTTCCCGCACCGCTCCACGGAGACGCGCAAGCTCGTCAAGGACGAGGACCGGAGCATCTTCTTCCTCGACCGGAAGGGCCTGCAGTCGCAGAACAAGCACTATTGGACCTACTCCAAGGCCGAGCGGTGCAAGGCCTGCGGGCTCGAGCCGGTATGCGCGGGCCTCTACCAGCGCGACGTCTACTACGCCTCATCCGAGCTCTGCCCATCGTTTCTGTCGCCGGACAAGGTGCGGGCCGCGGTCTTGGAGGACGCGGATGGCTGAAGACGCGGCCTGGATGACGGACCCAGCCTCTTCGGAGCGGCACCTTGTGGCCGGGCCCAAGGCCATGTCCTCGTTCCGAACCCTGTTCGGGCTGGAAGCCGGTGACTGGGAGGTCTCTGCCCTATGCGGCCAGGGCAGGGAGAACCTGCGGCTGGCGCTAAAGAGAGGGGCTCGCCGGTTCGGGATCCTGATCCTTCCCAAGGACGCCGGGGCCGGCCAGGTCCGGGGCCGCGGGGCTTCTTTGGCTTTGGAGGGAGGGGCGGGCGAAGCCGGGCTCCGTCTCCTCAAGGCCCTGGCTGCTCGGCTCGGGGACCGGTCGTTCGAGGAGCTGTGGGCTGTGGTGGACTCCGACCCTGATTCCTTCGCGGAGCGCGCGATCGAGGGCAGGACCGGGGACAGCCTCAGGGTGCCCTATGTGGGCGCGCCGTTCGGGCTCCAGGACGCGGGCTGGAGGAACTTCTACGCGGACCAGGACTTCGAGGTCCTGCTCACCGTGCCGGACTGCAGCGCGGGCAAGACACTGACGCTCCAGTACGCGGACCTCGAGTGCTTCTACGCCCGGCCGGACCAGACCGCCCTGGCCTGGTCGTTTCTGGACTGGCCCAATGACAAGGAGGAGGAGTCCGTGTCCGAGCGGAGCCCCACCCTGGAGGTGGAGCTCGGCGAGCGCGACATGATCCTGGGCACCACGGACATGGCCGACGCTGTCATCGCCAAGATCAAGGAGCTGACCAAGGCCGGCAAATTCCTCGTGGTCACGCATTTGTGCACGCCCATCGTCATGGGCGAAGACCTCTGCGGCCTGGCGCGGCGCGCCGAGAAGATCGCGGGCGTCACGCCCGTGAGCTGGAGCCAGAAGGACCGCGACAGCAACGACAACTTCGGCGCGTACCTCCGCGAGCGGTTCTCACGCCCCGGGTTCTTCGATGTCCCGGCTGACCCGGCAGCGGTCAATCTCTTTCACTTCACGGAAGCCTTCCGCAAGGCTGAGCTGGTCCCGTTCCTGGAAAGCATCGGCGTAAAAGTGAACGCCTCGGTGTTCCCCATGATGGATTTCCCGTCCATCGAGAGGATCCCCAGGGCCATGAACCAGGTCTTCTGCGAGCGCTCCTCCTATGCTGTCGGGCTCCAGGAGATGCTCGCGGCCCATCCGCGCAGGATCGTGCCTGTGAACGCGCCCTATGGGCTTAAGGGCACGGCGCGCTGTTTGGAGGCCATCGCCGAGGCGGCCGGCCGCGGGGCGGCATTCAAGGCCGCCTGGAAGGCACGGATGGCGGAAATCCGTCCGGAATGGGAGCGGATGAGGAAGGAGGCTTCAGGCCTGGCTGTCGCGTTCGTGACTTCCGAGGCTGGCCTGCCTCGGCTGTTCCAGGTGCGGCACGGCTTTGGCGCGCCCCTGGCGGTCATGGCCGCGGAGATGGGCTTTGGAATCGAGTTCCTCTACTACGACCCCCATGGGGAGATGCCTCCTCCGCCCGAGGAGCTCCCTTGCGCGAGGGTGCGCGTCTTCCGCGGCCCCTGGGAATTGAGGGAACTGCTTGCCGGAGACGGGTTCCAGGCCGTGTATTCGGACCTGGCTTTTGACTGGCGCCTATCCTCGGCCGGCAAGGCCCGGTTCTCGAGCCGGGACCTCGACATGGGTGTCGACGGCTGTCTCCGGGGGTTCAGGAAGCTGCTTTCGGCCTGCAGGATGCCCTTCTACCGCCGCTACGCCGGTCACTTGGGCCGAGGACGGGCCGTGATCCGTCCGGTCTAGGGCTTCTGAAGCTGGGAACGGAGCCACTTCAGGATGCGTTCCCACAGCGATGCCTGACGGACGACCTTGGGCGGCGGCGGATAGGCGAGCCTCAGGGAGCGGTAGAGCACGTCCACCTGGCTCGGTGAGAGCCTGATCCCCAGCTGACGCAGGGCGCCTTCCACCGCTATCCGGTCCTGGCCGGACCAATCCTTGCCGGATTTCTGGAAGATGTCGCGCACGCTGTCCAGGGCGCGGGACATGGCGCTGCTGCGGTTGCCGCGGGACTCGGCCGCGACCAGGGCTTCGTTGGCCTTGGGTGAGAGCCTGCCGGTCTTGCTCGCGTTGGTGAGCATGCCGATGAACTCGTCGAGCTCCCGACGCTCCTCGTCCGTGAGCGCGTCGTCATCGGCGGCGCCCCTGCCCCCGGGACCGCCGGCCCTGGGTCTGGCTGGCGAGGCGGACAGGCCGCCTCCCTGCGAGCCGTAGCCGCTGCCGAACGACCCTCCAGATGCCCCGGCCCCTGGCTGACTTCCGGAGCCGGCTTGCCCCGCTCCTCCGAAGTCTTGGGCCGGCGCGGGCACGTCTCCGCGGACCCGGCTGTATTTCGACGGGATGTCCGGCATGACGCCCGAGGGCTGTTTGGCCGGCAGGGGCCGGGCCGAGGCTGTCGGGCTGGCCCAGCCCGGGGCCGAAGACTGCGCAGGGGAAGCGTCCTTCGTGGGTCGAGGGGGGGTCCAAGGGGCCGGCGGGGCGCTGGCCGAGGATGATCCCGGCCTGGGCTCGGAGGAGGGCCTTTCGCCGGGCTGGCCGCCGCCTTCGCCGCCCCCGATGTCCTCAGGTCTCTTGTCCGGCCCGAACCCGCTGCCTGCCGCCTTCGAGATGCCGCCCGCGGCCTTCTTCACTCCGTCGGCTTCCTTGCCGGTGAGGGATCTTTTCTTGAGGAGGGCGGCGGTCTCCTTGTCGAGCCCTCCTGCCGCGCCTCCTGCTCCGGCGGCGCTCCCCGCTGCTGCCGGGGTCTTGGATTCGGAAGGCGCGTTCTGGCCAGGCACGTAGTTCCAGGCGTCGTTGGCCGCGGCCTGGTTCGGGTCGGTCCCGGCGGCCGAGCCGGGGTCGCTGGTCCCTGACGCGGTCTGAGGGGGCTTTGTTCCTGGAGTGGGAGGTTTCGGAGCCTGGGGACTCTGGCCCGGCTTGTCCGGGGCGTTCTTCAGGGCCTCGGTGAAGATCATAGGGTCAACCTTTGTGTAGTTCTTTTGGAACCAGCTGATGTCTTCCGTGTTCAGTCCATTGAGTACCGACTTCCATAAGCGTATGTCGTCAGGATCCTTTGCGGGATCAAGGTTGAACAAGGCATCGAGCTCCCCTCCGACCTCGGTGCCCACGACCCCGGCCAAGCCCTTGATCTTGTCGCTGATGCGCTGTTTCTGCGCCGGATCGCTGATGTTGTTGAACGCCTCCCGGATCGCGAGCACTTCCTGGTCATGCTCGCTCTGATCCGTCGGAGCCTCCTCGCCGTCCGCTCCCAGCAGGGGCGCGGGCATGAAGGCCAGGACAAGGGAGCAGGCGAGGATCGTCCGTCTCATGATTTCAGCGTACCGCATTTTCCGGCCGGTTTCAAGGGAACTTTTTCGGGCCTCGCTCGTATATAGGATGTGGGGACGCTGAACCTGGAACTCAAGGAGGGACGATGCGAGAAGTCTGTGAGATGCCTGGTCTGGAGACGAGAGTCAAGGTGTACCGGGGGCCCGTGGCTGAGGGGCGCGCGCAGCTATTGGGCTTTGCGGACCTGGTCATCGGCGGAAGCTTCATCATCCGGGACATCCGGATCATGCGGGTGACCGGGGGAGAGAAGGGCGGCAAGGTCTTCGTGGCCTTCCCGGGCCGCAAGCGGCCGGGCGAGGAGAACAAGTACTACGACATCGCCCACCCGGTCACGGCCGAGGCCTACCAGGAGGCGACAAAGGCGATCCTGTCCGCGTACGAGAAGGCCGGAAAGGCCTAAGGAGGTGTAACGAGGCGCGGCCGGCGGGGGGCTCTGCCCTCCGCCGGCCCCCGCCGTCCTCAAAGCGGTGCCGGGGATTAAGTATCTTGGAACTTCTGGAAATAGTGTGAAACCCGACGAGGAAATGAGGCTTCAATCCCGTTCAGACGCATCGTCGGACAGCTTCCCGCACTTGCGCAGGATTTTGAGCCGAAAATACTCCCAGTCATGAAACCCGTATGCGTCCTTCTTGATCGTCTTGACGACGTTGTTGAAGCCTTCGCTGAGCCCGTTGGTCTTGCGGTGCTTGAAGAAGTTCAGGATGCCGAAGCGATGCCGGTCGAGCATCTTCACGTATTCCAGAATCTCCGGAATGTCGCTTTCCTTCGCGCGCCGCTTCCAGTCCCGGAACTCGGCCCGTGCGTCCTTTGGGTCCAGCCGCCTGAAGACCGCCCGGAGGTCCTCCTTGAGGATGTAGGCTGTGCTGAGGATCTCGTTGGCCGGCAGCCGCAGCAGGTCCTTGAGCCGGACGCGTTGCCTTTGGCTCAGGTCTTCCCGGTTTCGAAGGAGCAGGTAGCGGTTGCCCTTGAGATACTTCCTTCCCTCGGGCGGCAACTCGTTCTGCAACCGACGCCGGACCAGGTCGATGGCCAGGCTCAGCGGCTTGATAACGTGGAAGTGGTCGTAGATGAGCTTCGCCCGGCACCGCTTGCGAAGCTCCAGCTCGTAGGGCTCGTGCATGTCGATGACCACGCACTTCAGATGGCGGGCACGCTTCTGGCCGAACCACCGAAAGAACTTGCGGATCACGTCTCGATCCCGGCCGCGGCCCACCCAGATCACCCGTCGGCCGTTGATGTCGGTGACCAGCGTGAGATAGCGGTGTCCCTTCTTCTCCGAAACCTCGTCGATCCCCAAGTTCGTGATGCCGCTGAGGTCCCTTTTGCGCAGGAGCCCCACGATGTAGCGAATCTCGGCATCCTTGATCGTCAGCCAGTCGACGCGCTCTTGCTCCGAAACCGCCTTCACGGTCATGTGCCCAGTCAGGATGAACAGCTTGCGCTCGAATCGTCGCGTGCACCGCGCTCCGGAGCGCACCACCGTAGAATGGACTCGGCGTATGCCGCACTGGGGACAGCGCACACGGTAGCGAGGCAGCCAGAGGAATACCCGGTGCTTGCTGATGTCCAAGTCCCGGATGCGGATGGGCTCCTGGTCGTGCCATTGAGGGAACCCACTGCCGCAGAGGCCGCATCTGAAGACTCGCCCTCGATATTTGAGCCACAGCTCTATCCAGCTCTTGTGATGACGCTTCCAGCGGACGACTTTGTGGCTTTGAAGAGAAACGAACGATGTGATAGCATGGGAGTCGGGCATCCCACCTCCTGGTCAAGTCGCCTTAGCAACGAACTTGTACCAAGAAGACGGGATGCCCTTCTGTTTACGCCCTCATATCCTCAACCGGTGCCATGCTTGTAGAATTTCACACTAATTCCAGAAGAACCAGTGATCTAGAACGAATTGCTTTCTTTCATCCATTGTCGACGTAGTTCTCCAAGGCATGGGCACCTCCGACGTGCCCATTTTCGCCAAAAAGTGTTACCCATGTCCCCGGACAAATGTGTAACCTATGTCTCCGGGCTGTACCAAGGGAGCAGCTAACATCGGATTGAGCGGACGGGCGCATAGAGAGAACGGCATGGTAGAATGGGCAATGGCTTCGCGGCAGCTGGGACGGATATTAATGTGCCAAATGACGGGCTAACCATGGCTAGAACTGACCGCCCCCGAGGCCGTTTCCCCTGGGCAGGCGGCAGGCCAGCCCGGCGTTATGCCTAAACCATCTAAGGGCATCATGCTCCTGGCCTGACCGGAGGAGACCGATGAGCGAACCCCGGGGTGTCCTTCTCAAAGCGTCGCTTGCCATCGCGAGCGCGCTGGCAGGCCTGATCGCGCTGGGCTTGGGGATGCTCTACATGAACGTCCGCGCCAAGGAGCTCCCAGTGGAGTCCGCCCGGGATTTCATCCAGCTCGAGGAGGGCGACGTGGTCCTGCACGCTTTCACCGGCACCCGCTGGCTCGACTCTCAGCGGTATTTCGTGGTCAAAGCCGATTCCGAGGGGTTCGATGACCGGATCAAGAGGCTCTCTGAGCCTGGCCCGAACACGCCCGGAGTCCCTTCAAACCCGGTGGTGAGGGTCGTTGCGGGTCCAGGCAAAGACCTGTGGCCCCGCAGCGAACCTGTCCCGTCATGGTGGGACGTGGAAGCGCTGGAATCCGCGGTCGCCGTGGACATCTCATCCAAACGCGGGAACCACAGCGGAAGCCTCAGCATCTTCTCGAAAGACCGCGGCCTGATCTACGTCCTGGACCGGTGACGCCCATGAATCCAGAACCGCTCGAGGCCCGAGTCCAGCGCCTCGTCCGAGAGGAGGTCGCCATCGTCTCCTACGACCCTCGCTGGCCGGGTCTCTTTGAGGACGAGAAGGCGCACCTGCTCTCAGACCTTCCGGCGGACATCGTCCGGCGCGTCGAACACTTCGGCAGCACGGCGGTGCCGGGCCTTCCGGCCAAGCCGATCATCGACATCCTGGTTTCGGTGTCGAGCCTTGAGCAGGTGAAGGCCGTCGTGGTCCCCATCCTCGAGGCGCAGGGCTACGAATACCTCTGGCGGCCGACCATGGGAGATGACGGGCCGCCCTGGTACGCCTGGTTCATCAAGCGGGACCCGGGGACCAAGGCGCGCACGCACCACATCCACATGGTGGAGGCCTCCTTCACCGAGCACTGGGATAGGCTCAAGTTCCGGGACTACCTCCGGACGCATCCCACCGCGGCCAAAGGCTACGCGGAACTCAAGCGGAGGCTCGCCGCGGGACACCCAAAAGACAGGGTCGCCTACACGCAAGGCAAGACCGGCTTCATCCTCGAGACGATGCGAAGAGCCGAGGCCGAACGCGGCCCTGCTCCTTCTTCCGGATGACGGTGTCGCGGATCTCCGACGACCGGAGCTTAGGGTAGTCCAGATTGTAGTGCAGGCCCCGGCTCTCCTTGCGTTTGCGGGCCGAGCCGATGACCAGGGTGGCCACCACCGCGAGGTTGCGCAGCTCCACCAGGTCCGGGGTCAGGATGTAATCCCAGTAGTATTGGTCGATCTCGGCATTGAGCAGCCACATCCGGTGCATGGCCCGCTCCAGACGCCGGTCGGAGCGCACGATGCCCACGTAGTTCCACATCAGGCGCCGGATCTCGTCCCAGTTCTGGGCGATGACCACGGCCTCATCGATGGGCACAGCCTTGCCGGGGTTCCAAGCTTTGGGAGGGGGGATGCGCAGGCCCTTGAGCGCCGGCCAGAGCTCACGGAGCTTGAGGGAGATGCGGTGGCTGAACACGCAGCCCTCAAGGAGCGAGTTCGAGGCCAGGCGGTTGGCGCCATGCAGTCCGGTGCAGGAGACCTCGCCGGAGGCGTAGAGGCCGGGCACCGTGGTCGCGCCCCAGGAGTCGGTCTTGACACCGCCGCAGAAGAAGTGGGCCGCGGGCACGACCGGGATGGGCTCGACCGCCATGTCGATGCCGAAGCCCAGGAGCTTCTCGCTGATATTGGGGAAGCGCTCCCTCAGGAAGTTCCGGGGCAGACCCGTCATGTCGAGATAGACGCAGTCGTCGCCCGTGCGCTTGAGCTCGGCGTCGATGGCGCGCGCCACGATGTCGCGGGGAGCAAGCTCCTTCAGGGATGAATACTTGGCCATGAAGGCGGTCCCGTCCTTGCGCACGAGCCTGCCGCCCTCGCCGCGCAGGGCCTCGGAGAGGAGGAAGGACTTGGCGTGCGGATGGTAGAGGCAGGTGGGATGGAACTGCACGAACTCCATGTTGGCCATGGCCGCGCCGGCCCGGTAGGCCATGGCCATGCCGTCTCCCGAGGTGATGTCAGGGTTGGTCGTGTAAAGGTAGACCTTGCCCGCCCCGCCCGTGGCCAGGACCGTGGCCTTGGCGCTGTAGGAGTGGATCTTCCCCGTGCGCACGTCCATGACATAAGCGCCGCAGCAGCGGAGCAGACGTCCTCGGCCGTCGGGCCGGCAGATGAGGTCCACGGCGAGCGAGTCCTCGAGGATGCGGATGCGGCGGTTCCGGCGGCAGCGCTGGAGGAGCGCGCGCTCCATCTCCCTGCCGGTGATGTCCCCGGAATGGAGGACCCGCCGGTGGGAGTGGCCGCCCTCCAAGCCCAGGTCCAGGCCCGTCTCGGAGACCCGCTCCGAATCCCCGCCGGAGCGCCCTCGCCGGCCGGACGCGGCCTTGGCGTGCGTGAACTTGACCCCGAGCCCGATGAGCTCCTTGATGCGCTCCGGGGCCTCGCCCACCACCAGGCGCACGACGTCCTCGTCGCACAGACCCGCCCCGGCCCTGAGGGTATCGGCCACATGGCTCTCGAAGCTGTCCACGGCAGAGACCACGGCCGCGATCCCGCCCTGGGCATAGTTGGTGTTGGACTCGGCCGCGTCCTTCTTCGTGACGATGACGACCCGGCCGAGGGAGGAGAGCTTGTGCGCCGCGAGCAGGCCCGCGATGCCGCTGCCGAGCACGAGGAAATCGCATTCTTTGTTCATGGTTGCCTCCTACAGCTATCGACGCAACCATTTCCTCGCTTTAGGTCGGTCATGCTATAATCCCCAAGGATACATGATACGCACCTTTGACGGCAACACGCCCAAGATCCACCCCAAGGCCTTCGTCCATGACTCGGCCGAGGTCATCGGGAAGGTCAGCGTCGGCCCGGGCGCCTCGATCTGGCCCATGGCCGTCCTCAGGGGGGACATCGACCGCATCGCCGTTGGAGAGGGCTCCAACATCCAAGACGGGTGCGTCCTGCACACCCGGCGCGGCTCCCCGGCCCTGATCGGCCGGCGCGTCACGGTCGGCCACGGGGCCGTGCTCCACGGCGCGGCCGTGGCTGATGACTGCCTCATCGGCATGGGCGCGGTCGTCATGGAGGCCGCAATCGGCAGGGGCTCCGTGGTCGGGGCCGGAGCCGTGGTCCCGGCGGGCCTCAAGGTGCCGCCGGGCAGCCTCGTGCTCGGCGTTCCGGCCAAGGTCGTCAAGAAGCTCCACCGGGATTCCATCAAGGAGATCAGGGGGAGCGCCGCAACCTACGCCCGGCTCGCGGACACGACCCGCAAGTCGAGCAGGGTGGTGTTCCAGCCATGAGCGCGCTCGGGCTTTTCCTCTCGGGCCTGCTGCTGGGCGCTGCTGCCGCGTCCGCCGCCGCCTTCTTCCTCTGGCACAGGGCCCTCGACCGGCTGGGCAGACTCATCTCCTTCGCGGGCCACGAGATCAACACGCCGCTGACCGCGGTGAACATGACGGCCCTCAATTTTCTCAGCGGCATCTTCGGCGACATCCCCGCGGACCAGACCAAGTGGATGCAGCTCATGCGCTCCCAATCCAGCCGCATGGGTTCCATCGTAGGCGAGCTGCGCGACCTGATCCACCACGTCATGCGGCGCGACCTCGTGGTCTACGTCGAGCCCTCTTCCGTGCCCGAGGCCGTGGACGCCGTGGTCAAGGCCGTGGGCTCCTCCGTGGCCGAGGCCGACTTCCAGATCCAGGTCGAGGTCGGAGAGGTCCCGCAGGTCATGGCGGACCCGGACCGGCTGTTCCGCACGGTCTCGAGCATGCTCTTCCACGCCCGCAAGTTCCGTTCCCGCGGGGACATCCACATCACGGCCCAGGCCCTCGACGGAGAGGTCGAGACCGTGGTGTCCTACCATGGGGCCGCGATCCCCGCCGACGAGATCGAACGCTCGCTGGACCTCTATTACCCGGCCACGCGGCGCAAGGACCAGCAGCTCTGCTCGGTAGGGATGGGCTTGGGCATGCTCCGGCTCGTGGCCCGGCTCCAGGGCGGCGACTTCGCGTTCGAGGTGGCCCCGGAGGGGCTCTCGCGCCTGAGGCTCCGCCTTTCCACCACGCTCAAGCCGCCGGCCGCATCCGCGGCCAGGCCCGCGTAGCGAGGATTTTTAGTAAGATAGCGCCATGTCCATCAAGGTGGTCATCGCCGAGGACGAGTTCGCCGTGGCGGAAAACCTCAAGGCTCTCATGGCCTCGCGAGGCTACAGGGTCTTCTCCGCGGCCGACGGCGTGGAAGCCGTGGAGCTCTGCCGCAAGGAACGCCCCGAGGTCCTCCTCCTCGACATCCTCATGCCCCGGATGGGCGGCTTCGACGTCTGCCGCATCCTCAAGTCCGACCCGGCCACCAAGTCCATCAAGATTCTCATGATCACAGCCCTCGACCGCATGGGCGACATCGAGACCGCCTTCCAGCACGGCGCCTCCGACTACCTCACCAAGCCCTTCGACCAGGACAAGCTCTTCAAGAAGCTGGACAAGGTGCTCGCCTCCTAGTGCCGTCCGGAGCAGCGATGCTTCCATCGCCGTCCTCGGCTTACCGGATCCTTCTGGCGGCCTTCGGTCCCCAGGGCTGGTGGCCCGTCATCCGCGGCAGCGACAGGGCCCCTTCCTACAAGCCCGGCGCGTGGGGAGGGCTCTCGGACCGCCAGAGGCTCGAGGTCTGCCTCGGGACCCTCCTCACCCAGAACACGGCGTGGACCAACGCCTCCCGCGCCATCGTCAGCCTCCACGGAGCGGACGCCGTGCGGGCGGACCGGCTCTCGGCCATGCCCTCCGCCAGGCTCGAGAAGCTCATCCGCTCTTCGGGCTACTTCAGACAGAAGGCCTCCAGGGTCAAGGCGTTCGCCAAGCACATCAAGGCGAAGAAGGGGGGACTGCGGCGCTGGCTGTCCGGGCCCCTGCCCTCCCTGCGGTCCGAGCTCCTGAGCCTGGCCGGGGTCGGGCCCGAGACCGCGGACTCCATCCTGCTCTACGCGGGCGGAAAGCCGGCCTTCGTGGTGGACGCCTACACCCTGCGCATCGGCTCGCGCCTCGGATGGTACGGCGCCGGCGCCTCATACGACGAGGCCGCCGTCTTCCTGAAGGCCCGCCTCCCTGCCTCAACGAAGCTCTACGCAGAATGCCACGCCCTTTTCGTCGAGCTCGCCAAGCGCCACTGCCGCAAGACCCCGGTCTGCGCAGGGTGCCCGCTCAAAGAGGGGTGCCGCCATGGCCGCGGCCTCTAGGCTCATCCTCCGGGCCCTCCTGGCCCTGGCCATTGCCGGGGACCCTGCCTTCGCGGCTCCCCGTTCCATCTCAAGGGCCGCCGGCTACAAAGTGGACATCACGCCCAGCCTCGAGGCGAACCGCGTGTTCCTCGCGGGCTACGGGGCCAAGGGCCGCAGGGCCGAGGCCGTCCACGACAGGCTCTACGCCCGGGTCGCGGTGTTCTCGGACGGGACGAAGACCGTGGCGATCGTGTCGCTCGACCTCTTCGGGCTCTACCGCGAGGACGTGCTCGACCTCAGGCGCATGTCCCATTTCGACAGGCCGGACCGCTACCTCTTCGTGACCGCGAGCCACACGCACTCCGGCCCGGACACGCTGGGGATGTGGGGACCGGTGCCGGGGGTCTCAGGCGTGGACCAGGGCTACATGAGGGGGGTCAAGGAGAAGGTGGCGGCCGCGGTCCTGACCGCCAACGACCGCTTGAAGCAAGCGCGGCTCCGCTCGTTCTCGAAGAGCGTCGACCCCAAGGGCCTCTGCAGAGACCGCAGGGACCCGGCGATCGTCGACCCGGTGCTGTCGGTCCTTTCGGCCGAGACACTGGACAACAAGCCTCTCGCGACCCTGGTCAATTGGTCCTGCCACCCCGAGGTGCTCGACGCCTCCAACACGGCCGTGAGCGCGGACTTCCCCGGCAGTCTCTGCGCCAGGCTCGAGGCAGAGCGGGGAGGAGTCTGCCTCTTCCTTCCCGGCTCCATCGGCGGGCTCATGACCCCGGACGTGAGCCCAGCCAGGGGCTTTGCCGAGGTCGAGCGCGTCGGCTCCGAACTGGCGGGCCACGCGCTCGCGGCCCTTTCCGGCAAGGGAGGGGGCTCGATGGAGAACTTCCCAGTTGATTTTCGCTCGGAGACCGTGAGGCTCCCCATCGAGAACTCGCGGTACCTCCTGTTCCTGCCGTCCCTCGCGTTCGGCCACAAGCTCTACGATCCAGCGGGAACCCCGCTCCCTGCCTCCAAAGCCTACACCCTGGCCATCCGCCACGCCCTGACCCGGCTCCCCGCGGACCGCAGGCCCTGGATCGAGACTGAGGTGAGCTACCTGACCCTGGGCAGGGCCTGCGGCCTGGGCCTGCCCGGCGAAGCCTTCCCTGAACTCATCATCGGAGGGTACAAGGGCGAGTTCAAGGCGAGCCAGCCCCTGACCGATCCGTCCAATCCCGACCCGCCGGACCTGGCCAAGGCTCCGGCCGGCCCCTATCTCAAGGACCTCATGCCCTGCAAGGATAAGTTCGTGGTGAACCTGGCCAATGACGAGATCGGATACCTCGTGCCCGAGTACGATTTCAAGATCCGGGACAACCTGACTCTCCTGCCGCGCCTACCCGGACACCATTACGAGGAGACCAACTCCATCGGCAGGTCCGCGACCGGCATCGTGACCGACTCAGCCAGGAGGCTGATGCAATGATCCATCGAACCGACGCTTTCCACTCAGCCGCGGGCCTCGAGAAAGCCCAGGCCCTCCTGGACGAGGGAAGGCCGCAAGATGCCTTGAGGGCCCTCCCAAGCGCCGCCCGCGCGCCCCTCGCCCTGGAGCACAGCCATCTCAAGGCCGAGTGCCTCAGGTCCATGGGCGACCTGGGGGACTGCAGGGCATGGTACCAGCGAGTGCTCTCCAAAGCCAAACCTTCCGCTGACCCTGTCCTGTGGCTCGAGTCCTGCCTGGGACTGGTTTCGGCCCTGCGCAGCTTGGGAGAGTGCTGCCGTGCCCGGAGGCTCCTGGCCCGTGGGACCTCTCTGGCCAGGCAGAAGAGGCTGGACTCCCACCTCGAGCGCTGCAGACTCGAGCTGGTCCTGCTCGACAGGGCCGAAGGCCTCTACGCAAGGAGCATCCGGGAGCTTAAGGGATTCCTCGAGCTCTTCCGGAAGAGGGGGGACCTCGCAGGCATGGCGTACATCCATTGGGCCCTGGGCGGGGCGCGCCGCTTCAGCGGGGACCTGGAAGGCTCTCTCAAGGACTACACCGCGTCCCGGACCTTGGCCGGCCGCGCAAGGGATCCCATCGGCAAGGGCTACGCCATGCTCGGACTGGGAGGCATCGAGCGCATCAAGGGGAACCTCGGCAAGGCCCTGTCCTGGTACGAGGCCAGCAGAAAGACCTTCGCGAAGACCCAGGACCTCTTCGCCCAAGCCTACGCCGAGTGCGGGCAGGGCAACTGCCTCAGGCAGTTGGGCAGGCTGAAGGAAGCCTCGAGCCGCTACACGACCGCCCACCGGCTCTACTCCCTCATCCACGACCCCGTGGACCTAGCTTATGTGGACTGGGGACTGGGCAAGATCGCCATGGCCGAGGGACGGCTCGAAGACGCCCGCGTCAGGCTCGACCTGGCGCTGGCCGGATTCAGGAGCGTCCACGAGCACCGGGGCATCGTGCTCAGCCTCTTGGCCTTGGCAGCGGTCCGTCATGCCCAAGGCCGCACCTCGCAAGGGGAGCGCCTCTTCGACGAGGGACTGGCCCTGGCCCGGCGGGCCGGGCTCCACGCTCACCTGGAAGTCTACACCTAGGTCCTAGGGCGTAGGACCATTTCCTCCATAGGTGGGTCCTAGGGCCCTCCACCAGCCCTTATCCCGCAAGCATAATCCATTGATGGCTTTCCTGACCCATCTGCTGTCCCTCTGTCTGGTCCTGGCTGGTCCGGCCTTCAGCCAGACCGTGCGGACAGCGCCGGTCCGGGTCAGGACGGTCCCAGCAGGAATCAGCGCCTCAGCAGTGGCGCCAGCCTCCCAGGGCCTGAACCTGCCGGTCTCGCAAACCCTCTCGGCTCCGAGCATCAGCCTGCCCGCGCTTTCCATCGCCCCGCTCAACCTTCCCGCGCCGGAGATCGGCCCGGCCGCGCCTGCCCTGCCCCCCGGGACCCGTGCCGAGGTCCCGACCAGCGGGCGGTCCAGCGTCGAGTCCCAGATCCGCCGGATCACGGAATCCGTTGCCGAGCCGCTCAAGACCGCTGAAGATGACAAGGCCTCTCCGGACCAGACCGCCGGGGCGGGCCGGGACATGGAAAAAGCCCTCACAGGCGAGGGCCCGGCCCCGGTCCAGCAGGAGGATCTGCCGCCTGCCGGGCCCGTGGCCGGCCTTGACGCGGGCCAGATTGCGTGGCTCCAGAACGAGTTCGTGACAGGACCCAGGCCCCTGCTCACTGACCCGGGATTCCAGACCTTCATCCTCGGCGACAGCGCGGCCGCCGACAAGATCGTTCCTTGGCTGCGCAACGAGAGGCAGGCCCTGGCCCTGTCCCTCAACGCCCTGGTCGGGTGCCTACGCCGCGTGGCGGAGAGCGGACTGCCTCCCATGGAGCGCAGCAGGCTGGGCCAAGAGCTCAACGACGCTCTGAGCAGGAACTTGGCGGCGCTCAGCCGGCATCAGGGCCTCAATCCCAAACAGAGGAATGTCCTCAGCGAGGTCCAGAGGAGGTTCCTCGCCAACCGCGCCGCGCTCTTCGAGCTCACCCACTATCTCCAGACCGTCCGCGCTCTCAAAAGGCTCGACGGCCAGGTGCAGGGCCTGTTGGCTCCTGCTCCCGCCCAGCCAAGCCCTGCGGCCAAGGGACCGGCCGCGGACCAGGCGCAGACCAAGGTCGAGCACCCCTGGAACATCAAGCCGGCCCCGCCCAAGGAGGAGCGCGGCCGGACCCGCGATACCGAGGTCTCCCTGGTCAACAGGACCGGCGATTGGGCCTCCACGATCAAGGAGTGGCAGTTCCTGGTGGAGAAGAACCTCAGCCGCTACCGGATCTCCATGGACCGCAAGTTCCCCCAGAGGATCAAGGAGGCCATGGCCCAGCGCCTCATCAAGCTCCTCGAGGACTACAGGCGCAAGGCCGGGGTCCTCTTCGGCGGGGTCGAGCGCGTGGCCTCCTACTCCCTAGTCAACAGCTTCCTCAACCCCCATCCCCTCGCGGGCCGGCAGCGCCGGATCGTCTGGGTCCCGGATAACAGGAACCTGCGCCTGATCCCCGAGACCGGAGGCTTCGTGGTGAAGGCCTCCTTCGAGACCGACATCCAGGACGACGCCGTGCTCCGCGCCTTCAAGTCCTCGATCGAGGAATACTGGCAGGGAGACTTCCAGTTCCGCGGTCAGACCCACTCATTCAGGGTCGAGATCTCGCTCACGAAGCTCGCCCCGGGCCAGGCCTTCTCCCAAGGAAGCCTCTCCGTCCGCGACAACGACCAGTGGCTTTCCCTGGCAGGCCCGGACGTCATCCTCCTGAGCCGGGAGCTCAACTACGCCACCCCGGCCCACGAGTTCGGGCACACCATGGGCCTGGCCGACGAGTACCGCAACGGCTACGACCCGGACCAGCGCGCCTCCGTGGAGCTCCAGAACCCGGCCAGCATCATGAGCTCGCTCTCCGGCGCGGTCCTGCCGCGCCACCTCCTCCAAGCCTATCTCCTGCTCAAGCGCCGCAGCTTATAGCGGGGTCAGATCTTGAGATTTGAGTTTTCCTCAGACGAGAACTTGAGGCTCTCGACCTGATTCCAACCGCTCAGCCGCCTGAGAAAACTCAAATCTCAAGATCTGACCCCATTTTGATAACATTTCAAGATGAGGCCTGAGACGATCGCCTTCCTCGGCAAAGGAGGCATCGGGAAATCCACCCTCTCCGCCAACATCAGCGCGATCTGCGCCTCCCAGGGCAAGGCCGTCCTCCATGTGGGCTGCGACCCCAAGCGCGACTCCACCGCGCTCCTCCTCGAGCGCTCCGAGGTCCGGCCCGTGCTGAGCCAGGAAGGGGGCGCCCTGTCCGTGGCCTCGGCGCGGGAGTTCGTGGTCCGCAGCCGGCTCGGCATCGACTGCATCGAGGCCGGAGGGCCCGAGCCCGGCGTCGGGTGCGGCGGCCGCGCCATCGGCAAGACCATCGACATCCTTGAGCGGCACCGGCTCATCGAGACCGGGGGCTACGACCTCGTGGTCTTCGACATCCTCGGCGACGTGGTCTGCGGAGGCTTCGCCGCTCCCCTACGGCGGGGATTCGGCCGCAAGGTCGTCATCGTGGCCAGCGAGGAGATGATGTCTCTCTACGCGGCCAACAACGTGGCCCGCGCGGTGCGAGGATACGCCTCCAACGGGGTCGCGCTCTGCGGCCTCGTGGCCAACCTGCGGGACCCGGACGCGGACACCGCTCCCATCGCCGCCTTCGCCAGGACCCTCGGCACCCAGGTCCTCGGCGTCCTGCGCCGGGACGCGGCCTTCAGGAAAGGGGAGCTCCTGGGCCGCTGCCTCACGGAGTTCGCCCCAACCTCTCCCTCCCTGGCCGCGCTCAAGACCGTGACGGCCCGGGTCCTCGCCCTCGACCCGGCGAAGGTACGGCCTCCAGAACCCCTGACCGAGGAGGATTTCTACGAAGCCGCCCGGAACCGCTTCTCCTCCCCTGTTCGGAGGCGCCGGCAGATCCCGCCCTCGCCGACCCTCCACCGCAGCCGCCCAGCGGAGGAGCCGGTCCAGGCGCTGGAGAAGGTTTCGAGCAGGGTCCTCTTCCCCGAGACCGGCCGCGTCGAGGGCGGACAAGACCTCATCCCATCCCTGGCCCCGACGGAGCGTTCGGGCCGCGGGAGCGCCCCTGAGTTCACCCGTTGGATGATGTGGCAGTGGGGCGTGCCGGACCAGTGGCGCCAGTTCTTCGCGGACGCGGAGCTCGCGCTCAGCTCGGCCAAGCCGCGCCTGAAGAACACGGTCTACGTGATCCACAAGGAGCTCGAGTGCTTCTACGTGGAGGCCCGGGCCGACGACGGGGCCGCGGCATACTTCAACCACGCCTGGCCGGACCACGGAGTCGCGGTCCTCCCGCTGCCGCTGGAGCTCAGGGGCCTGGGGAGCCGGCAGGTCGTCCCAGGCATCAAGGACAGCGAGATTGTGCTCGGCGGGGTCCGCAAGCTCGAAGCCGCCCTCGAAAGCATGCTCCAAGACCTGGGGAAGACCGAGCTCGTGGTCTTCCTCCACGCCTGCTCCTCGGTCGTGACCGGAGACGATCTCGCCCCGGCCGTGGAGAGGTTCTGCGAGAAGGCCCGCGTCCCGACCGTGTATCCGGACAGGAACGCGGACCAGCACACCGACGTCCTGGCCACGGTCTTCCGCTTCCTCGCCAAGAAGGGGGGAAGCCGCAAGAGGCGCCGCCGGCCCCGGAGCGTCAACCTGGTGGGTTTTCCGCGCAACCGTGCCTTGGAAGAGCTCACAGGGATGCTCTCCGCGACCGGCATCGAGGTCAATGCCGTGCTCCTGCCGGAGTTCGACCAGGAGAGCGTACGCCGCTTTCCCGAGGCCGAGCTTCAGATCCTCACCCCTCACATCGCCTTCGAGGGATTCTACAGCGACGTCCTCGCCAAGACCGGGATCCCGAGCCTGCGGCCCGCCCCGCCCTATGGCCTGACAGGGACGAGGCTCTGGCTCTTGGAGATCGCGGGCCGGTTCGGGCTGGAGAAGGAGGCCCGCGCCGTGCTTGAGGAACGCTGGCAGGGGCTCGCTCCCAGGTGGGGCGAGCTCTCCGCCAAGGCCCGGGGCACGAGCCTGGGTTTCGTGGCGGACGCCGAGCGCCTCAAGAAGCTTCGGGACCCAGCCTGGAGCTCGGGGATACCCCTGGCATCCTGCCTCAAGGAGATGGGCTTTGGACTCGAGTGGCTGCTCTGGTGCGGCTGCGGCGGAGGCAAGGCCTGCCCAGGCCGCGGGGCCAGAGGGGTAACGCGCTTCCATGACGAGGAGAGCCTTGGCCAGCTCCTGACCGCGAGCGCAAGCCCAGCCTTCTACTCGGACCTCAGCTTCGACAGCAGGCTCACACGGACGGGCAAGGCCCAGTTCTCCCTTCCCTTCTTCGAGCCCGGCCTCGAGGGGGGAGTGAGGACCCTTGAGCGGCTGCTGGGCGCGGCCAGGCTGCCGTTCTACCGGGAGTTCTCAGCCTACCTATGACCGAAAAGCCCACCTTCACCCAGAGGCTGAACCTCCCCTACCTGATGGGAGTCTACGCAGCGGTCAACGGGCTCCGCGACGCCTACCTGCTCGTAGACGGCCCCCAATGCGTCTCCTTCAAGGCCGAGCACCTGAGCGCCAAGCACGACTGGCGCTCGACCCTGCTCGACCCCTCAGGCTTCCATCGCATCGTCATGACCGGGACCACCTTCGATTCGGTGGCCTTCGACCGCGAGGATACGGTCGTTCGCCTGCTCGGCCGCATCGCAGAGCGGCCCGAGGCCGGGGTCGTCATGGTCTCCTGCCTGACCATGTGCGGCCTCACCGGCATCCAATACGAGCGCCTCATCCGTCCCCTGGCCGCCCGGACCGGCAAGCCCTTCCTCGAGGTGCGCGCCGACTCCCTGGAGGAGGACTGGCTTGACGGCTACGCTGCGGTCTGGGAAGCCCTGGCCAGGACCGCGGACGTGCGTCCCATCAGGAAGAGGAAGGACGCGGTGGTCCTCGTCGGCCATCTCATGGACCGCAACGAGGCGGACGGGCCCGCGAACATCGCGGAACTGTCCAGGATGCTGGCCGGAGCGGGCCTCGAGCTCGTCTCGTCATGGCCGTCCGGAGGCAGTTACGGAGACCTCTCCCGCGCCGGCGCGGCATCGGCGGTGGTCTGCCTTCCCTATGCCCGCTCAACGGGCAAAGCCCTGGCCCGGAGGCTCAAGGTCCCGATCATCGAGACCGGGCTTCCCTTCGGCCTCAAGGCGAGCGCGGATTGGCTCCGGTCCGTGGCCCGGCCCATGGGAAGGGTCAAGGAGGCGGAGCGCTTCATCGATGCCGAGCTCAAGGCCCTCCTGCCAGGCCTCGAGTTCGCCGTGCCCCAGGTCTTCCTCAACCGCAGGCTCCTCTACGCCGGAGACCCGCACCTGCTCGAAGGCTTCCTCGGCATGGCCGAGACCCTGGGCTTCAACGTCACGGCGGCCGCGACGTCGCGGACGGGCAGGCTCGGCCCCCTGGGAGCGGCGCTCGCGCCCGCCGCGCTTGAGGAGCCGGAGGAAGCGGTCTGGCTCTCCGAGGCCAGGGCCCGTGGTCCCTTCGACCTCTGCGTCCTGAGCCACCCCGCCTGGGCCGTGCTGGGCGGGGAAGCGGGGCCGGTCATGGAGTTCGGGTTCCCGTCCCACTTCCACCATGCCCTGGCCCCAGCGCCCTTCCTGGGGCTGAGGGGGTTCTTCCACTTCGCGGACCGCATGGCCGAGCACCTGATGGCCGGCCGCATGAGGGCCGTGGAGCGCAGGTCCTCCGCAGGCGCTTGAGGCTCAGGCCGCGACGAGCTTCTGGACCGTCTCCAGCAGGGCCTTGGCCTCGAAGGGCTTGACCATGTACTCGTCCCCGCCGATCTCCTTGGCGGTCTTGATGTCGCTCGCATAGGACTTGGCCGAGACGAACATGATCTTGGTGGAGGCCAAGCCCGCCTCCTGACGCAGCAGACGGCAGAGCTCGTAACCGTGCATCTTCGGCATGTTGACGTCGATGATAGCCAGGCGCGGGACCGTCTTCTTGATGAGGTCGAGCCCCTGCTCGCCGTCCTCGGCCAGCTTCAAGTCGAAGTCGTCGGAGAGGATGGCGTCGTAGAGGTCGCGCATGATGGGGTCGTCGTCCACCACCACGATGGTCTTCCGGGGGGTCGTCTCGGTCATGGTCTCCTCAGATCTTGAAGTCCTCTCCCAGGTAGAGGGAGCGGGCCTTGGGGTCGTCGAGGAGGCTCTTCGAGGCCCCCTCGAACAGGATCTTGCCGTCGTAGATCAGGTAGGCGCGGTCCAGGATGGGAAGCGTCTCCCGCACATTGTGGTCCGTGATGAGGAGCCCTATGCCCTGGGATTTGAGCTTCAGGATCATCTTCTTGAGCTCGCCCACGGTGATGGGGTCGATTCCCACGAAGGGCTCGTCGAGGAGGAGGAGCTTCGGGGAGTGGATCATGGCCCGGGCGACCTCGAGGCGCCGCTTCTCGCCGCCCGAGAGGCTCCCGGCGTGCTGCCTTCGGAGCTCCCAGAGCCCGAACTCCTCGAGGAGCTCCTTGACCCTGCGCATCTGGTCGAGCCGGCTGCCGATGGTCCGCTCAAGGATGGCGCGCAGGTTCTGTTCCACGGACAGGCCCGCGAACACCGTCGGCTCCTGGGCGAGGTAGCCCATGCCGCGACGCGCACGAGCGTACATCGGGAGGGCGGTGACGTCCTCCTCATCGAGCATGATGGCCCCGCCCTCGGGCCGGATGAAGCCCACCATGCTGTAGAAGGTCGTGGTCTTGCCCGCGCCGTTGGGGCCGAGCAGCCCCACGATCTCGCCGGAGTCCACCCGGAGGCAGAGCCCCTTGACGACCTCGCGCTCCCCGTAGCGCTTGCGCAGGTCCACCGCTGCGAGTCTCACGGCCCGAACTCCGGAACGGCCTGGTTCTTGAAATCGATCCACCCTTGGACCCCGCCCTCGGCCAGCAGGTGGCGGGGCATGATCCCAGGCTCGGGCATGCCTCCGGGCCGGGGCTCGGACCGCTCCCCCGACGCGGGCCGCAGCGCGGTGATCGAGTCGGC
>JBAZSR010000006.1:43770-47928 GCA_041662295.1 Elusimicrobiota bacterium | reverse complement strand
CGGATCCCGACGTCTACAAGCACGGCGTGACCTCGGCCAAGGCCGGGACCATGCCGGCCGCGCCGTCGGACTCCAAGGACGGCCGCCACACCCGGATGTCCGGCACCTCCATGGCC
The DNA here is from genome assembly GCA_041662295.1 of Elusimicrobiota bacterium. GTDB lineage: Bacteria > Elusimicrobiota > Elusimicrobia > UBA1565 > UBA9628 > JACQWX01. The sequence goes on along the minus strand of JBAZSR010000006.1, from coordinate 47,812 downwards.
TCGCCCATGGTGGCGGGCATCGCGCTCCTCCTCAAGGCGGCTCTCGTCGCCACGGGCGCCGACACTCCCTTCATCAAGGAGAACCTGCCCTTCGCGGTCAAGGCCATCCTGATGCGCACCTCCACGGACATGAAGGTGCCGGCCTGGTTCCAGGGCGCCGGACTCGTCAATGCCTGGGCGGCGTACAAGCTCGTCCTCTCCTCCGGCCGCAAGAGCGTGGAGTCCTGGCTCAAGCGCGCCTGGATCAGGGTGGTGGGGGGCCGGAGCAGCCTTGGAGAGGAGGACGACCGAGCGATATCGCGAGGAAGTGCCGCCTCCGAGAGCGGTCAGGAAGCGGCGCCTTGGAAGTGGATCGCGGACCTCAAGGCCGTGGGCGAGCTCGAGGACAAGGTCTACGCGACCGTGGAGATCGGCAGGACCGAGCCCGAGGTCCGCTTCGACGAGGACAGCGAGAACGAGACCCTCAAGCCCGCGGCTCCGGCTCCGGCGGACGATACGGCCTCCCCGGACGCCCAGAAGCGCTTCAACGAGGCCAAAAAGGAGGTCCTCCCCGCGCTGACCTCGGCCCTCAAGCACCCGGTCTGGGTGGTGCGGCGTCAGGCCGCCCTTGCCCTCTACAACTTGAAGGACCCTGCCGCCTCGATGGCGCTGGCCGAGGCCGCGCTCAACGATCCCGACGACCGCGTCAGCCAGATCGCGTTCATGGCCCTGGGAGAGCTTTCGAGCCACGCCATGGACGAGCTCCTCGCCAAGGCCTCCGCTGAAGCCGCTGTCTCAAGGGCCGTCTGGTCGGCCTACGCCCTGGCCCGGCGCGGCGACCCCTCGGCCGTGGGCCGGCTGGCCCGCGAGATCCAGAGCTCGGACAAGCGCATGCGCTTCACGATCGTCTGGCTGCTCGGCCACATCGGCCGGCGGCTGGAGCCGGCACAGGCCGAGCTCGTTTCGGGCCGCGCCAAGGACCCCTACGAGCGGGGCAACATCCGGCACCTGGCCGTGGCAGCGCTCCTCAACGTCCTCATCGGCAACCCGGACGCCATCAGCGACAGGGTCATCATGGATCTGCTCGCGGCCAGCGGCCCCGAGAACTTGGCCCTGGCCCGGACCGTGTCCAAGTTCTTCTCCACCACCATGCAGAACAAGGAGATCCGGGAGAGGCTCAAGCGGGGCGAGCTCAAGGAGGCCATCACCAAGTTCATCTACCAGCACCGCTCCCAGATCCACAAGCCGGGCGGCCTGGGAGAGATGGTGCGTCTCTTCTCCCGGCACCTGGGCATCCCGCTGGACGCGCCGACTCCGGTTCCGCACCCCCAGGGCTTGGGTGTGGCGGGCGTGGATCCCGCGCTCGGCCCTCTGGATCTCCTCATCCGGCCTGTTTCAAAGGTCGGCCCGGCCACGGTGGACGCCGCGACCCTCCCGGCCGAAGTCCTCGAGCGGTTCGGGGCTGAGCTCCAAGAGGTCCTGCCTGCCTCCAACGCCCTCTGGGTGAAGGTGCCGGAGCACAAGCTCTTCTCCCTCTCCTTCGAGCTGCGCCGCCGGGGACTCTCCGCCAGCCGCGCCGCAGCCGAGTACTCCGAGGGCGGCAGGCCCGCGCTGACCCTGTTCAAGCCCTCAGGCAGCGTCGTGATCTCCCTGGAGGACGCGGTGAACTTCGACGTTTCCAAGCTCCCCGGGCTGTCGGCCACGGGCGACGCCATCAACGCCGTGGACGGCCCGTCCGGAGGCATCTCCGAGGCCCGGGTCATGTCCGCTCTCGAGAAGGCCCTGGCCCCGACGACCGACCCCCTGGCCGAGCCCGTGGTCGCGGTCCTGGGGGTAGGAGGCTTGGGCACCGCGGACCGTCCCTTGAACGCCCTCATCGACCGCCTGATCCTGCGCAACTACGCCGTGCTCACCGGCGCCGGCAACGCGGGTCCCGGCCCCGGTACCCTGCCCTCCCAGGCCAGGAGCCGCCTTGCCGTGATCGTGGCCGCCCTGGCCCCGAACAACGCGCCCGAGCTTTACTCCGGCCGCGGCACTCCCGATGACCCTGCGATCTCCTGGGCCGACCGCACGGACGGCGGAGATGGCGGTACCGCTTCCGCTGCAGTGAACTCCGGCCGCAAGCTCGCGGCCCTAGCCAAGCGCTGGGCCTCTGCCCTGTCTGGCCAGCGCCTGCCCAACGGCTGGTTCCTCTACCTGGCCGACCTCGTCAAGAAGGCCGCGACCCCTCTGCCCGGCAGCCAGTCCTACGAGACCGGCGCAGGCCTCATCGACGACGCGGCGGCTGGCAAGCTGCTTGACGCCGGACTTGGCGACCCTGCCAAGACCGCGGAGCGCTCCGAGGACCTCATGTCCAAGGCCCGCCAGAGCGTCTACGGCGATTCCAAGTCCGGCCAGCCGAAGTAGGGCCTCCATCACGGATATTTCCTTGGTATGATTGGTTCGGTGACCAGATGGATCATGCTGGCGGTGCTCGGGTCCCTCGTGGCCTGTGTCCCGACACTGAGCCGGCGCAGCTACACACCCCTCATTTCCGGGACTCTTGTCCGCGATGGGAAGCCTGTGGTTGACGCGGAGATCGTCCTGACCGCGGCTTTCACGGACGCGAGAGCGTCCGCCAAGACGGACTCCGAAGGGCGATTCCATGTCGGGCCGTTGTCCGAGAGGCAGTTCATGCGAAGAGTGTTCGGCGATCGGATCTTCATCTATAAGATCGGCATCAACATCGTTGGAGAACAGGGGTACACGGCCTTCGAAGGCCGGAGCCTGGGGTATCTTCCCGATAGCATTCAGTTGGCCTGCGATCTGACCCATCCATCGCGGCAAGGCAAGTCGTTGAGCTATTGCTCGCGGAATGAATAGGATCGGGAGGCTGGGAAGGAGCCTGGCCCTGCTCTTCTGCATCCCTGGCCTGGCCCGGGCCGCGGACAAGCCCATCCGTTGCATGGATCCGGCTTTCATCGACACTGGCGCGGACCCGTGCAGGGATTTCTACCAGTACGCGTGCGGCGGCTGGATCAGGGACAACCCCGTGCCGCTGGACCAGCCGTTCTGGGGGCGCTGGAAGGAGATGGACGCTGTCAACCAGGAGACCCTGCGCCGCATCTTAGAGGAAGCGGCATACGGCTCGAAGAAGCGAGATACTGCTTCAGCGAGGCTGGGCGACTTCTACGCTTCCTGCATGGATGCGCGGGCGGTGGAGGCCAGGGCTGCTGAGCCGTTGTGGCCGGAGTTCGAGAGGATCGACGCCATGAAGGCCAAGGAGGACCTCCCCGCGGTCCTTGCTCATCTCCACGGCATCGGGGTCAATGCCCTGTTCTCCCTCTCCGTGGTCCCTGACCCGAGGGACGATTCCCGGCTGAGCGCCAGGGTCAGCCAAGCAGGGATGGGCATGCCGGAGCCGGAGCACTACCTCGTCCCTGAATCCTCGTCCATGAGGGAGGCGTATGCCCGGTACGCGGCCAGGATGAGCGAGCTTTCGGGCGAGACCCCGGAACAGGCCGAGGTCCAGGCAGGGGCGAGCCTCCGCATCGAGACAGGCCTTGCGCGGGTCTTTGCCGGGAGGGCCCTGTCCGAAGACGTGGGCGCAAACAGCCAGAAGATGCTGTTGCAGGACCTCGGCAGCATCGTCCCGTCATTCGCGTGGAGGCCGTACCTCGCCGGTGCCGGCGCCCCGGCTTTGACCGAGTTGGTCGTGGAGCCGCCGGCCTTTTTCCGCGGCATGGACCAGCTTCTCTCCGAGCTCCCCCTGGATGATTGGAAAGCTTATCTGCGCTGGAGGCTTCTGGATGCCTATGCGTTCCGCCTATCCTCGGCGTTCGTCAGGGAGCAGTTCGGCTTTCAGAAGGCGTTGACCGGACAGAAGGAACTCCAGCCCAGATGGAAGAGGTGCCTCTATGTGGTGGAACGGGAGATGGGGGGATCCCTGGGCCAGGAATACGTGAAGGCCGTGTTCCAGGACAAGGACCGGGAGACGGCTTTGAGGATGGCGGAAAGGATCCGCGCGGTCATGGCAACGCTCATCCGCGAAGCGGAGTGGCTGGGCGAAGACACCAGGCTTGAG
>JBAZSR010000006.1:0-43760 GCA_041662295.1 Elusimicrobiota bacterium | reverse complement strand
GCCCTGGCCAAGCTCAAGGCCATGGGACTGCAGGCGGGCCATCCGGAACATTTCGGGGACGACAGCGGATATGGGGTTTCCAGGGACGACCTTGCCGGCAATGTCATGGCTGCCCGGAAGGCGCTGACCCGCCGGACCCTTGGCCGGATCAACGCGGCCGTGGAGCGGGGAGCGTGGGACGTGTCTCCCATCACGGTCGCGGGCTTCTACGAGGGCCCCAAGAACCGCGTCATCCTCACGGCCGCCATCCTCCAGCCTCCGTTCTTCTGCGCCAAGGGGGACGTTGCGGCCAATTTCGGCGCGATCGGCTCGCTCATCGGGCACGAGTTCACCCACGGGTTCGACAACAACGGCCGGCGCTACGACAGCGAGGGCAGGCTCCGCGATTGGTGGAAGGCGGCGGACGCCAAAGCATTCGCCCGGCGCTCCCAGGGCCTTGTGCGCCAGTACTCGCGCTACGCGGCTGTCCTCGACCCCATGGACCCTTCCAAGAACGTCATGGTGGACGGCCGCCTCACGCTCAACGAGAACATCTCTGACAACGGGGGAGCGCGCCTGGCGTACATGGCCCTCCAGCGTGAACTGGCCGATGGGGAGGCCTACCCTCCAGCGGACGGCTTCTCGCCGGAGCAGAGGTTCTTCCTGGCTCTGGGCCAGTCCCTGTGCGCCAGGAGCGGGGGAGAGGAGTGGGACAGGCTGATGGCCAGGAGCAACAAACACTCGCCTGAGCGGTACAAGGTCAACGGGGTCCTCTCCAACATGGGGGAGTTCCAGAAGGCCTTCTCCTGCCGCGACACCGCCCCCATGGTCCAAGACAGGCCGAATCGGGTCTGGTGATTTAGTCCCAAAAACAGCTGGGCCCGTTGGTGGCTAAGAACGGCCTTTTAGGCCCGGGAATCCTTCCTGGATTCCATCTACACTCCTATTAGAGATGGTTCTGTCATGCCATTGAACACCACCCGCAACGAGCCCAGGAAGGGATCCCTCCCTATCGTCCTGTCCAGCCTCCTGCTCTTACAGCAGGCTGTTCCGTTCGCGGCTCTCGGCCAGACGATCGCTGTTGCTCCCAAGACAGGCTCGCCGGTCTCCGTCGGCGCGCCGATCCGTTCTGCCGGAGGGTCTCTTTCCAACGGCTTGTCTCAGCCTTCCGCCTCCTCTCTCTCCAACATCTCGTTCTCTCCTTCAGGGATCGGGCTCGCTGCGCCGGCGATCCAGGCCCGGCAGGAGGGCATCGCTCTTCCCGCGGCGGCCGTTCCCGCGGTCTCCGTGTCAGCGGTTGCCCGGCCCGAGGTCGAGAAGGCTCCTGCCTCCTCCTCAGAGCGGCTCACCGGTATCTCCCAGGACATCCGGCCCGACATCAATGCCCTTTCCCAGGCCGACCTTCCCTCTGACCAGGCCTCGGAGATCGGCGAGCGGGTCATGGCCCGGGCCCTGGGCCAGGAAGGCTGGGAACTCCCGAGCCTCTCAGCCGAGCCTGTCTCAGGCGATGAGACTTCAGGCAGGGCCGCTCCGGTCGGCCTGCAGGCCATCCTGCCGCAGGTCAACGACCAGTGGTGGCGGGACGCGTCCTCGAACCACGCCGCGGTCACGGTGCCCATCTACAGCCTGCGCCGGGAGAATGACGACCCCGGCATCGGCAAGTACACGGACTTCGGCGCCTACTATCGCGACGTCCTGGCAGGCCAGGGCGCTGGCGTAGTCCACCTCCTTCCCCATTTCGCGGTGCTCGACGAGAGCCCGTACGCGCCGGTCAGCCTCTACGCCTTGAACGAGGACTACATCGACTGGGCCCAGGTCCAGGAAGTCAAAGAGAGGCCGGACCTCATGTCCAAGCTCGTGGCCAAGGACCTCGCGGACAGGCAAGCCGTCAACTACGCGTCCCTCAGGGCCAGGGAGGGAGAGGTCGCCAGGCAGGCCTATCTCGATTTCGCGGCAGAGCACCTTGCCAATGGAACGGCCAGGGCCAAGGATTTCATCGGTTTCGTCGGCCGGCACAGCGCCAGGCTTCAGGACTACGCCGAGTACATGGCTTTGGCCGCCATCATCGCCAAGCCTTCCCTCCAATGGACCATCGCCGACGAGAAGGCCGCACGCAAGGACGTCCGATTCGGTGAGCTGGTCCAGACCAGGCTCTACAGCCAGTGGCACGCCTTCACCCAGTTCAAGGGGGCCATGGACACGGTGCACGCCGCGGGCGGCAGGGTCATCTTCGACATCCCCATGTTCCGGGGCAAGAACTCGGTGGATGCCTGGAAGCACGGCCGCTACTTCACGGACATCATGACCCGCAACCCCGGGGTCAAGAACCAATGGGTCAACGAGGACTGGAAGGACCTCGCGCTCTGGAACTGGACGAATCTCAAGGCCGAGGGCTACCGCCCCATCCTCGAGCCCTTCAGCTTCTGGCTGGGCGAGGGCTTCGACGGCGGCCGGGTGGACGCGCTGCACTTCGCCTACAACTTCGGCAACGGCCAACTGTCCAGCGGCGACGAGCCTGGAGACGACTACGTCTCCGCCCTGGCACGGGTCTTTCACAAGGCCGGAGCCTTTCCACTGGCCGAGGCTTTCGAGGGCAAGGCCGAGAACGCGCTCCGCTACGGCTTTGTCACGGTCTACGGGGATTGGAAGAAGCTCAGCACTCACGATGACCCAAGGGGCGACAAGTTCATGGAGCGCTTCCTCGGCTTGAGCCGGCTTCCGACCTCGGGTAGGGCGGGCAGGTTCATCGGCTACACCTTGGGCGACGAATGGGGCGACCCGGTCCCGGTCAAGCGGAGCGCCAACGGCAAGTCGTACTGGAACTACCGGGTCCCGCTGGCTTCGGACCCTGATTTCAAGGATCGCTTCCGCGGCGACTCAAGGCCCCAACTGGGCGGGTACATGGCTGCCCTGAAGGGGGACGTCTGGAAGGCCGTCTCTGCCGTCTGGAAAGCCTTCAAGGCGGCCGGGGACACCTTTGTCAAGCACTTCAACGACACCGTGCAGATCTGGGCAGCGAGCATGGACTGGTTCCTCGAGGAGTGGGGCCGCGACACCTTCATCTCCCATCCGGGCTTGCTCGTGGCCGCGGGCCGCTACGACGAGGCGAAGGAGAACATGCGGAACTTCGCCAAGTACGAGCACAAGGGCCTCATCCCCAACAAGATCTGGGACGCGTCCCGGTGGTCGCAGGCCAAGCCCGACGGCGTGGACTACAACACCGTTGACGGCTCGCTCTGGTTCATCCAGGCCGTGAAGAAGTACGTGGAGACCACAGGGGACTGGGATTTCGCCAGGGAGATGCTGCCGGTCCTGCGCCGGGTCGTGAAGTTCTACGGCGAGGGCACGGGCTACGACCGCTACGGCCGCTTCAACCGCATCACCATGGATTCCGACGGCCTCATCGTGAGCCCCGCCCAAGCCACCTGGATGGACGCTGACCCCGAGGGCCGTGACAAGCCCGTGACCCCGCGCAACGGCAAGGCGGTCGAGATCAACGCGCTCTGGTACGCTGATCAGCGCTTCCTGGCCGAGGTCGAGCGCCGCATCGGAGACAAGGCCAAGGCCAAGCTACTCGACAGTCAGGCCGACCTCGCGAAGAAGTCCTTCAACGACAAGTTCTGGTTCGTGACCGACGACAACAAGACCGCCTGGGGCGGGACCGGAGGCGCGCTCCGGGACGTGGTGGAGGGCGACCCCCACTCCATGGCCATCAGGCCCAACATGCTCTTCGCGGTCAGCCACGGGGGGGACCTCCTCAGTCCTGAGCGGCGGCAGGCCGTGGTGACAGCAGCGACCAAGGACCTCCTGACCCCTTACGGGATGCGGACCCTCTCTCCAAGGGACAGCCACTATCACGCGACTTATGAGACCTGGAAGCCGCCGCTGGAGAAGGACCTTGCCTACCACCAGGGCACGGTCTGGCCGTGGCTGATCGGCGCCTATGCCGATTCCCTGGCCCGCGTGCGCAGGGAGCAGGGCTGGGACGAGGCCCGCGTCCGCGATGAGATCCGGGGCCTCATGACTCCCCTGGTCGAGTTCCTGGTCAGCCAGCCAGAAGGTTCGCTCCCAGAGGTCTTCGACGGCGGCAGGCCTTACGACGAGCTCCAGCGGATTTCCTTGGCCGATCCTGCCGGTGTCGGTCCGGTCATCGCGCGTCTCTTCCGCTACCAGAACCGGGGCGGCACCCGCTCCCAGGCCTGGAGCGTGGCCGAGACCATGCGAGTGCTCTACGAATACGGCCTGGTCTCCCGGCCGGACTGAGCATACCGCAGATGGGAAAGCGCGGTTTTTCAAAGTCTCCTCGAGACTTATGTCGCATATCCGTCTGAAGGTCGAAAAATGGCGGATTGAGCGGTTTTATCGCTCAGAATCGGCCTGAGTGCGACAAAACCTTTCGTCGGGGAATGGAAAATCCTCCGGGACACCCTAGGGCATCCGCAGCTCGGCCGAATAGGGTTGCGCCTCGCTCTTGAGCCGCTGTCCGCCGGTCGGTCAGGTCCTTTCCAGCTTCCGGGCAGAGAAGGCTCCGGCGGTCCAGGCGCAGGCCGTGAGCACGCCGAAGGCGCAGACGATGGCCGCGCCCGTGGGCAGGTCCAAGGAGGCCGAGGCTGCCAGGCCAGCGAGGCTCGCGAGAGTCCCCAGGCCCCAGCCGATGAGGAGCCGTATTCTGAAGTCCTTTGTGAAGAGCATGGCGCAGACAGCAGGGACGATGAGGAAGGAGAAGACCAAGAGGACGCCTGCGAGTTCCACGGAGCTGGTCACCACGATGCCGAAGGTGACGTAGAAGAGGAAGTCCCAGGTCCTGACCCCAACGCCCTTGGAGGCGGCTTCCTCCGGTCTGCAGGAGATCAGCAGGAATCGGTCGCGGAAGGCGTAATGGAACGCGCCGATTGCGGCGTAGAGGCACGCGACCTTGAGCACCTGTCCCCAGGTGACGAAGAGGATGTTGCCCACCAGCATCTCCTTGAGGTGGCTGGCCTCGGCCGGCACCCGGTCGAGCACGAGGACCGCGGCTGCGGCGGCCACGACATAGGCGATGCCGATGACCGCCTCCTGGGGCACGTCCCGCTCCTTGAGCCGCGTGACCGCGAAGAGGGCCGCGCCGACGAAGGCGAAGCCCAGGGAGAGGAGATATGACCCTGTCGAATGCAGGTCGAGGCCGAGCAGACAGCCCGTGACTGCACCCAGGGCCGCGATCTGGGCCAGGGCGAGGTCCACGAAGATGACCCCGCGCTCGACCACGTGGATGCCGAGATAGGCGTGGATGAGGACCAGGACGAGGCAGGCTGCGCCGGGCGCCAGCATCAGTTCGAGCATGGGGACTCCTTGGAGCAGGACGGCGCTCCTGAGGGCGAGGCCAGGGCGCGGGCGAGGGAGCCGACGATGGCGTCGAAGAGGTCGAAGTACGTCTTGACTCCGGGCTGTCCGCCCGCAGAGCTCGGGACAACGAGCACCTCGGCTCCGGTCGTTGCCGCGACCTTGCGGGCGCCCTTGGTCGGGAAGTAGGACTCGACGAGGATGGCCCTGGCGTTGCCTGAGGCCATGTCCTTGATGAGGCGGTCGAGGTGGGCGGGGCTTGGCGGGACTCCGGGTTTGGGCTCGAGCGTGCCCAGGAGCTTGAGGTTGAAGCGCCTGGCGAAGTAGACCCAAGAGTTGTGGTAGGTTACGATCCCCGCGCCTTCGTAAGGGGACAGCGTCTTCTCCCAGCGCTTGAGCGCGGCTCCGAGCTCCCCTTCCAGCCGGCTTAGGTTCGCGTCAAAGGCTGGGCAGTCCTCAGGCCGGACCCTGCAGAGGCCGTCACGGATGTTCCTGGCCATGACTTTGCCGTTGGCAGGGTCGAGCCAGTAATGGGGGTTGCCGAAGATATGGAGGTCCCCCATGGAGCCGTCCACCTTGTCCTTGGGCACTTGGAGCAGGGGGATGTTGACCGAGGCGTCCACGTAGCCCGGGGACCCGTAGACCACCCGGGGATTCTTGCCTGCTCCGAGCAGGCTGTCGACCCACATGTCGATGTCCAGGCCCACGCGCAGGAGGAGGTCAGCCCGTCGGATCTTGGCCACCATGCTCGGCCGCGGGTCCACCATGTGCGGGTCCTGGTCGCCGGAGGACAGGCTTTCGACCGAAGCCAGGTCCCCGGCCACGCGCTCGCAGAGATAGCCGAGGTCCGAATTCGAGGCGGCCACGCGGACCTTGGCGGCCTGCGCCGGGAAGGCCAGGCCGGTCAAGAGCAGGATCAGCAGGAAGCGTTCCATGGAGTCCTCCTATTCGAGCTCGTGCGTGTGGGGGCCCAGGCCGAAGACGAACTGGAGCCAGCCCTCATGGGCGGTCTTAGCCTCCATGCCCCGGACCTTGTACTGCAGGCGGACCGCGTTGGTCTCGAGGAAGTGGTAGCTTGCGATGGCGGCGAAGGCGCGCTCGATGGATTTTGCGGGCATGGCGCCCTCGCTGTAGTCGAAGCGGCCTCCAAGGTCGATCTGCTTGTCGAGCCTGTAGTTGAGGAAGCTGTAGAAGCCGTCCCGCTCGAGGTTGCCGTCCGGGACCTTGCGCGAGAGGCGGAACCACTCGTTCTGGAAGGTCCAGCGCGACTCCGGCCCGGTCCAGGCCCTGAAGGTCAGGTCGAGGCCCGAGACGATGGCGCGGTCGAGGTGCTCCTTGTAGTGGCTGCCGTGGCCGCCGGCGAGGCTTGCGCCGAACTCGAGCTCCGACTTGGAGGTCAAGGCCAGGGAGGTCTTGAGCCTGCCGGTGTAGAGGGGGCCGGACAGGGAGAAGTCCGTGCTCTCCGTGTAGACCGCGGCTTCGACCGTATTGCCGCTGAGGTTGGCGACCTCAGCCTTGCCCGAGGCCTCGTGCTCGTGGGCCGGCGCCTGCCAGACCCCGGCCTCGGCCTGGAGGTAGAAAGGCAGGGGGGGGAGGTAGCTCAGGGTCCCGCCCTGGCCCGTGAGGCTGTGCTCGCCGAAGAAGTCCGTGAGGGCCTTGGGCTGGTCCGCCATGGGGCGTTGGTGGGTGTGGACCTTGTTGAGCTTGCCGAAGTTGATGTGGATCTTCCCTGCCTCGGCCGTGAGCCCATCGACGACGCCCAGGTAGCTCGCTTTGGCCTCGCAGATCTCGGCTTCGTATTTCGTCCCTTCCTTGTGGATGGCCAGGAACACGTCGGCCCTGAGCTTGGGGTAGATGAAGCCCTGGAACGCGACCTCGACCTCGTCGAACTCGAACTTGTCCCTGGTCGAGTCCGTCTTGTCGTCGGAGAGGTGGCCGTTGAGCACGCCGACCACGCTGATGTCCGGCAGGTTGAGGGACCGGCCGCGCAGGCCGGGAGGCGGAGCGGCCGCGATCCTGACCTGGGGCTCCTCGTGGTAGTCCTGGGCGAAGCACGGCATCGCGGCCTGGAGCAGCAGCGGCAGGCACAACGTCAAAACTGGATTTCTCATGGAACAACCTCCTGAAGCGGGATCTGGCCCGACGTGACAGGGACGGGTCAGGAGGCGGGTGGAGCCCGGGGCGAGGCCCAAGGCAGGCGGCAGGCCTTGGGGAGGACGTCGTCCTGGGCCGAGGCGTCGAAGGCTGGGACAGGCGAGGCCTCCTTGACCTCGGGAGGCGCGTCGGGAGAGACGGCATGGCTGAGCCCCACGCAGAGGGAACAGCCGTCAACGGGATGCCCCGCGCCCTCGGCCAGAAGGTGGAGCGGCTGGGCGCAGAGAAGCTGGGCGGCCAGGAAGCCGGCCAGGAGCGCCTTCACTGATGGCAGTCCCCGCCGTGCTCCTTGCAGGGGTCGATGCCGCCGAGGGACTGCTCCAGAAGCCTGGCGATGCCGTCCTTGGCCTTGCCGGAGAAGCCGAACACGGAGACTCCGGCGTGGGCGAACTTCTGCTGGGCGCCCATGCCCATGCCGCCCGCGATGACGTGGGTCACCCCGTGCTTGAGGATCTCGCCCACGGCCTGGCACCCGCCGCCGCCGTGCTGGACCCCGTTGGGGACCACCACGGTCTTGGCCACGCGGCCGTCCTTGACGTCCGCGATGAGGAAGTGACTGCATTGCCCGAAATGGTGGCTGACCTCGCCCTCGAGCCCTTCCGGGCCTCCGAGCACCACGCCGATCTTCATTGGTGTCATTCTGCCTCCTTGTCCTTTTGCGCGGCCGCCGCCCGCGACCGCTTCATGATGGCCCCGCCGTGGATCCGGAGCGCCTTGCCCTGGACCAGGGCCTCCGCGATCTTGGCATGCGCGGCCTGGATGATGTTGCCGAAGGTCTGGCGGGAGACCCGCATGCGGGCCGCGGCCTCCTCCTGGTAGAGCCCTTCGAGGTCCGCGAGCCGGACCGCCTCGAGTTCGTCGACCTGGAGGGAGACCTCCGAGAGCTCCGAAAGGGGGATGCCGCGGGGCTTGAAATAGGTGACCCCGGGCTCGGTCGAGACGAAGCGGCATTTGACGGGCCGGACCATGGCCTAGATTAGCATATGCCAGTAATGTCCGTCCAGCCTAAGGCGGGATCGGGGCCCGGTGTGCTATCATAGGGTCCCAAGGAGAATGCCATGCTTGAAGAGACCCTCAGACGGATCGAAGCCGCCACCAAGAGCATCGAGGCCGGGGACCTCGCGAAGAGAGCCGAGCTCCTGGGCCTGCTCAAGACCCTCAAGGCCGAGATCGAGGAGCTCTCCCGGACCCACGGGGAGCAGGCCCACAGCATCGCGGGCTACGCGGCCCTGGCCGCCCATGAGGCCGCTCGCAAGAAGAAGGCCGAGGACTTGCTCGAGCACTCGGTGGAGGGGCTCTCCATCTCGGTCCAGGGCTTCGAGGCCTCCCACCCCAAGCTGGTGGAGACGGTCAACAGCATCTGCACCATGCTGGCCGGCGTCGGGATCTGAGACCATGGCCGGGCAGGATGCCGGGGAGCCGCTGAGCTGACAAGCGTGCTATAATCAGGCTAGGCCTTTGGCCAGGAGGTTCCCGTGAGACAGATCGCAGCCCTCTCCGTCCTGCTCCTCGCCGTCCCCTTCGCCGCTGCCCAATCCACCTTGGGTTCCATGGATTTCCATTTCATCGATGTCCCCGAGGTGCGGGGCTTCGCTCCTGCTGCCCCAGCACTCGTTGCTCTCGAGTCCGCCGCTCCCCTGATGGAAGGGGTCAAGCAGGGCTTCCTCCTGCCCAACGCCGACAGGCAGAGAAACCTCCTCTCCTACCCGAAGAACGCGGCAGAGAACAAGGCCTTCGTGGACCTCTGGTCCGGCATCCTCTCCAAGGCTGGCTTCACCCCAGGCAAAAACGACTACCGGACGGACCTGGGCATGTCCTTCCTCGAGTACTCGGGCAAGGACGGTGCCGTGGTGCGCGGGTTCATGGCCGAGCCCAGGCTCTTCAAGCCCAAAGACCCTGTTGACCTCAAGGCCAGCATGGCCCTGGTCTCGGCCGCTGTCGAGGACGCGGGCCTGCCCATCATGGCCTCCTTCACCTCGGAGATGGAGCACTTCCTCCCGACCTACCACCTCTATTACGTCACCAAGCCCGGGATCAGGCCCGAGGACACGGTCCAGGTGCGGTTGCTCAAGGCCGAGGGCGCGGACGCCTCCATCCTGGCGAACGCCGGGGTCAGGGTGGTCCAGCAGGTGGACGGCTTCTTCACGGTCTTCATCGGCCCGGACCTCGGCATGGTCACGCGCTCCAGCGACGACCGCGCTGTCGTCGAGAAGCGCATCGAGGAGTTCAAGGCCTTCATCGTGGCCCAGGGCGGCCGCTTCATCACTGCCGTGGTGCGGGAACTCCCCCCGGGCTCCTACCGGAAGTACGAGTTCGACCTCTACTTCTTCCGCTAGAACGGCCGCCTCCTCCGCTGGGTAATAGGGCCCAGGACCGCCTGGGCCCATTACCAGGCCCTTTGTTCACCCTCCGACCCATACGGCTCCGGGCCGGATTGCGATACCATGTCTCCAGAGGTGAACACGATGAAGAAGGTCCTCCTGGCGGTCGCGACGATCCTGGCCCTCGGCGGCAACGCCTCGGCATGGGAGACGATCTCGGGTCAGAACTGCGGCGTGTCCAAGCCCCAGATGGTGGCGGCGCACGACACCCAGACCCTCGCCCAGCTCTGGGCCAAGACCTACGGCGGGACGCCCAAGGCCCTCGACCTTCCCTCCGTGGATTTCACGAAAGAGACCGTGGTCGCCGTGTTTTTGGGAGAGAAGCCCACCCCGGGCTTCAACGTGGACCTCGAGCTTCAGCAGGACCCCATGAACCCGAACCGCCTCTACGTCCTTTACAAGGAGAAGGCGCCCAAGTCCGGGGCCTTCATGCCGCAGGTCGTGTCCCGCCCCTTCGTCATCCTCAAGGTCCCCAAGGCCTACAGCGAGGTCGTGTTCGAGGCGAACCAGCTCGTCAAGGCCCTGCCGCCGGCTTTCAAGAACGAGAAGTCGGACCAGATGGTCGGGATCATCTTCAACCTCCAGAAGGTCGCGGACAACCCCGCCGGCGCCTTCTAAGTCACTTCACGATCAGGGTCGCCTGGAGCCTGCCCAAGCCCGCGTCAAGGTGCTTGGCGTGCTTCTGGTCATAGTAGGTCTCGAGGAAGTAGTAGGTCTTCCCCTTCTTGAAGAAGTGCTTCTCCGTGATCATGACCTTCTTCTCGGGCTTGCCGTCCTTGTCTTCCTTGGTCGTGGTCTCGGTCCTGCGGAACCCGGCTGAAGGGTAGCCTGCCACGCTGCCGGCCTTGGCGACGACGTTGAGGTCCGCGCCTGTGAAGTTCCATTTCTGTGCGCTGCCCATCTCGTCGTTGCGAACCTTCTCGATGCCGGGGTCGAAGTAATCCGCGCCGAGCACCTCGCCGAGGGTCATGCGCACGCCCAGGGTCACGGTGATGCCCATGCCTCCGATGACCTCGGTCTCCTTGGTCATGTGGGCGTAGCGCTTGCGCGCGTCATCGTCCCCCCAGGAGACCTTCCAGCCGCCGGGCAGGGAGAAGGAATAGTAGTCGTTGGAGAACTCCTGCGTCCGGTCTCCAGGGCCGGAGGGCTTGGGGTTGAAGAAGGCCATCTGCTCCGGGGTCAGGCCCACGCGCTTCTCGAGGTCCGCGGTCTTGTCGTCCGCTGTGATGGCCTTGTACTCCCGTAGGGCCTGCAGGGCGTTGAGGATCTCGAACTTGTTGGTCGAGGAGCCGACTCCGAGCACGTTGAGCCACTTGAACTCGTCCTCATAGGCCGGGACCTCGGCGCTCGGGCCCCAGAACTTGAATTTCCGGTCCCAGAGTCCCTGCTCGAGGTGGATGGCCTCATGGAGGAGGATGGACATGCGCTCCTCGTCGTTGTAGATGTTCCCCAGGAAGTTATCGGTCACGTAGATCTTGTTGCCCAGGGAGACATAGGCGGAAGCGTCCCCCATGGTCCAGCCCTTGGCATAGCCGGCCTTGCGAAGGACCTTGGCGCGGGCCTCGAGGTCGTCCGCAATCTTGTCGAGGCCGAGGTCCGGGTCCTTCTTGGAAGCTTCGCGCAGGCCCGCGGCTTTGGCGTCGAGCCCGTCGAGGAGCTTGTTGATCTTTCCGGAGACGTCCTCGGCTCGGACCGGAGCGGCCAGGGCCAGGACGCAGAAGATGAAGGCGAAGAGTCTCATTGGATCCCCCACTTGGCCACGCAGGTTTCGACCTTGCCGGAGCGTATCTCGAAGTGGACCACGGCCTTGCGGCCCTGGTCGTTCTGGAGGCCGAGGATGACGAGGTCCCCGTCCTGGAATCCCTTGGCCGTGTAGGCGCCGAAGGTCTTGAGCTCTCGTCGGAACTCCACGAAGTCTCCGGACGAGGTCTCGGCTTTGAAGGATGGGGACATCAGGCGCTCAAGCTCGTTGTAGGTCCTCTCCTGGATGGTCCTGAGGAACTCCTCGGCGAGGTCCTTGGCCGCGCCCGTGACCGCGGGCTTCGCGTCCTGGACCGGGACCTCGGGAGTCTCTCTCCCGGACTTCCTGCTCAGGGTCACCTTGCGCGGGGTGTAGGCTGCGAGCGCGAGAGGCTCGCCGCCGTTTGCGCGCTTGAGGATGCGGTAGGAGCCGTCCCACTCCACCCAGCCTGAGTAGAACTTGCCCTCGAGCTTGTCGCCCTGGCCCTGGAGGGGGAAGGCGGCCTTGGCGGTCAGGCCCACGACCTGCTTGGCCACTTCCAGGGGGAAGCGCTTGGCCAGGCCCTCGATATTGTCGTCCGTGAAGCTGAGCTTGAGCTCCCCGCCCGAGACCTCCGCGGCCGCTGCCTGGGTCGCCCCGGAATCGAGCTTCATGCGGCCGGTCAGTCTGGGTCCTGAGCCCTGGAGTTCGAGGTCGCCGCTCTTGGACTTCTCGGAGTCCTCCACCCGCCAGGTCCCGTTGAAGTCCGCGTTCCTCCACGAGGAGACGACTGGGACGTCCGTGGAACTTCCGGCTTCCGGCGCCAAGGATGTCAGCCGGATATTGTCGATGTCCACGACCTGGGGCACGCCCTGGTCGTAGAGCCGCACGCCGAAGGAGAGGTGCCTCTTGGCGTCCGGGCCCAGGGGCGTCTCCAGGGCGAGCTCCTTGAGGGGGAAGGCGGAGGAGGAATAGCGGACCTTGCCGTCCTTGACCATGATGACGTGGCGGGAAGGCTGGGAGTCGTTGAGGCCCCCGAAATAGGCCTCCGGGAAGTCCTTCTGGCCCCCGTTGGTGAAGACCAGCACGCCCTTGGTCCCCCCGTTCTCCCAGCGGTACCAGGCCTCGGCTCCGATGAGGCCGCCGGGCGCGCCTGCGACCAGATGGAAAGGCCCGGTGCGCCACTTCGCTTCCGGAGCCAGGAACACGGATGGGCCGACATAGCCCTGGCTGGTGTGGGCCTCGGCTTTGAGGTCGAACTCGAGCTTCACGTCGCCGGCCGGGAAGGCCGCGCTGGTCTGGATGAAATCCTCGATGTAGGACCCTGCTCCGACCGCTTCATAATGGAGGGCGCCGTCCTTGATGGACCAGGCGGTATCGCGTCGCCGGGGAACGCCCTGGTCGGCCCTCCTCACCTCGTATTCGATCCAGGCTGGACCGGGATCCCCGCTGTCCGGCCGCTTGAAATCGTCCGAGAAAAGGACAGCGCTCCAGGCCTGGCCCGCGCAGAGCAGGGCAGGCAGGAGGGTGAGGAAAAAGGAGGTGGAGGGTCGTCTCATGGGTGCATGATACAAAAACAGGTGGGTCTCTTGGGTCCGGCTCCTGGGTCTTTGGAATCTTGCGGCTTCGCCTCGTGGGACACATACTTGGAGTGATGAACAGGACGGCCCGAAAAGGGCTCATCGCAGGGCTTCTTGTCCTCGCCCCGTGGCTGGGGTGGGGCGCTGGAGTCGTCTCCAGGCAGGCGCCGAAGACAGGGCACTCCTGGAACGTGACCCTGCCCGGTGTGTGGAGCAGCCCTGGCGCGTCCTTGAGCCCTGTCTTTGGGCTCATCGCTCTGCCCGGGGCTTCCATCCAGGGCCTTGCCGCGCCAGTTCTGGACGCATCGGTTCCCGTTGTCCCGTTGTCTGTCTCTGCTGTTCCTGGCCCGGATGCAGGGCCCTCAGTGGTTGCCAGCCTCAAAGGGACGCAGGACCTGGTTTCCAAAGCGTTAAAGCCGGTCTCCGAGGAGGGGGCAGCAGCGTCGCTTTCTGCAGCGTTCGATCTTTCCAAGCAAGGGGCTGGGGAGCTGGCGGTCGAAGCTGAAGTTCCTGCAGCCTCCCTTGCAGGAGACACGCTCAGCCTTCCAAGAAAGGAGGCGGCCCGGCGTGAGCTCGCGATTGATAAGGCTGATGAGTCCGAGCAGCTCAGGACACAGGGCCTGGTCAGGCGCTGGGAAAAACTCTATCTGGCCGGGGTCGAGCTTTCGGAGCTTGGAAGAGGCGCTTTTGGCGCGGTGTACGCGCATCCCAGGATCAAGGGAGCGGTCATCAAGATGGTCGCGCTCTCGGCAGCGGCAGCCTTCGCTTTCGGCGGTTCGGACCTGAAAGTCGCGGAGCAGGACTACCTGGTCGGCAAGAAGATCGCGGAGGCCGGGGCAGGCCCCGAGGTCCTGGGAATCGTCTCCATTCCTGGCGAGCCCTCGGCCCTGAGGACCTGGGTCTGGCGCCTGTTCGGCAGGAAGGCGGCGGTCCCGGACAGGCCCGCTGTGGTCAAGGAAAGGATCTTCGGAGAGACGGTCGAGGACCTCATCGCGGTCAAGAGGTTCACCGAGCGGGATTACGGTCTGGTCCAGGACATGCTCCAGCGGCTGGCCGATGCGCGGATCCGGCCCTGGGACCTGCGGATCGCCAACGTCATGGTCGGGACGACCGAGTCCGACCCCGAACCCAAGGCCTATCTCGTGGACGCGGGCTGGCTCAAGCCCGTGGCCGAGGCCGAGTCTTCCGCGGACCTCCTGGAATCTCTCAAGCGCCAGCAGACCGTGGTCTTCGAGTTCGGCGGGGGCTCCGCGAACTGGGGGGGAGGTCCTGAGAGGAGCCTCGACCCCTTTGACGACCTTCTCCGCGCTGGCGTGGCCCGTTCCAGCGGCCGGAAATAGGCCCTTGGACCCAGGCCTGGCCAGGACCTAGGACTCTGATCAAGGTGCCATCCCACCCCCTATACTATTGATATGAAGGCTCCGGCGCTCCTGATCTGCGGCTGGCTCCTCCTGGCGGCATCCCAGGGGGCCTCGGCCCAGGCCATTGCTCCGGAGGCTCAGGGCGTCGAGGCGCAGCGCGCCTCCCTGCTCCAGTCCATTGGCAAGTGGAAGCTCCTCGTGCCCGAGGGGAAGGACAACGAGGTCCGCAATGCGTTCCTGCCGGACCTCGAGCGCATCGAGACCGAGACCCGCAAGCCCGGGTCCGACCTCAAGGACCTGGAGAAGCAGTTCCTGATGTGGAAGAACTTCTTCCTCAGCGAGATGCAGGCCATGAAGGGCTTCAAGGACTCCAAGGCGTTCGTGGAGATGGAACAGGAGCGGATGCGGGCCCTGCTGGGCGTCAGCCAGCTGGCCACGGAGAAGGGCTCGGCCGGGATCGAGCGCGTCTCCTTCTGGAAGTCCAGGATCAGCGAGGTGCGCGACGCCGCGACCATGCGTCAGCTCTTCGACAACATGCGGGTCGTGGAGAATCTGGCCGGCCCGGCGTTTCCGGCCTACGCCCGGAGTTCGGACGCTGGGACGGTCTACACTGGGAACTCGTACTCCATCCGGCCCGAGCAAGCTGGCACGCCTCCGTCTCCCATCGCCGACATCGGCATCGGCACGTTCGCGGCCATCAAGGATTTCCTCCTCGCCCGGGGCGCCTCCCCTGGGGTCATCGGCCAGACCATCCAGACCGTGTGGGACGAGGTCAAGCGCTACTCCCTCGACCCGACGCTCGTGCTCTCCGTCATCCTGCAGGAGTCGCGCTACGACCCCAACGCCAAGAGCTATGTGGGCGCCAAGGGGCTCATGCAGATCATGCCCGGGACCGGCAGGGACTTAGGCCTGCGCTCCACCAGCGATTTCTACGACCCGGTCAAGAATGTGAAGGCCGGGATCAGGTATCTGGCCGAGATGATGGAGCGCTTCAACGGGAACGTGAAGATGGCGCTGGCCGCCTACAACGCCGGGCCCGGCGCGGTGGAGAAGTACAACGGCGTCCCTCCCTACAAAGAGACCAAGGGCTACGTCGCGAAGATCTACGCGACCTACCAGCAGCTCTACAACCTGGTCTTCAACTGAACTATTAAATTAGACGGTGCCGGGGATTAAGTTGTTTAAGTTATCGCAGATAACTTAAATAACTTAATCCCCGGCACCGTTAGTCGTTAGTGGAAGACAGGCAGGACGGCTTCGGCTAGGGCCGCGTAGCCGGTCCGGGTCAGGTGCCGCCAGTCCGTGCCGCCGTGGACGAGCATGGTCTTGCCGGTCTTGCGCAGGGAGGGCCTTGCGTCCAGGAACCCGCAGTCTTGGCGGTCCGCCGCGGACTGGATCTCGCGGGCGATGAGGTCGCTGTTTTGGCGGACCCTGGAGGCCGGGTAGTAGGGGGTCCGCTCGTGGTAGGGCTCGATGGCGACCTGGCTTGAGACGATGTCGTAGGTGGAGAGCGGTGAGGGGACGTAGACCACCACGACCTTCACGCCGGGGAAGAACGACCTCAGCCAGGCCAGGGACCGCTCGAAGACATAAACCGCCTTCTTGGTCTCGTCCGGAGTGAGCTCCAGCGACGGGCCCTGGAGGCGGTCTCCCACGGTGAGGATCTTGCCTCCCACGCGGAACTTGTTGCCCTCGTACGGCGCTGCCTGGGCCTCGGGTACGCCGCCGGAGAGGACTTCCCAGAGCTTGCGGAAGCCCGACTTGATGAACTTCCAGAAGACCAGGTTCTGGTCGAGGTGCCACCGCCGGATCCTCTTGTAGGTCTCGTCGGTCTCCACCACGCCCTTCTGGATGAACTCCGAGAAGTAGGCCGGGTCCGTGAGCTTGGCCGCGTCGTATTTGCCGTCGTAGCGGTGTTTGAGGTCCCGGATGTTGTTGTCCAGGTCGTTGCCCTCGTAGAAGTAGGCCAGGACCAGCTTCGGAGGGGGGAGCTTGTAGAGCACGGTCTTGTTGAGGTAGGCGAACTTTCCCGCGGGATCGGCCACGTAGGCGCCGAGGGAGCCCGCGCCCGCGTGCCCCATGGTGATGATATCGCGGCCCGTCTTGGCGTACAGGACCGCCTGGGCGCCGATGGGTTTGCGGGTCCAGCGGTCGAGGTTGTCCCATTCCTCTCCGAGACCCACGGCGTAGGAGTCGCCGAGGATGAGGGTATAGTCCTTCGGGACCCGGTGGGCTTTCGTGCTCTGGCAGAAGACGAGGAAGGGCAGGTCCACGCGCCATTGGAGCTTGTAGGAGAAGAAGGACAGGGCGAAGGGGAAGACCAGGAGTTCGCAGAAGACGTAGCCGAAGAAGAGCGAGCCCACGGAGAGGGCGAGCTTGGGTGCCAAGTCCCGCAGGCGGGGCATCATGGTCTGCCTCCCAGGCGGTAGAGGACCGCGGTGATGCCGGGCTCGACGGAGACCTCGGCGAGGCGGACGGCAGGGATGCGGCCGGAGGCCACCATCTCGCGGACCCTGGCGTTGGCCCGGTTGAGGAAGTCGTAGGCCGTGTCGAGGTCCGCGGGAAGCGCGCCCTCGAAAAGGATGAGGCCCGAGGCTGCCTTGTCCTTGAGGCGGATGGCGGCGTCCTCCGCGGTCCTGTTGCCCTGGTTGAGGTTGACGAAGCCGTAGCCCAAGCCCCGGGAGGCAGAGAGCGAGGAGATGTTGTTGGCGTTGAGGAGCCCGTATTCGAGGCCGACGCCGATCACGGAACCGTCGGGGAAGGCCGCGGCCACGGCGTCGATAAGGGCGCCCCGGTCCCAGCCCCTGTCCGCCGTGGGCGGGCCGTTGAAGAACATGGTCCTCGGGGAGGGCACGCCGAGGGTCTGGCTCGAGAGCACGGTCAGCGGCGCCAGGGTCAGGATCGCGAGGAGGACCCGGCCCGCCCGCTTCTTGCCGAGTTCCGCGGCCGCGGCTCCGAGGACCACGGCCAGGGCGGGCAGGACGGGCGCGAGATAGCGGACCTGCCGGTTGCCGGCCAAGAGCACGAGGATCACGGGCAGAGCGGCCCAAGCCAGCAGGAAGCGGGCAGGCTCGGTCATCCTCCACGACCCGGGCTTGAGCCACCACGGGCCCCAGGCCAGGAGCAGGAGGACCGCCGCGGCGAGCGCGTAGGGCCAGGACAGGGCGTGGAAGACCATCTGCGAGAAGAAGACCATGAGCCCGGCCAAAGACGAGGCGCCCATGCCGTAGTCCTTGGAGATGCTGCCAAATCCCGAGCTGAGCGCGTGGCCGAGCACGTAAGGCGCGTTGAACGCGTACCAGGTGGCCGCCACGACACCGCCCACGGCAAGGATCCTGCCGCAGTGCGGCCTGAGCTCGCGGCGGCGGAGCCAGACCGGCCCGATGAGGAATGCCGGGAAGCTCACCTTGGTCAGCAGGCCCAGCCCCAGGGCGAGCCCAAGCTTCCAGCCCGCGCCGCGGTCCTTGTCCGCCTCGAGGATGATGAGGAGGCTCCAGGTCACCAAGGCCAGGAGCACGGTTTCGGGATAGAAGAAGCGGGAGAGCCCGTAGATGATGGGCACCAGGCCCACGGCCGCGGCGGCCGCCCAGCCCGCGGCGTCGCCGTAGAGCCTGCGTCCGATGCGGCAGGTCCACCACAGGGTGAGGGCCAGGGCCGCCTCATTGACCCAGAGGGCATGGCGTTCGGTCGGCCCGAGGAAGGCGTAGACCGGGATCGGCAGGACCGAGATGAGGGGGGCCTTGAGCTTGAAGGCGTCCGCGTAGGCCGCCGCGAAATCCCAGAGGCCCTTCTTGAGGGCGAAGAAGAGCTTGAAGCTCCACTCCAGATACCAGCCGTCGTCCCATGCCGGCGGCGCCTTCTGCGCCACGATGTGCCAGGCATTGAGGGCCAGGGTGAAGGCGCAAAGCAGGATGCAGGCCCGCCGCCAGTTCTTCATGAGAGGGGACATTATACATCTTGGAGGCGCCGACGGGAGCGGGGGGTGGGAGTATATCAAAAGATACTATTAGATACTTGATGATACTGGATGGCTTTCGGTGCGCGGGTCCCAGAAACGGGCCGGGCCGCTGGTCCCAGGGCAGGTCCGTCGAGGCGCAGGTCCTGCTTTGGGCCCAGCAGCGCTCCCGAGCCGGTTCGGGCCCAGGAAGATGTGGGCCCAATAACTCGCCTGTTTTGGGCCCATCGACCTGCGGGGTCATGGAAGCCGAGGCAGTATAATTTTCTTGGGTATAGGACATCGGGTTGAGCGGAGGAAGTGCTTCATGAAGAATAGATTTCTCGTATGCTGTGTTGCGTCCCTTTTGTGCGCCCAGTTCTCCTGGGCTCAGACCATGGGCCGCAGCGCGGCAATCCGTCCGGCCGGTCCGTCCGGCGTGAGCCCTGTCAGTCCAAGCATCCTCAATGGGATCGCCGTCCCCGGCTCCAACGGCGTCTCCGCTGTCCCGTCCCTGTCCCCTTCCGCGTCCCTGCCCGGCGTCTCCGCCCAGTCCCTGCCCGACTCCTTCCTCATCGGCCTGTCCAACGCGGCCGAGCTCCGCTACGCCGCCCCTGACCCTGCCGTGCCTGCCACGGCCGTTGTCCCGGGCCTGGCCGCCGCGCCCAAGGCCGCGCTGGATTCCGTCAAAGGCCTGGCCGCGGCCGTGTCTCCGAATGCCGGCGAGGCCCAAGCGCCCGAGAAGACGCGGACCGCCTCCCATGAGTTCTTCGACAGGAACCTCGCGAGCCCCGCGGACGACGACGTGGACGCCTCCGCCGAATCCTCGGGCCTGGCCGCGTCCGCCGGGCTTTCTGTTCCAGGGCTCGCGGAGAGCGCCGGCGCCAGCCACCTTGGCAACCTCTACCCCCGCGTGGTCTTCATCCAGGACGTGTTCAGCGGCCCGGCCCCGAAATCCGTGGCAGCCTCCATCGAGAAGCTCCTCAACGAGGGCGTCCGGGTCGTGTTCATGACCTGGAGGCCGGCCAAGGGCCAGGGCTCGGCGGACGAGGTCCTGCTCAGTCAGCTCAAGTTCCGCCAGACCAACCCGGTGATCGTGGTGTCCCACAACGGGGCGCGCGTGTCCGCGCACGGCAGGGCCCAGAACCCCAGGCCCATCGTGGCTGACGCGCCCGGCTTCCTCCCCGAGGGCCGAGCAGCCATCGAGGCCGCCGCGTCCAAGGCCGAGGCCAAGCTCGGCTTGGCGCAAGGCTCCCTGCTCCGCTCCCAGTCCGGCGTCAACGACTCCGTCCACTCCTTCACGCTGGAACTGCCCTCCACGGTCTCGGACGCGGACGCGCCTGCCATGCTCAAAGACATGGTCAGGGCCTACAACGCCGCGATCAAGGCCTCCCATCTTCCTTATACCTTGACGGCCCACCCGGACAACCCCAGGGCCGCCATCGCGCATGCCATGCCCATGCGCTTCGGCGTGCCCCGCGTCTTCGAGGCCCTGAAGGCCCGCTTCCCCGAGGACCGTGTCGAAGAGTCCTCCTCCAAGTTCCTCGTGCTGGCCGACACGGCCAAGTCCCCGAAGCTGGCCACCTCCTTCCCCAAGGACGCCGAGATCCAGGCCGCGGGTTCGGGCGCCGCTGTCGAGGACGTGCTCGGCGCGGTGCTCGGCCAGAAGAGCCTTCCCGCCGCGGCCGTGAAGCTCGCCAAGCTCCGGCAGTTCGTCGAGTACTGGGAGCCCGTGCACCGCCTCTCCCTATCCGACGGCCCGTCGCGCTCCGGCTCGGGCGGCATGAGGGCCAACACGCCCGTGGACCAGAAGCTCGCGATGTACACCGGCACGGTCCTCTACCAGATGATGGCCTACATCTACGACCAGATGTGGCAGGGCCAGCACAGCGCGGTGCGCCTGAGCGTGCTGCAGGCCAAGCTGAGGAGCATGTGGTTTTTGCCCTTCAAGAGCGGGGTCAACGTCAACAAGGGCATCGCGGTGGCCATGAAGACCAAGGCCTGGAAGGCCCGGCAGAAGGGCTACCTTGAGAAGGCCAATGCCTACCTGACGAACTTCTACCTCCGCGAGTTCGGGGACTACACCTCGGGCAGCCGCAACGTGCAGGAGAACCTCGTGGGGCTCTCGAGCTTCCGCAGCAGTCTCGTGACCCTCGAGTTCGTGTCCGGCTCCACGGGCAAGCTCTACAAGATCTTCACCCGCATCCCTCGGGTCATGAAGAACGACACGTCCACGGGCCGCGTGCTCACGGCCTACTCCTATCGGACCGGCAAGGAGTCCCCGGACGACGGGGAGGCCCTCCTGGCCCAGACTCTGGCCATCACGCTCCTCAAGGGCTACGGCCGCATCGGGGCTGACGGCAAGTGGCACCACGGCGCGGCCGACGGCCCGGTCCTCTCCGAGGTCCGCGTCCAGCTCGAGTACATGACGAGCCACCGGACCGTGACCTTCAAGCCCGAGCAGCTCCTCAAAATCGTCCCCGGCTCCGAGGCCTCCCAGTTCGACGTCATCCAGGGGCCGGTGGCGCAGACCATCACCAGCGCCATCGAGCGCATGGAGGCCGACGCCGAGTACCAGAAGTACTACGCGGAGCGCGAGGAGGCCGCCGCGCCCAAGGCCGCCAAGAAGAAACCCGTTGCGAAGAAGACGGCCAAAAAGCCCGCTAAGAAGGAGCCCAGGAGGAAGGCATGAACCGCTCCGCCGCGGTCCTAGCCTGCGTCCTCGCGGTCCTCCCCGGCTTCGCTTTCGCCCAGGTCCGGACCTCGGTCCCGAGGCTCCAGGCTTCGGGCTCGGTCCCGTCCGTGCCCTACGCAGGCCTGCGGATGAGCCCAGGCGCCAGTATGGGCTCGCTGCCGGCGTTGTCGCTGCCCGCGGCCGGTTTTTCTGCCGCGGGCGTGCCGCTTCTGTCCGGACGGGAAAGCGGCCTCCCGGGAATCGCGTTCGCCGCCCCGGCTCTTCCCAGCGCCGCTGCCGTGCCGGGGTCCGAAAGCGTGGCCGCGACCATCGGCCAGCTCCACGAATTGGCGGCCTCCCTCGCGGCTCCGGCCGCCAAGGACGCTTCCCCGGACGCGGCCCGCGCCTTCGACGGAAAGGAGAAGCTCGAAGACTTCGTCGAGGGCCCGGAGGCGGTCGAGCCCGAGACCGTGACCCGGGAGGTCGCGGACCCTGGCCAGGAGACCTTGGACCTGTGGGTCTCGGGCAAGGGCGTCAAGAAGCCCCTGGTCAAGTCCCAGGTCTACGGCATCATGCGCACGGTGCGCGGCGAGCCGAGCCTGCGCTACTGGCAGAAGTTCGTCAAGGGCGCGCCGGTGCGCATCCTCCTGGGCAATTCCACGCTCTTCGTCTCCCGTGTGGAGGGCAACCAGGTCAAGAAGGTCAAGAACCTCGTGAAGAAGGACCTCGAGGGCATCCTTCCGGCCGCCACCATCAAGAGGAAGACCATCGCCCAACTTCGGAGGCAGGTCATGACGGACCTGCGGGCCCGCGAGGCCCGCGCCGCCATGTACTCCGGCAAGGCCCAGGCCGTCATCACCCCGGAGACCCCGGTCAGCGTCATCCACTTCATGCCTTACGGCGAGGCCGCGGCCCTGCCCGAGAACAACGACGGCCCGGTCGCGGCCCCGCGCGAGCGCCGTCCCGTGGCCATCCCCGCGGGCCTGGCGGACGCCCGGCGGTTCCTGCCCAAGGTCGTGTTCCTCGACCTGAGGGGCTTGAAGGGCCCGTTCTCCTACGACGCCATCGAGGACATCGGCAAGCTCATGAAGGCCGGGGTCTACTTCGTGCTCTTGAGCGAGAAGCCAGTGTCCGGCCCCGGCTCCATCGAGGAGGTCCTCACGGCCGGCCTGACGAACAAGCAGCGCGACGGCATCACCCGCTACAAGCTCTTCTCCCTCGGGCTCGACGGCAACGAGTTCGCCAAGTACGGCGGGCGCTTCGCCAAGTCCCTGCCGTTCACCCGGTTCGAGTGGCGCGACATCGACGTCATGAAGCACGCGGCCATGACCCTCGGCGGCAAGGTCACGCAGTCCTTCGCCAAGGAGGTCGTGATCTCCCTGCCCAAGGCCGCTGACGCCGCGTCCTTCCAGGCGGCCTTCGAGGCCCAGCTCAAGGCCTTCTCCGTGCCGGCCTCCGGCTATTCCGTGTCCCGGCTCGAGTCCCGGGGCCGGGTCTCCCTGGTCGTGAGGCCCCATAGCCTGGCGAGCGCCTTCCCGGTGCTCCTCGAGGCCCTGCGCGAGGACGAGAACCTCTACGTCAATGAGACCGACATCATGATGGTCAGCGCGGACAGGGACCTGCTGGCCGCCCTGCCGGGAGCGGTCAAACCCAGCGCCATGATGCCGGCTATGTCCGGCGAGGACCTGCTCGAGACCTCCCTGGCCGCCATGCTCGGCTCCTACCGCGAGAACAAGCCGGGCGACTTCGCGGCCTCGGCCTCGAAGATCGGGGCCTTCAAGAAGGGCTACATGGGGTCGGGCGGCGACGGCAGCAATGTCTACATGTTCATGGGCCATGTCATGCACTCGGCCTTCAACTGGGCGGTCTGGATGTACCGCAACACCGGGGTCTTCCCAGCCGCGGACGCCCTGGTCGCGAAGGCGGTCCAGATCTGGACCCACGAGGACGCGGAGCGCTCCAAGAACCTCCTGACCCGTCCCGGGCAGTCCATGGCCGACCACCAGGCCACCATGGAGCTCCGGATGCGCACGATGCACGCCATCGTGGCGGACATCGTCAGGCAGTACCCCATCGCCATCGGCACCGAGCTCCCCAACCTGATCGTCTTCGACCGGATCAAGAAGGGCAGCCTCGAGGCGCGCGACGTCCTGCGCATGGTCTACGACTTCGTGGTCGCCCGGGAGACCCCGGAGGGGCTCGAGGTCGTGATCGTGGACTTCAAGACCGGCCAGACCAAGACCAACCAGACCTTCGACAAGGACGTCCAGGTCCAGCTCTACGACCTGGTGCCGCGCCTGGCGTGGCCCACGATCGCGGCGCCGTACGGCGTGGGCGGGGCGCTGCGCAAGGTCGCGAAGGTCGGCGTCCTCTTCGTCTACTCTTCCGAGATGAAGGAAGCGCGCCTCACCGAGTGGACCCGCATGCAGTACGAGAAGTACCTGCGGGGCGTCATGGGCAGGATGCGCAGGGCGAGCCAGCCGGCCAAGCCTCAGGAAGCCGGCAAGTCTGGGGCGAAGAAGTCCGCCAAAAAGTCCGCCAAATAGGAGGGGTCGTTGATCCCTAGGGCTGTCAGGAAGGGCTTGGCCTTGGCGGTCTCGGCCGCCCTGGTCCTCCTGTCGTCCGGCCTCGAGCCGCAGTCCGCTCTGGCGCAGGTCGTCTCCGCCAGGATCCAGGCCCGGGCTCCGATCGTAGGCGTACCGGCCATCCCTGCCTCCCTGTCCAAGCCGGGTCTTGCCGTCCCTCTCGGGAGCCCGCTCTCGGCCCTTTCCCTCGGAGCTCTGCCCTCGGTCTCAGGGCCGAGCCTGGGCCTCGAGACCTCCGGCGTCCTGTCTGGCGCGAGTCCTGCCGCGGTTCCTCTCGCGGTTCCGGCTATGGTCTCCGGCCCGGCCACTGCTCGGGCCCCTGGTGCGGCTCTCCTGCCGGACGCTGTTCCGGGCAAGGGACTTGAGACCAGCGGCAGGGCCGCGGTCCAGGCTCTGGCCGAGGACCTGTCTCCGCATCTTGCCGCTGTTCCGGATCTCGAGAAGTCGGGCCCTGAGTCCGCGATTTCGGTCGGTCGGGACATCGAGTCCGTCCTCCTGGGATTGCGATCCGCGCCGAGCCAAGGCTTGGACCCGTCTCCCGCGGCAGGAGGCAAGGCGGCCGAGGGCCCTGGGCTCACTGCTCCAGGGTCGCGGTCCTCCGAGGTCCCGGAGCTCTCCAAGGACGGCGAGACCGTCGTCCCCGCGGTCGCGGCCGAGCCCGGCGTCAAGCCCAGGCCCGGCATCGTGGGCCGGGCCTGGAACTGGGTCAAGGAATGGTTCCGGGTCCTGCCGGACAAGGAGAGGAACAGGCAGTTCTGGAAGTTCCTGCTGACCCAGTCCCTGGTCCTGCTCGGGTTCTCGTTCCACAACACGGCCATGCCCAACCTGGCCGCCCCGCAGGCGACCCAGACCGCGAACCTGGGCTACGCGCGCGCCGCGGGCTGGACCTCGCAGGCCGTGGCCAACGCCACCACCGGGCCCATGATCGATCAGAGGCCCATCCAGCAGACCCTCTCCTGGGTCCATCTGGCGCGCGCCGGCGCCTTGTTCATGGTGCCGCTCCTCTTCTTCCAGGGCTTCCTTTCCTTAGGGGTCCTCATGGCCGTGCTCTTCGCGGCCGGGTTCCTGGAGAGCGTGAGCTACTCGGCCGAGCAGGTGGCCCAGCTGCGCATCCTGGCCGGCGACGAGAAGCACTTCAACCGGGCCAATGCCGTGGCCGGGCTCGTGCACCACGTGGTCGGGACCCTGGCGCCCCTGCTCGCCGGCGCCTTCATCGGCGCCCTGGACGGCTTGCTCGGCCCCCTGGCCGGCAGTGCCCTGTGCTACGCGGTCTACGGCGCCTTGGCGCTCGCCGGCGCTTATCTCTTCAAGAAGTGGCTCTCCCTGCCGCGTGAGGGAGTGGCCAAGGCGCGCGCCCGGCTCCGGGATTTCCTGAAGAACGCCAAAGACCGGTTTCCGAGCGTCCGCTCCGCGTACTCCGCCTCCATGGACGGCGCCACGGTCCTGGTGGTCGAGGTCTCAGGGGACCCGGCGAAGCTCATCGGCTTGCCCACGGAGTTCGAGGGCTACCCGCTGAAGGTCGTGGGCCGGCGGAGCATCAGGGACGGCCTCAGGGAGTTCGGCCACGGGTTCCGCATCATCTGGAACGACCGGTGGCTGCGCAGGGTCTGCATCCTCTTCCCCGCGCTCTACGTGTTCACGGTGGATTCCGTGCTCTATACGACCCTCCCGCGGTTCATCACCGAGGTCGTGGACGTCTCCTCCGGCGCCCTCTTCTTTGGCGGCATCCCGGTGCTCGGCCCCATGATCTCGGCCCTTGCCACCAAGGCCGGGGCCTTCGGGCTCTATCTCGCTGCCCAGTCCTTGGGCCTGGGCCTGTCCACCTTCTGGATGATGATGCGTCAGGGCAAGCTCAAGGACGCTCCGGACGCCAAGGGCGGGTCCTCCCTCGAGCGCGACGGCAGGTGGACCTCTTTCCTGCATGGGTTCGGCGCCCTGGCCTACTGGGGGATCTTCTTCACCAACGGCCTCTGGGGGTCGGTGGCGGTCATGCTCCTGGCCTCCTTCCTCAAGGGACCGGCTTCCGTGGCCTGGTGGAGCGTGGAGCAGAAGGTCATCCGGGAACGCTATCCCGAGGACGCGGGCAAGGTCTATTCCGCGTCCTTCTTCTATTACCTGGTGCTCTCCGTGGCCGGGGTCCTGGTCTTCGGCCTGCTCATGGAGACCCTGCCCATCGGCCTCGCTCTCTGGATCGTATGCGGCGCCATGACCCTCACCGCGGTCCTCGACTTCATCGAGCCCTACGCGGTCTTTCCTGTCTCCAAGCACGGCAAGCGCTAAGCCATCCGAGGTCCGTCAATTGGCCCAGGAATGTTGATAGGTCCCGCGGTCCTGGATGCGTGGGCCCATGGCCCAGCATCCGTGGGCCCGGTTATCCGCGGTCAATGGGTCCATTGACCGGTCCTGATGGGTCGATTGTTGAGGCTCTATTGGGACCTACGACCCGTACGGGTCTTGCCCGGTTCCTGATATCATGGAATCATGAAGAAGAATCAAACGGCTCTCCTGTCACTCTTCATCTCCCTTTGCGTCACCTCCGCCTCCGCCCAGGTCGTGACCGGCCGGACCGCGGCCGCTCCCGTCGGGGGCGTGGCCTCGCCTGTCAGCGCGATCCCGCGCGTCTCCGGAGCCGGGACCGGCTCGTCCTTCAATGTGAGCCCAGTGTCCCTCAAGACCTTCACGCCCGGCCTTGCGGCGCCCGGAATCCTTCCGTCGGCTCCGGCTGAGCTTGGCGCGCCCGCGCTCGTCCCAGGCCAGGCCGTTGCTTCCATCATCCCCGCGGCGGTCCCTCAGCCCGGCGTGACCCAGGCGGCCGCTCCTTCCCGCCAGGGAGCTCCCTCCACGGCCGAGCTCCTTAAGATGAAGGATGAGCTCACGCTCACCAACGCCCAGGTCTCTGAGATGCCCGCGGACGGAGCCTCCGCCTCCGGCCGGGCCATCATGGACAAGGTCCTCGGCGTCCGCGCCGTGCCGGTCGACGCGGACGTGTCGGGCCTCATGCCTGGGGCGAGCTTCTCCAGCTCCCATAAGAGCGCCCGCTCGAGCAAGGGCTCCAGCCGGGGCATGCCGGTCGAGGATACGACCCGCGACAGCGGCCCGGACGGCACGGACGGACTCGACGACCTGGGCAACCCGAGCCGGCGTCAGGACGACGGCCCGGACTCGGTCTCGGACGAGTTCGGCGGCGACCGCGGCGGCGACTCCGGCGCCTTCCTGGGCGCCCCGGGCGAGGTCTCCATCCAGATCGGCATGCTCGGCGCCCCTTCCAAGACCTCGGCCCAGAGCGTGGACAACGACAAGCCCGTGGTCCTCATCGTGAAGTTCGCCGAGGCTGGCGGCAGGCTCCAGACCGACTCCTTCCTCTCCAACGTGGACGTGACCAAGCGCCAGGGCGTGCAGGCCTACGCGGCCGCGCAGGAGGGCATGATCCAGGAGCTCGAGTCCGTGGGCGTGGACCGCTTCACCCTCTCCGACCTCGAGGCCACCCCGACCGCCACGGTCCAGAGGATCAACAGCGCGGTCTTCCGCGTGAGCTCAAGCCGCAGTCAGGAGTTCATCTCCTTCATGGCGGCCCAGGGCCACCAGGTCTACGACAACCAGACCCGGCACATCGTCAAGCCTGTCCCCGTCACTCCCGAGAACGTGGACCCCACGGCCCCCTCGGCCGTGACCCTCGACGAGACCCTCGCGATCGTCAAGGCCGGCAAGGCCCACAAGGCCGCGCTCGAGAAGTTCGGTCCGCCCGAGCTCGGGCCGGTCGGCCGCTTCGCCATGAAGCTCGTCCGGTTCTTCGTGGGTGGAGACCGGGCCGTCCCGCAGCCCAAGGTCGCGGTCATCGACACCGGTATCGACGTCAACCACCCCATGCTCAAGGGCGTCAAGCTCAAGAACGAGACCAGCGGGGAGAACATCGACGATATCGGCCACGGCTCCTGGGTCACGAGCGACGTGCTCAACATCGGCCGCTGGCTCAAGGACGTGACCCACTACAAGACCTTCACCAGCGGCGGCGCGACCCTCGAGGACATCCTGAGGTCCCTGACCGACGCGGGCAACGACGGCAACATCATCATGTCGAACTCCTGGGGCTCGGACGATGGCGACCCCAACGGCCCGGACTCCCAGCTCGTGCGCAAGCTCGCGCAGGAGGGCCGGATCATGGTCTTCGCGGCCGGCAACTCCGGTCCGGGCAAGAACACCATCGGCTCGCCCGCCATCGTCTACTACAAGGACGCGGCGACCGGCGCCATCCGCGTCGTGTCCGTGGCGGCCACGGACCGCAAGAAGAAGATCGCCTACTTCTCCTCCCGCGGTCCGCGCAGCCAGATGACGGAGAACGACGAGAACTACCCGCACCGGCCTGACCTGGCCTCCGTGGGCCACAACAAGGAGGCCGCCTGGCCGACCAACCTCGCCTACGAGGCTGACCGGACCGACCCGGTCTACGGCCCGCTGAAGGCCATCTCCGGCACCTCGATGTCCACCCCGGACATCGCGGGCGCCATCGCGCACCTCGCCCAGCTCTTCGGCGTGACCGAGGTCGGCGAGAAGCTCGACGCCGTGGTCAACGCGGTCATGGCGACCCTCGAGAAGACCGGGGCGAGCCCCGACGCCGAGGGGGAGGGCTTCCTGAATATGGACGCAGCCTACGAGCTGCTCAAGAAGACTCTGGAGCCCGCGACCCCGGGCCTGGTCGCGAGGATCGCGGCCTCCGCGGCCCGATTCTTCGACGGCTTTCTGCATCATTGAGAGGAAACCAGCATGAGCATCATGAAAACTGACAAGATGGCCGGACTTTCGCTCTTCATCGTTGAGGACGACGACCACTTCCGCGAGACCTTCATCGACGCCATGTCCCTCTCCGGCGTGAAGGTCGAGGGCACCCGTACGGGCTACGAGGCCATCAAGGCCCTCGGCAAGGCCCTGCCCGGAGCCATCATCATCGACCTCCAGCTGCCCGACATCCACGGCTTCGACCTCTGCCGCATCCTCAAGAAGTCCGAGCGCTTGAAGAAGGTCCCCATCGTCTTCATCACGGCCTCGCACCAATACAACGACCCGAAGGACCACGCGGAGATGCTCCTGTCCGGCGGCGCCGCCTTCCTGTCCAAGCCCGTCACCATGGAAGCCCTCCGCGCCGAGATCGGCCGCATCCTGCCAGCCGGCAACGCTTAGTCAGGCCTTGTCAGCAGCGGTCGGCGCGGGGGCCTGCCCTGTCCATGGTCGATTTGGCCTCCTATAAAAAGACGCAGAAACGATTCCTGTCCGCAGGTGTCTTCCTGGCTGCCGAATTAAAACAACCCATCTGGGTTTCGTTCATTCGCGAAATGCTTGCCGCAACTCCGAACCCAATCCCTCCGTTTTCCATTGAAGACGACTGGACGACCCGAATTGCGAGATGGGTTCAGGCATTGCCCCTTGACCGAACATTCCTGACTGCGCGTAACATTTTTGCCGAAGTCTTCGGTGAGCCAGCAAAAAGACTTGACCGACGTGCAACTCTCCGGATTGCGCGCGCCATGCGGTCTGTCGGATGGCAGGCAGGCCATAAACGCATAGATGGAGTCCTGGCACGCGGCTATGTGCAGGGGCAACCACGCGGCAACATAGAATCGCTAATTGCAGAATTATGAGCGTCTAACAGGATTAAGCCGACCGCGCCCGCGGCCGGCTCCACGAGGTAGCGGCGGCTTATCCTGTCGTTCGGGGCATCTCATAAATAGCAACCTCCATATGCTATAAAGGGGTCTCATGTCATACTTCCTGTTTGTCGATGAGAGTGGGCATGACCGCAAGCTTGCCCCCGCCGAGGTCCTTGCCGGATTCTCCATCCGAGACGGTGCGTTGTGGTCATTCATTCAAGCCGTCTACGGACTTCAAACCGAACTATTTGGTATCACCTATCCGCAACTGAATGCTGGCCGTCGCGCTCTCCGCAAAGCGGGGGATGGAGAGGAATCTGCCGCCAAGGAAATCAAAGGAGACAATTTCCTGACAACGCGGGTCTTCAAGGCTGCAGGATGGTGTCCAGCATTCAAGCCAGATGAACGCAGGGAACTTGCCCAGTTCTGCCTTGAGAATGGGGCAAAGGCCAATCGTCGGGCACTCTCTGCCTTGGCCCAGGCGAAACTTGAGTACGTGAAGAGACTCTTTGCCCTGTGCCCCACCTTCTGTGGGCAATGTCTCGGCATCATCGTTCCCATGGATGCCCCTGGAGACCGCCATGCTAGCGTGTTGCGCAAGGATTACGCTTATCTCTTTGAACGTTTCTTCTACTTCGTCAATTCAAAGTCTCCGGAACACGCCGGTATTATCGTCTTCGATGAACTGGACAAGTCGGCGAGCCACATTCTTCTCGGACAGATGCAAGCTTACTATCGCGACTTCCGGACAGGACAAGAGCGGTCAGAACGCCTTGTCCCAGAACCGCTTTTTGTTCACAGCGACCTCACCATCGGCATCCAAGTCGCAGATCTAATCGCATATGTTTTGAGTTGGGGGCATGATTTCGATAGGCACTCGATTGTCCCCAAACCACGGCCAGAGTTGGCCAGCTATGTTGCGCAGATTCAATCGCTCCGAATTGATTCCAGCGTGGAAGGCCAGCGATCGGAAGGAATCTATGTCGTTTACGATCTTAGGACACGCTCTGAAAAGGAAAAAGGCAATGCGGCTAACGCCGCAAAGCCTTCATGAATAGTATAACGGACAGGGCACTCTTCGTCAAGGAGAAGTTGTACTGCACCATCTTATTGGAGCCGACTTTAGCGGCAGCGTCCTGTATCAATGCTGCAAAATATAAGAGTCCCCAGCATCGAGTTCCAGCATCCGCATCCACGGTCGAGAGGCGAAAGGATGAGATCGTCCTTGCTTGGGAAAAATACTTCAAAGGCTGAGGTGCAGGATATCTCCAGAAACGGGGTCTGGCGTTGGTCGACCCTATAAGGTCATGAGCCCGGCCCTGTCGCTTTCCTTCTCTTTCTTTCTCCTTCCCGCGGTCCTTTCCGCTGCCCCGGACGCTCCAGCAAAGGCCCTGGAGCAGGATCCCGAGTTCACGACCTCGCCCATGATCAAGCTGGGGGACATGTTCCATCTCCTGAAGTACCCGGCTTTCGAGCAGTTCTGCCGGGAGAAGCAGGCCAAGGCGCTGGGGATGCTCTCGCGCCTGCGGGAGCAGGGCGAGTCCCTTCCCGAAGGCTTGAAGACCCGGATCGCGGGCCTGGAGGCCGGGGTCCAGGCCCTTTGCTCCTCCATCAAGCCCAACGAGTACGACCGGTACAAGGAGCAGAAAGCCGCGGCCATCGCGGTCTACAAGCAAGCCCGGGAGCTCTTTCTCGACCTGGACGCAGCCTATGTCCAGGCCTTTGAGGGCAAGCCCGAGGCGGATCGCGGGTACCTGCGCCTCGCGGCTGACCGGCGCAAGCTGTTGAGGCGCCAGGAGCTCACGCTCAGACGCCAGCAGGAACTCCTGAAGAAAGAGACGCCTCTCAAGGACCAAAAGGAATTCGAGAAGCTCCAGCGGGCATTCGAGCTGGATGCCGCTGAGGCGAAGGCTGTCGAGGCCAGGATGCGGGAACTGGCTCCCGGGGTCGACGAGGACACCCGGGCCAGCGTGGAGGGCGCGACAGCGGCCGAGGCGGGCCTCGCGAACAGGGGATTCCTCAAGGTGACGGCGGATGGGGTGGACCTCTCCGGCCAGTTCCAGGGAGGGGACAGGGACCAAGGCCGGGCCGGGACCTGCTCCATCTTCGCCGGGGTGGGCCTCCTCGAAGCCGTTCATGCCCGGGAGTACGGGGAGACCATCGACCTCTCGGAGATGTGGGTGGCCAGGTTCAAGGCCAGGAAGTTCCTGGACCAGGCTTATGACGGGTCCACATGCTACGCCTGCAGCTTCTGCATCACTGATGGCACCCTCATGCTGGAGGGCCTCCAGGAGTCCGGGGTGTGCAGGGAGGCCACCCTTCCCTATGCCGCGGGAGACATGGGGTCCTTGGAGCAGGACAGGTCCGGGCCAGGCCTGATCGACCGGTATCTCAAGGGAGTCCGGCAGCTCACGCCGACCGCTGCCAAGGACATCCGCGCGGAGAGGGAAGCCCTTTTCACCAGGCTCTTCTTCCCGGACACGGACCCCAGGATCCAGGCCTGCAGGAGCGAGGCTGCCGCGCTTTCGGAGCGGTTCAAGGCCGTGGACTCCTTCACCCTGATGTCTCCGACGGTCCAGGACCTGTTGGCCTTCCTGGACCAAGGGATACCGGTGTTCATCGGCCTGGTCGGTCGGGAGAAGGCTCCTGCTGAGCTGATCGGCAGCAGCGGGGGTCACGCCATCCTGATCACAGGCTACGACGTGAAGAAGAGGGTCTTGCGCATCCGCAACAGCTGGGGCTGGGCGAACCTGATCCTGGGGAGCGAGCTCTCATTCGACCAGGCCCGGTTCGAGTCCTCCGACCCGGATCGTCCCATCTTCTCCGCCAGGGTCTTCCTCTCTCCCAAGGACCGGGAGAGGCTCTGCGGTCTTGGCGAGGGCAGGCTTCCGGCAGGGCTGCGGGTCGTCTGCAAGTGATGCCGCGGCCTCTGAATCTCCGTCGGTGACGAGGAGGCTTTCAGCTTGACTTGGAATACGGCACCTGCTATCATGTAAATCGCTCCAGCCGAGCCGCCGCACCCGAACCACAACCCCAAACCACCCCAGGAGACCTCCCAGCATGGCCCTCGATATCCAGGTCACGGACGACACTTTCGACAAGGACGTCATGCAGAGCCCTCAGCCCGTGGTGGTCGATTTCTGGGCGCCCTGGTGCGGCCCTTGCCGGATGATCGCCCCGGTGCTCGAGGAGCTGGCCAAGGAGTACGCTGGCAAGGTCCGCGTGGGCAAGGTCAACGTGGACGAGAACCCCGGCGTCCAGACCCGCTTCCATATCCAGGCCATCCCGACCCTGCTGTTCTTCAAGGCCGGCAAGCTCGTGGACCAGGTCCAGGGCATGCTCCCCAAGGCAGAGATCAAGAAAAGGTTCGACACCCTGATTGCCGCTCGTTGACCCGGTCCAGGCGGTGCCGCATGCCGCCTTGCCGGAAGCCGTCCAGTCGCGCCGATCGTTCCCAATGAGGCCACGCCTCTACCTCGTAGACGCCCACGCTTATCTCCACCGGGCCTATCACGCCCTGCCGCCCCTGACGTCCTCCAAGGGGGAGCCGGTAGGCGCCCTATTGGGCTTCTCCCGGATGCTGCTCAAGCTCATCCGTGAGGAGAAGCCAGAGCGGGTGGCGGTCTGCTTCGACTCTCCCGGCCCCACTTTCCGGCACCAGGCTTACGCGGCCTACAAGGCGACCCGCAAGGAGACGGACGCGGACCTGGTCAAACAGCTCAAGGCCGCACCTGAGCTTGCCAGCGCCCTGGGCTGCGCCACGGTCCAGCTCCAGGGCTTCGAGGCCGACGACCTCATGGCCACCCTGGCCTCGCGCGCCGGCGCCGAGGGCTACGACAGCGTGCTGGTGACCGGGGACAAGGACGCGCTCCAGATGGTCGGGGGCGGGACCCGCGTGCTCGACCCGGGCAAGGGCGTGTGGATGGACCCTCCCAAGATCGAAGAGAAGCTGGGCGTGGGGCCCGAGGCCGTGGTGGACTTCCTGGCCCTGACCGGCGACTCCTCGGACAACGTGCCCGGGGTCAAGGGCATCGGACCGGTGGGCGCGGTCAAGCTCCTCAAGGAGTTCGGCTCCCTTGAAGCGGCTTTGAAGGCCGCCAAGGCCGAAGACCCGCGCATCCCGGCCAAGACAGCGGCTCTCCTCGTGGAGGGGGAGAAGGACGTGGAGGCCGCGCTGAGCCTCATCCGCCTGCGCAAGGACGCGCCCGTGGATTTCAAGGTCTCCGACACCTCGGCCCCGGTCCCTGACCCCGCGAAGCTCAGGCTCGTGCTGGAGAGGCTCGAGTTCCACGCCCTGCTCCGGGAATTGACAGGCGGAACCGGCAAAGCCGCGGAGGTCTCCGGGACCCAGACCGACGGCACTGCAGCGGCCGCCCTCGCGCCGGCCATTCCCCTCGTGGAGACCGACGTGAAGACGGTGCTGGCTTCGGCGAAGAAGTCCGGCGTCCTGACCCTCGCTTGCGTGGCCAACCCCTCCCCGGACCTCCTGGAGAGCCTTCCCGGAGTGGTCAGCGTGGGTTTGGAGGACGGCAGGACAGCCTTCCTCCATGCCGAGGACCTGCCCGGGGCCAAGAAGCCCCTGGGCGAAATCCTCGCGAGCGGGATCCTCAAGGTCTGCCACGACGCCAAGGCGGTCCTGGCCGTGCTCGAGCCCCTGGGCATGGAGCTCAGGGCCCCGTTCTTCGACACCATGCTGGCCGCGTACTGCTGCGACCCCTCGACCTCCTTCGGCAAGCCGGAGAAGGATCTCGCGGCGGAGCTGCGGCGCAGGGCCGGTCTGGCCCTGGGGCGGGAGGGGCTGGAGCGGTCCATGAAGGACCTCGGGGTCCTGGAGCTCTATGAGAAGCTCGAGATCCCCCTGGTCCGGGTCCTTTGGGACATGGAAAAGGCCGGCATCAGGGTGGACGCGGACTATCTCAGGACCCTCTCCACGGACTTCGACAGCCGCATCAAGAGGCTCAAGTCCGAGGTGGACAGCCTAGCCGGCGCCGAGATCAACATCAACTCCCCGAAGCAGCTCGGGGAACTCCTCTACGACAAGCTCGGGCTTCCCGTGGCCCACAAGACCGCCAAGGGCGGACGGTCCACGGACGAGTCGGCCCTGGCGAGCCTGGCAAGCATGCACCCCATCCCGGCCAAGGTCATCGAATACCGGGAGCTGGCCAAGCTCAAGGCCACCTACATCGAGGGCCTGCTCGAGAGGGTCGACCCCGACGACCGGGTGCACACCCATTTCGACCAGTCCGGCACGGCCACGGGAAGGCTCTCGA
Source organism: Elusimicrobiota bacterium (assembly GCA_041662295.1). Classification (GTDB taxonomy): domain Bacteria; phylum Elusimicrobiota; class Elusimicrobia; order UBA1565; family UBA9628; genus JACQWX01. The sequence continues at coordinate 9,161 of JBAZSR010000006.1, read as the reverse complement.
GCGCTGACCCGAACCTCCAGAACATCCCGGTGCGCTCCGAGCCCGGGCAGATGATCCGCCGCGCCTTCGTCGCCAAGCCTGGCATGACCCTGGTCTCCGCGGACTACTCCCAGGTCGACCTCCGGGTCCTGGCCCACGTCTCGCAGGACACGACCCTCTGCGAGGCCTTTGCCGCGGACCAGGACATCCACTCCAGGACCGCGGCCGAGGTCTTCCACCTCGAGCCCGGGAAAGTGGACAAGGAGCACCGCCGCCGGGCCAAGGCCATCATCTTCGGCATCGTCTACGGCCAGTCAGCCCACGGCCTGGCGCTCTCCCTCGGCATCCCCCGCAACGAGGCCGCGGAGTACATCAAGAAGTGCTTCGAGCGCTACGACGGCGTGGACCGCTGGGTCAAGTCCAACATCGAGTCCGCCAAGGCTTCGGGGCTCGTGCGCACCCTCATGGGCCGCATCCGGCGCCTGCCTGAGCTCGCGGCCAAGAACTCCGCCCTGCGCCAGTTCGGCGAGCGCGCCGCGACCAATACCCCCATCCAGGGGGGGTCCGCGGACGTCATTAAGGCCGCGATGCTCAAGGTGGATGACGGGCTCGCGGACGGGCGCTTCGGAGCGGTCATGCTCCTCCAGATACACGATGAGCTCCTCTTCGAGGTCCCGGAGGGGGAGGTCAAGGCTTTCGCTCCCTGGGTCAAGGACGTGATGGAGACCGCGGTGGCGCTCAAGATCCCGCTCAAGGTGGACGTCAAGGCAGGGAAGAACTGGCAGGACATGAAGCCCGTATGACCAGGACCTTCTCCCAGTCGCCCATCGACTTCCGGTCCCTGCCCCAAGGCGTGAAGTGGCTCCTGATCCTCAACGTCGGGATCTTCGTCCTGCGCGCGGTGGTCAACGGCGGGCTGGGCACGGGCGCCTTCGACGGGCTCTTCGGCCTCGTGCCCCAGCGCTTCCTGGGGGAGCGCTGGGTCTGGCAGCCCTTCACCTACCTCTTCCTCCACAGCGGCTTCTTCCACCTCCTCTTCAACGCCTTCTGCCTGTGGATGTTCGGCATGCCCATCGAGACGCAGTGGGGCACGGCCGAGTTCCTGAAGTTCTACTTCCTCTGCGGCTTGGGCGCGGCTGCGGCGTCCGTGGCCCTGAGCCCCCACTCCGGGGTCCCCGTGGTCGGGGCCTCCGGCGCGGTCTTCGGGCTCCTGGTCGCGTTCGCGATGCTCTACCCGGACGCGGTGGTCTACCTCTACTTCTTCCTTCCAGTGACGGCCCGGCAGATGGCGGTCATCTGCGGGGTCATCGAGCTCTTCGCCGCGGCCACGGAATCGGGCTCCGGGGTCGCGCGCTTCGCGCACCTCGGCGGCCTCCTCACAGGCTACCTCTACATCCGCTGGTGGTGGGTGCTCAAGATCCGGGCCAAGGCCTGGGCCCAGGCCGCGGTCCCCAAGGCCCCGGCCGCTCCCGGCCGCAGGCCTCCCCGCGCCCCTGAGCGCCGCGGGACCGAGCCCGCCCCGGCCTCCATGGACGACGTGGACCGCATCCTGGACAAGATCATCGCGCAGGGCATCGACTCCCTCAGCGAGGACGAGAAAGCCGTCATGCGCCGCTATTCCGAGAGGTCCAAGCATTGAGGAAGCGCTTCGTGGTCGGGCTGACCGGAGGTCTGGCGAGCGGCAAGAGCCTGGCTCTCGAGACGTTCCGCCGGGCCGGCGCCGTCGCGATCTCCCTGGACGCGGTCTCCCGCGACCTTTGCCGGCCCGGCACGAAGGTCCTGGCCCGGGTGGCGCGGGCCTTCGGCCGGGGGATCCTGCGGCCGGACGGAGCCTTGGACCGGGCAGCGCTGGGAGACCTGGTCTTCGCGGACAAGGCCGAGCGCAGGCGGCTCGAGGCCGTCCTGCACCCGGCCATCCGGGCGGAGATGAGGCGGCGGATCTTCCGGGCCAGGGGATTGGTGGTGGTGGAGGTCCCGCTCCTCTTCGAGACAGGCGGCCGGGGTCTTGGCCGGAGCTTCGACACCACGATGCTGGTGACGGCGCCGAAGGCCGCGCGCCTGGCGAGGGCCCGCGCGGCGGGCTTGACGTCCGCCCAGGCCAGGGCCCGGATGGCCGCCCAGCTTCCAGACCGCGTGAAGGCGGCCCGGGCGGACGTCGTGGTCGTCAACGCCGGGAGCCGCGAGGATTTCGTGAGACGGATCCGGGAATACGGCAGGGCATTCAGGTTGATCCAGGCCGCCGGGAGACTGCCGTGACGGGCGACCCATCGGAGGACAAGGACATGGAAGGATCTGCGAAGGCTCAGCAGGACGAGCGCAAGGATGGCGGCGAGACAGGCGGCCAGAGCGGGGCGCAGGAGCCCCGGCCGAGCGAGCCGCGCCCGAGCGAACCGCGCCCGAGCGAACCCAGGGAGAACCGGGGCGGCAACAACGGCCGGGACAATCGGGGCAACGGGAACCGGGGCAACAGCCACCGCGACAACCGCGGCAACGACCACCGGGGAGGGAACCCCGGCCGCGAGCGCAACCCGCGCGACTTCTGCGGAGGCGACGCGCGCGACCAGCGCGGCGCAGACCGCCCCCAGGGCGAGCCGACACAGCAGTCGTCCCAGCAGGCCCAGGGCCAGCCCGTCACGCCCCTCAAGATGCTCGACGCCACCCAGCTCACGAAGATGACCATCGCCGAGCTCGGCGGCATCGCCAAGGAGCTCAAGCTCGAGGGCGTCTCCGGCCTGCGCAAGCAGGAGATGATCGCCAAGATCCTCGAGGGACAGCTCCGCGCCAACGGCATGATCTACGACGAGGGCGTCCTCGAGGTCCTGCCGGACGGCTTCGGGTTCCTCCGCTCCCAGCAGTACAACTACCTCTCCGGGCCTGACGACATCTACATCTCGCCGTCGCAGATCAAGAAGTTCGGCCTGCGCAAGGGCGACACCGTGGGCGGCTTCGTGAGGCCACCCAAGGACGGGGAGCGCTTCTTCGCGCTCCTGCAGGTCAAGAAGATCAACGGGGTGGAGGCCGAGCTCCTCCGCGACCGCCCCTTCTTCGACAACCTCACCCCGCTGCACCCCAACAAGAGGTTCCTCCTGGAGCACGACAAGACCGAGCCCACGACGCGTCTGCTCGACCTCATCGCGCCCATCGGCAAGGGCCAGCGCGGCCTCATCGTGGCCGCGCCCAAGACCGGCAAGACCATGATCCTCCAGAAGATCGCCAATGCCATCTCGGCCAACCACCCCGAGACGGTGCTGATGATCCTGCTCATCGACGAGCGGCCCGAGGAGGTCACCGAGGTCCAGCGCTCGGTGAAGGCCGAGGTCGTGGCCTCCACCTTCGACGAGCCGGCCGACCGTCACGTCCAGGTCTCGGAGATGGTCCTGGAGAAGGCCAAGCGCCTGGTCGAGATGGGCAAGGACGTCGCCATCCTGCTCGACTCGATCACCCGCCTGGCCCGCGCCTACAACACGATCACCCCGTCTTCCGGACGGGTCCTCTCGGGAGGACTCGAGGCCACCTCGCTCCAGCGGCCCAAGCGCTTCCTGGGCGCGGCCCGGAACATCGAGGAGGGGGGCTCGCTGACCATCATCGCGACCTCGCTTATCGACACCGGCAGCCGCATGGACGAGGTCATCTTCGAGGAGTTCAAGGGCACGGGCAACATGGAGGTCTACCTCGACCGCAAGCTCTCGGACCGGCGCATCTTCCCGTCCTTCGAGATCAACCGCTCCGGGACGCGCAAGGAGGAGCTCCTGCTCGCGGAGGAAGAGCTCAACAAGATGTGGATCCTGCGCAAGGTCCTGGCCCCCTTGAGCTCGGTGGAGGCCATGGAGCTCCTGCGCGACAAGCTCCTCGGCACGAAGACCAACAAGGACTTCCTCAAGATCATGGAGCTCGGTGGCGGCGGCGACGACTAGCCTCCCGACCCCGGGGTCATTCCGGAGGGCGCTGCCGGCCGCGTGGCTGGCGGCGCTCCTCGCGGCCGGCGCGGCTTGGACCGCGCTGGCTTCCGGGGACGGCCGTCCGGATTGGGAGCGCTACTCCGTTCTGACCCCGGCCGGGGACGAGGAGCCGCCGCCGGAGCTCCTCAAGAAGGTCAAGCGTCTCCTGTACTTCGAGCACAAGATCGGCAAGGGGGAGTACTCGGCCTGGCACCTGGCCAAGAAGTACGGGACCACGGCCATGGCCCTGCAGGCCACCAAGGGCGACGAGATGATCATCCTCTTCCCCGGCCAGAAGGTGACCGTCCTGAACAAGGACGGCATGCTCTACCGGACGAAGAAGGAGGGGGAGACCCTGGACTCGGTCATCGCGCGCTACCATAAGGAGGAGCGCACCGCTCACCGCTACCGGGAGATGGTGGTGACGATGAACCGCCTGCCCGCGAGCGCCATGCTGGGCGAGTACCGCCTGCCCAAGGACCGGTCCCTGGTCCTTCCCAGCGTCAGGATCAACTTCGACACTTACCGCTTCCCCTTCGAGGGCGGCTGGGCCAGGATCAGCTCGCGCTTCGGCAAGCGCTTCCACCCGGTCCTGGGCCGGACCAAATTCCACGAGGGCGTGGACCTGGCCAAGCCTTACGGCACCCCGGTCTATCCCTCGCGGAGCGGGAAGGTCGTGGAGTGCGGTTGGAAGGGGGGGTACGGCCTGCTCGTGATCATCAAGCACTTCGACGGCGCCACCACCCGCTACGGCCACCTTTCCAAAATCAGGGTCAAGAAGGGGCAGATCGTCCAGCGCGGCAAGACCCTCCTCGGCAACGTCGGTTCCACGGGTATGACCACGGGCCCGCATCTCCACTTCGAGATGCGCGACCGCAACGGCAGCGTGGTCAACCCCATCAACAAGATCGGCAAGCGTTAGAAAAAAGCCCTGCTCCTGCCCCTGAGGGAGGGCGCTGATCGGGATATGGGTCTAAAGGCCCCCTTGCGCTGGGCCCCTTCTGCCCATGACCCCGCAAGCCCCAGGGGGCATACTATCAGTATGAAGCGGCGCATCCTGGCGGGGTTGCTGAGCCTGAGCCTGCTCGACGCGGGGACCGCTCCTGCGTGGGCCGGCCTCGTCAGCCCGGCCCCGGTCCAGGCGTCCGAGGCCTCCTCCTCTGACACAGACCTCCTTCAGGGCCTTTCCGCGGTCCTGGAAGAGACCCTTTCCCAGGCCGAAGGCACCAACGGCCTGACCCTGGCAGCGCAGTCCCTGGAGGTCGACGCCCTGGACTCGGAGACGGCTTCGGCGGCCTCGGCGGCATCCCGGGCCCTGCTGAAGTCCATCGAGAATCCGCGGATCGTGGAGGGCCTGAGGGGATTCGTGCGCAGGAACGCGTCCCAGCCTGAGGCTGCCAAGGCCTTCTCCCTCCTGCGCCGCTGGGAGGCCCTGCTCTCAACGCGGGATTCCAGGGACAAGCTCCTTGCCGGGCTTTCCGGCTCCAACGGCCTCGACTCCTCCATGGGGAGCCAGGACCGCGGCCAGGCTAGCACGGCCGCCATCTCCAGCACCCCTGGAGCAGCCATTTTCACCGCGATAGCGGCTTCCACTCCCTCTGAGTCCGAAGCCGCCGCTTTCGCCGGACCCGCGACCCCTTCCTCCTCATATAAGGACGCCCACTCCGGGCTCTCGCCTCCTACGCGGGCACCGCCACATCCTTCCCTCATCCTTTCCTCCCTCCCCAGCCGGTCCCTCCAGAAGCAGCAAGAAGCCCGAAGCAGCGAAGCGAACGAAGCTCCTCTCCGTTCCCCCGATCTCTCCAGCCTGACGTCCGAATCTCACCAGCAGTCGATATCAAAGGAGGTCCTATGAACAAGATTGTGCGCATGGCTTGTCTGGTCGGCCTGGCGGTCCTGATGCTTCAGAGCCCGGCTGCGGCCGAGGAAACTCCCGTCTACGGCGACCCCGTCCAAGGCGCTCCCGCGGGAGTGACCGCATTCGCCTGGATCGAGGGCATGAAGACGCTCTCCTATCACGAGGGCGACGGCTCCTGGTCCAGCTGGCTCGCGAAGCCCGGCCGCGGAGGCATCGCGGCCCTGAGCCTCATCAACCTCCTTCCCCGGGCCTATGAATGGAAGGAACGGTACGAGACGCTCACGCTGGGGCTCATCGAGACGACTGCCAAGCTCGCGGCCGGCGACCATGCGGCCATGTTCGACGAGGACGGGCTCAGGCTGCTCGCGCAGGGAGTGGTGGAGATGCGGGCTTATCTGAAGGAGGCCCGGGAGTTCGAGAACAGCGGCCGTATTGCCGACCTCAAGGACCGGGCCATGGCCACGAAGCTTGATGACGAGCTGGCCTCCAGGTGGGAGAAGCTCGTCAAGGCCGCGGGGAGCGGGAAAGGCTCCTCGTCCGGCGCCGGCCCGGACCTCGGGCCGTCCCGGATGGCGCGCGTGCAATCCCTCATGAGCTTCGCCAAGGACTTCCAGGAGAATGCCTCCAAGTCCGGCAGGGACGAGGCCGAGCTCAACAGCTTGTTCGACGGCAGCATGCAGGGCGGCGCTGTCGCCACCCCGGAGTCGCTGGAGACCTCTGGAAACGCTTCCCGGACCCAGGCCAGGGCCGCGGCCACGGCCATGCCGGAGAAGAAGGGCTTCAAGATCAACGAGGTGCCGTCCCCGGTCAGCGCGCCTGAAGGGCAGTCCGAGCCCGGCTGGTTGGAGCAGGCCAAGGCCTATGCCCAGGAGCACCCCTACCGCGCCGCGGGCTACGCCCTCGCGGGAACCGGCCTGCTCGTGGCCGGCGGCATGATCGTGGCGGGCTTGCTCGGAGTTGGAGCCGCCGGGACCGCTGCTGTCGGGACCGCCGCTGTCGGGACCGCTGCCGCTGGGAGCGCCGTGGTCGCGCCTGCTGCGGCTGCCTGCACCGCGGTCGTGCCTTACGTGGCGCCCGTGACAGCCGTGACCCTCTACAGCGCGCCGGTCACGGCTGTGGCGGTCGCTGAAGCTTCCGCGTACACCGCTGCCATCACCGGCATCCCCTTCGGGATGAAGGCCGCTGTGGCCGCCCTGGTGGCGTCCACAGGGCTCGTCACCTGGGGACTCGTGGACACCTACCTCGACGCTCCGGAGACCCCGGTCGCGCCGATCGTGGCGCCGATCGCGACCCCGGCGCCCAAGCCTGTGCCCACGCCTGTCCGCAAGGTGCAGGGGTCGGCCCCGGCCAAGCCTGCGGCAACCATGTCTAGCGCGCCTGTGACCGCGGTCTCGTCCTTCGACGTGGCGGCCTGCAAGGCCAAGGGCGCTGCCACCATCGCCTGGGGCGACAAGAATGTGCTGGGGTCCGCGTCATCCTCCCTCTGGAAGGTGCTCAGCCAGAAGGCGACCAACGACAAGGCCGTGGGCGGGCCTGAGCTGACGGCCGACGACTGGAACTTCTACCTGAGCCAGGACCAGCGCTGCGGCTTCATCGCCGAGTATCACGCCAGGGCCGCGGCCCTCAAGGCCAAGTAAGCGTCGGGCAGCATGTTCCCGGCCGCGCTTTAGGCGCGGCCGGGAACGCCTGCGTGGGGATGATTTATAATAGGGGTGTCGGAGTGATGCTGGAATGATGATGCGGCTCGTCTTGTCCATGGCGCTGGCAGGGCTCGTCCTGGCGGTCCCTTCAGGAGCGGGGGTCCAGGCAGAGCCTGCGTGGGACCCGGGTCCCACTCTGGAGATGGTGGCCAGGCTCCACCGGCTTTCCGACCGGTTCGGCTCAGAGGTCTGGCCAGGGTTCAGCACGCGCAAGACCCCGATCGCGATCAACCACGCGGACAAGCAGGAGCTGCTCTTCGGGCATCCTGCTCCCCCCAAGGAGTACCGGCTCCTGGAGCCCGCGGGAGCGGGGGTGTTGATCAGGGACGGGGTGAGCCTCTATAGCCCCGGCGAGGGCGGTTTGACCACGGACATCAATGGAGTCAATACCGCCTATGTCGCTGTGCCGGGAGAGGGGAAGATCGGGGAGGAGTGGCTCTCCACGCTCCTGCACGAGTGCTTCCACGTGTACCAGAAGCAGGTCCAGGATAGGGGGGACGAGCCTGCGGCAGAGTCTCCGGTCCTCGATTCTGCCTACTCCGCCTGGCTGGGATTGGAGCGCCGCATCCTGCATGCGGCCCTGGCCAAGGGGGGGCTGTCGCGGGAGGAGGCGGGCCGCAGGGCCAGGATGTTCCTCGCTGCCCGGCGAGCGCGCAGGGCTTCGCTCCCCCCCGAAGTGGCCCGGACCGAGGATTTCGAGGAATTCAAGGAAGGCACGGCTGAGTACGCCGAAGCCCGCATGGCCCAGGTGCGGGCAGGGGAGGGAGCGGGGCCCGAGGCTTCAGAGGCCGCTGAACGCTTCAAGAAGAGCATCGCCGGCATCCTGCCCCCTGACGGGGAGGTCATCGACTTCACCCTTTCCTCCTACCAGCTCGGCATGGCCCAGGCCCTGCTCCTCGACTTGGCGCGGCCGGGGTGGAAGGAGGAGATGCGGGCCAAGGCCATGACGCAGGCTTCCCTCCTCGAGCGGGAGTTCCCGGCCGACCCCCGCAAGGACCGGCGCCTCCTGGCGGACGCTGTCAAGGAGTTCGACTACGCCGCTCTTCTCAGGGAGCAGAAAGAGCTTGTCGAAAAGCAGGAGGTCGTGCTCGAGAAGTTCCTGAACGCGCCGGGGAGGCGCTATCGGGTGTTCTACGGGGCGGTCCCCTCGCCGTTGAATTGGAAGCCCGTGACTCCGGTGCACGTGGTGCCGCCTGACATCGCTCCGGCATACCTCTCGGTCCTGCCTGGCCGCAGCGGCAAGCGCGAAGAGGCCTATATCTGGGAGGGCGGGATCGAGGCTTTCGACCAGTCCAGCCTCCACCTACGCGCCAAAGGCGTGCCGGTCATCTTCGGCTCCGCTTCGTTGGAGTGGATCGACCCCAAGCCCGCTCTGGACGGGTCGGAACTCTCCATCAGGTCAGACCGCGCCAAGGACGGGGTCCACGAAGGTCTCCGCATGAGGGTCGGCGGGGTCGAACTGGAGGCGGACCGGGCCCTTGTGAGGGTGACGGATGGGGTGGTCGAGGTGACCCCGCTACCTTAGGTCCGGCGAGCGGTCCGCGGGGATGTTGTGGCGGATGAGGATCTCGGCGTGGGCCGCGCCCGCCTTCTTCGCGTCGAGCACGATCTCGTTGGGATAGGCGAAACTGCTGTCCGTCTTGACGACGTGCCAGCGGCCTTTGTGCTTGGCGAAGGCCGCGATGA